>CAZPIE010000137.1:0-4056 GCA_964586275.1 uncultured Methyloversatilis sp. | reverse complement strand
AGCTAATCGCAGTTGATTTTTCAGCGGCTTTTCAGGATAATGCGCGGCTTTCCGCGAAAGCGGGCATCTCCGGATTTAAGGATACGAACATGAAAGAAGGCATCCACCCCAAGTACAACGAGGTCGAAGTGACTTGCAGCTGCGGCAACAAGTTCGCGACGCGCTCGACCAACAGCAAGCCGCTGCACATCGAAGTCTGCTCGGCCTGCCACCCGTTCTACACCGGCAAGCAGAAGATCGTCGATACCGCCGGCCGCGTCGAACGCTTCAAGCAGAAATACAAGCGCACTGGCACCCCCGGCGTCGCTGCCTGAGCGGTGTGACAGCCTGATCGGAAAAGGCAGCCGCGGCTGCCTTTTTTGCTTTCCTGTCCCATGAATCTCCGCCCGCTGCTCAATTCGCAGGACAACTCGCCGCGACTGCCGACGCTGGCGATCGTCGTCCTGGCGGGCCTCTACCTGCTGACCGGCGTCGCCGCTCACGACCCGTGGAAGACCGAGGACGCGATCCACCTCGGCATCGCTTACGGCTTTGCCATCCACGGCCACTGGCTGACCCCGGCCATCGCGGGCGAGCCTTGGCCCCACACCGCGCCGCTCTACCACTGGGTCGCCGCCCTGCTCGGCCAACTGCTGGGCGGCTGGCTGGATTTTCACAACGCCGCCCGACTCGCCACGACGCTGTTCGGCGCGCTATTCCTCGTTTTTCTTGCCGGCGCGGCGCGCAGCTTCCATGGCGACGCCGCCGGCCGCATCGCGCCGCTGCTGGCGATCGGCACGCTGGGCCTGCTGCTGCCGATGCACGAAGCCCAGCCGGCCATCGCCGGACTCGCCTGCGCCGCGCTCGCCTGGTGGGGCGGCGGCCTGAGCCTGCAAAACAAGGCCTGGGGCGGCCCCCTCCTCGGCCTCGGCCTGGGTCTCGCCTTCATGGCGCATGGTCTGGTCGGCGTCATCATGGCCGTTGCCGCGCTGTCCGCCCCTCTGCTGCGGCGCGACTGGAAAGGCCTCGCCCTGACGCTACTATGCGCCTTGCCCCTGCTGGCGCTCTGGCCCCTCGCGCTATTGCAAGGCGCGCCGGATTTCTGGACGCAGTGGTGGCAGAACGAATTCGCCGAGGCCACGCGCGCACGCGGCCTGCCGGTCAGCCGGCATTTCGAGCAACTGGTCTGGGCGGTCTGGCCGCTGTGGCCGCTCGCGCTCTGGAGTTTCTGGCTGCTGCGGCGCCAGGTCGATCGCCTGCTGCTGCCACTGTTCGGGCTTGCCATCACGCTGGCCTGGTTCCTCAGCGGCGCGCCGCGCTCCCTCGCCGTCCTGCCCCTGATCGTGCCGCTGACGCTGGTCGCCGCCGCCGGCGCCGACCGGCTGCGGCGCGGCGGCGCAAACGCCTTCGACTGGTTCAGCGTCATGACCTTCAGCTTCGTCGCCGCCCTGGTCTGGCTGGGCGCCAGCGCCCAGGCGCTCGGCTGGCCGCCGAAGATCGCCAACAACTTCGCCAAACTGGCGCCGGGACATACCGCGGACTACGGGATCGTGGCGCTCGGCGGCGCGCTGATCGCGACGCTCGCCTGGCTGTTGATGACCTGGGGATTGCGCCGCGCCAGCTGGCGCGCGAGCCTGCGCTGGGCGGCGGGCGTCACCCTGATGTGGGTGCTGATTTCCGCTCTCTGGCTCGCGTGGATCGACCACGGGATGACCTACCGCCCGGTGGCGCTGGCGCTGAAGCAGGCGCTGCCGCAGGGCGTCGATTGCATCGAACGCGGGGATTTCGGCCACGCCCACCGCGCTTCGCTCGACTATTTCGCCGGCATCCGCACGGTGGCCGCCGGCCGCCAGCCGGCCTGCGGCTGGCGCCTGACGATCGCCGCAAGGAACCGGAAACCCCCCGACGGCTGGACCGAAGTCTGGCAGGGCGGTCGCACCAGCGACCGCAAGGAGCGCTGGTATCTCGACCGGCGGATCGACTAGACCTTCAGGAAATTCGCCCGGTAATACTTCATTTCCTCGATCGACTCGTAGATGTCGGCGAGCGCCTCGTGCTTGCCGCCCTTCTTGACGCCCTTGGCGACTTCCGGCGTCCAGCGCTTGCAGAGCTCCTTGAGCGTCGAGACATCGAGGTTGCGGTAGTGGAACCAGGCCTCGAGCTTCGGCATGTGGCGCGCCATGAAGCGGCGGTCCTGGCAGATCGAATTGCCGCACATCGGCGACTTGCCGCTCGGCACGTAATGCTTGAGGAAGGCCAGCGCCTGCGCCTCGACCTCGGCTTCGGCGAGGGGCGAGGCCTTGACCCGGTCGATCAGGCCGGACTTGCCGTGGGTCTTCTTGTTCCAGTCGTCCATCGCGGCCAGCACGGGATCGTCCTGATGCACGGCCCAGACCGCGCTTTCGGCGATCACTTCGAGTTGCGAATTGGTGATCACCATCGCCAGCTCGATGATGCGATCCTTGTCCGGATCGAGCCCGGTCATCTCCATGTCGAGCCAGACGAGGGCGTTTGGGTCTTGTGCCATACTGAGAACCTTCCAAGAGTGAGCCGCTTGCATTCTTGCATACCCGACCCATTTTCCGACTCATGGCTGCCGTTTTCTCGACCGTCTTTCTCGCCATGCTGGCGCTGACCACCGCGCTGCGCGTCTGGCTGGCCTTGCGCCAGATGCGCCATGTCGCGGCGCATCGCGCCGCCGTGCCCGGCGAGTTCGCCGACCGCATTCCGCTCGCCGACCACCAGAAGGCGGCCGACTACACCGCCGCCAAGCTGCGGCTCGGCCTCGGCGAACTCGCGGTCGATGTCGGCCTGCTGCTCGTCTTCACCTTCGGCGGCCTGCTGGCCGCCTTCGACGCCTTCTGGCGCACGCAGTTCGCCGACTCTCCCTACCTCTACGGCCTCGCGCTGTTCGCCAGCGTCGGCGTTACGGGCTTCCTCGTCGGCCTGCCATTCGCGCTGTACCGCACCTTCAGGCTCGAAGCGGATTTCGGCTTCAACAAGATGACGCCCGGCCTGTTCGTCGCCGACCTCGTCAAGCAGACAATCCTCACCGTGCTGATCGGCGCGCCGCTGCTGCTGCTCGTGCTCTGGCTGATGGACGCGATGGGCGCGCAGTGGTGGCTGTACGTCTGGATGACCTGGCTGGCGTTCAACCTGCTCGTGCTGCTGCTCTACCCGACCGTGATCGCGCCGCTGTTCAACAAATTCACGCCGCTCGCCGAAGGCGAGGTCAAGCAGCGCATCGAGTCCCTGCTGGCGCGCTG
Source organism: uncultured Methyloversatilis sp. (assembly GCA_964586275.1). Lineage (GTDB taxonomy): Bacteria > Pseudomonadota > Gammaproteobacteria > Burkholderiales > Rhodocyclaceae > Sulfuricystis. The sequence goes on along the minus strand of CAZPIE010000137.1, from coordinate 811 downwards.
CGGCTTCGCCAGTTCCGGGCCTGCGGAAGACTCGCCGGGCCGGCCCAAGCGTCTTCCCGCCCCCCTGGGGGGGAGGCCCGAGCGAAGCAAGGGCTTCGGGGGGGGGATTTATGTGATGGACGGCTCGAAGCGCTCGGCGCATGGCAACGCCTATTTCACCGGTTTCGGCCGCAGCAAGCGCATCGTCTTCTTCGACACGCTGATCGAGAAGCTTGCGCCCGGCGAGGTCGAGGCCGTGCTCGCGCACGAACTCGGCCATTACAAGCGCCACCACATCGTCAAGCGCATCGTCGTGATGTCCGCGCTGTCGCTCGCGCTGCTCTGGCTGCTCGGCCAGCTCATCGACCAGCCATGGTTTTACGAAGGCCTGAAAGTCGGCGCCGGCGCGACGGCACCGGGCAGCACGGCGATGGGCCTGATCCTCTTCTCGCTGGTGCTGCCGGTGTTCGGCTTTCCCTTCGGGCCGCTGCTGTCCTGGCACTCGCGCCAGCACGAGTTCGAGGCCGACGCCTATGCCGCGCAGCAAGCGGACGGAGGCGAACTGGTCGCCGCGCTGGTCAAGCTCTACCGCGACAACGCCGCGACGCTGACGCCCGATCCACTGCACTCGCTGTTCTATGATTCGCATCCGCCGGCGAGCGTGCGCATCGCCCACCTGAAGTCGCTGTCCCGACCGGAACCCGCGCCATGCTGAACGAGCAGGAGATCGCCGCCCGCCTCGCCGCGTTGTTCTTCACGCCTTGAAACTGGCGGGCGCCATCACCGCCGCATTCGGTCGGCACTACGAAATCACATTGCAGGATGGCCGGGT
>CAZPIE010000136.1:0-4074 GCA_964586275.1 uncultured Methyloversatilis sp. | reverse complement strand
TTGAACCTGGGAAGGGAAGGTGAGACTATCGCCTTCATGCAAACCGACGACCCTCCTTGACGCGGAAATCATGACCGCCCCGCTTTGGCATGCCGTTCCGCCAGCCGCGGCGCTGGCGGAATGCGACAGCACTTCTGCCGGGCTGAGCGCGGACGAGGCCGCCCGGCGGCTCGCCGCGCATGGCCCCAACCGGCTGACGCCGCCGAAAAAACGCGGGCCGTTGTTGCGTTTCCTGCTGCAGTTCCACAATGTCCTGATCTACGTGCTGCTCGGCGCGGCCGGCGTCACCGCTGCGCTCGGCCATTGGGTCGACACCGGCGTCATTCTCGGCGTGGTGGTCATCAATGCCCTGATCGGCTTCATCCAGGAAGGCAAGGCCGAGAAATCGCTCGACGCGATCCGCAACATGCTCTCGTTGCGCGCGCGGGCGATCCGCGACGGGCGGCGCCAGGAAATCGACGCCGCCGCTCTGGTACCGGGCGACATCGTCCTGCTCGCATCGGGCGACAAGGTGCCTGCCGACCTGCGCCTCATCGACACGCGCAGTCTGCGCATCGATGAAGCGGCGCTGACCGGCGAATCCGAGCCGGTCGAGAAGGCGCCGGACGCGGTGACCGAGGATGCGCCCATCGGCGATCGCGTCTGCATGGCCTATTCGGGCACGCTGGTGGTGTTCGGCCAGGGCAGGGGCGTCGTCGTCGCCACCGGCGATGCCACCGAGATCGGCCGCATCGGCTGCATGCTGGCCGAGGTCGAATCGGTCGAGACGCCGCTATTGAAGCAGATGGCGGTGTTCGGCCGCTGGCTGACCGCGGCGATCCTCTCGCTCGCCGCGCTGACGATCGCCTTCGGCATGGGGGTGCATGGTCGGTCCGCGGGCGAGATGTTTCTGGCCGCCGTCGGGCTGGCGGTCGCCGGGATTCCCGAGGGTCTGCCGGCGATCATGACCATCACGCTGGCCATCGGCGTGCAGCGCATGGCCGGCCGCAACGCCATCATCCGCCGCATGCCGGCGGTCGAGACGCTGGGCGCGGTGACGACGATCTGCTCCGACAAGACCGGCACGCTGACGAAGAACGAGATGACCGTGCAGCGCCTGGCGACGGCGGAAAGCCTGATCGACGTGGCGGGCGTCGGCTATGCGCCGCATGGCGGTTTTTCCGCCGCCGGCCGCGAGACCGATCCGCGCGAACTCGCCGACATCGCCCGCATCGCCTTGTTGTGCAACGACGCGACGCTGCACGAAGCGGGCGGCGAATGGAAACTCGAAGGCGACCCCACCGAGGGCGCGCTCCTGACGCTGGCGCTGAAGGCCGGCCTCGATCCGCGTTTCGAGGCCGCGGCGCTGCCGCGTGTCGACGTCATTCCGTTCGAATCCGAGCATCGTTTCATGGCGACCTTGCACCATGACCATGCCGGCCATGTGCTGGCTTTCGTCAAGGGCGCTCCCGAACGCCTCGTCGGCATGTGCTCGATGCAAAGAGAAGGCGGTCAGGACAAGCCGATCGACGTCGCCTTCTGGCAGGACAGGATCGCCCTGCTGGCGGCCGAAGGTTTTCGCGTCCTGGCGCTCGCCGCGAAACCGATGGAAAAAGGCCGGCGCGAACTGGTCTTCGCCGATGTCGAGGACGGACTGACCCTGCTGGCGCTGGCGGGCATCATGGATCCGCCGCGCGAGGAGGCGATGCGCGCCGTCGCCGCCTGTCATGCGGGGGGTATCCGCGTCAAGATGATCACCGGCGACCATGCCGTCACCGCCGCAGCCATCGCCCGTGCGATGGGATTGTCCGGCGACAACGGCAAAGCCTTGACTGGCGCCGAGATCGAGGCGATGGACGACACCGCCCTGCGCCAGGCGGTACGCGATGTCGACGTCTTCGCCCGTGCCAGTCCCGAGCACAAGCTGCGCCTGGTCGGGGCCATGCAGGCCAACGGCGAGGTGGTGGCGATGACCGGCGACGGCGTCAACGACGCGCCGGCCCTCAAGCGTGCCGACGTCGGCGTGGCGATGGGCCACAAGGGCACCGAGGCGGCCAAGGAGGCCGCCGAGATGGTGCTGGCCGACGACAACTTCGCGTCCATTGCCGCCGCCGTCGAGGAAGGCCGCACGGTGTACGACAACCTGCGCAAGGCGGTCGTCTATGTGCTGCCGACCAGCGTCGGCCAGGCGGGGATGGTGCTGATCGCCGTCCTGCTCGGCACGACGCTGCCGATCACCCCGGTACAGATCCTCTGGGTCAACATGGTCACCGCCGTCACCCTCTCGCTCGCCATCGCCTTCGAGCGGCCCGAACCGGGCCTGATGGCGCGTCCGCCGCGCGACCCGCGGGAGCCGCTGGTGAATGGTTTCATGCTCTGGCGCATCGGCTTCGTCACCGTGCTGCTGGTTGCCACGTCGTTCGGCATGTTCCTGTGGGAGATCGGGCGCGGCATGGAACTGGAATTCGCGCGCACCGCAGCGGTGAACATGCTGGTCATGGGGCAGATCGTCTATCTTTTCAACTGCCGCCGCCTGACCGGTTCCGTGCTGTCGAAAGAGGGGCTCTTCGGCAGCCGCATCGCGCTGCAGGCGATTGCGGTGCTGGCGATGTTGCAACTGGCGATGACGTACCTGCCGGTCAAACAGGCGCTGTTCGGCACCGATCGCCTCGATGCCGAGACCTGGCTGCGCGTTGTCGGGGCAGGCGTGCTGATATTCCTCGCCGTCGAGGTGGAGAAGCTGTTCTGGCGCCGCCGGCCGGGGCCATAGAAAGTCGGCGCTGGCGGGACGGCATGGTTACGCGCCGATCGTGCAACAATTGGCCGCATGGACAGTTTTGCTTTGATCGGCGGCCTCGCCGGCGGCGTCGGCCTCTTCCTGCTCGGCATGGGGCTGATGACCGACGGCCTGCGGCTCGCCGCCGGCCCGGCGCTCGAACGCATCCTCGCCCGCTCGACCGGCACGCGCCTGCGTGGCTTGAGCCTGGGCATCCTGGTCACGGCGCTGGTGCAGTCTTCCAGCGCAGTGACGGTAGCCGTGATCGGCTTTGTCAATGCGGGTCTGCTGTCCTTGGGTGGAGCGCTGTGGGTCATGTTCGGCGCCAACGTCGGCACGACGATGACCGGCTGGCTGGTGGCCCTGGTGGGCATGAAGTTCAAGATCGAAGTGCTTGCATTGCCGCTGATCGGCGTCGGCATGCTGTTGCGTCTGACCGGCGACGGCAGTCGGCGCGGCGCGCTGGGCATGGCGCTGGCCGGCTTCGGCGTGCTCTTTCTCGGCATCGACATGCTCAAGGAAGCGTTTGCGGTGCTGGCGACCGACTTCCGGATGCCCGACGGCAGCGGCCCCCTCGACGTGCTGATGCTGGTGCTGATCGGTATCGTACTGACCGTGCTGATGCAGTCGTCGAGCGCCTCGCTGGCGGTGGCCCTCACCGCCGCCCAGGGCGGCCTGATAGCGGCTCAGGGGGCGGCCGCCGTGGTCATCGGCGCCAATATCGGCACCACGGTCACGGCGCTGATCGCCGCCATCGGCGCGACCTCGAACGCCAAGCGCGCCGCCGCGGCGCACATTCTCTTCAACGTGCTGACCGGCGTCGTCGCCCTGCTGCTGCTGCCCTGGCTGCTGGGCTTCCTCGGCTTCGTGCGCGCGCTGCTCGCTCTCGATGCCGCGCCGGCCGCCCAGCTCGCGTTGTTCCACACCGTCTTCAACATTCTCGGCGTGATCCTCATCTGGCCCTTGGCTGGCCGGCTGACCGATTTCCTGCTGCTGCGTTTCAGGAGCGCGGAAGAAGACGCGGCGCGGCCGCGTTACCTCGACAAGACCGTGCTCGCCGTGCCGGCCCTGGCGCTCGACGCGCTGGCGCGCGAACTGCATCGCCTGGGCGGCATCGCGCTCGCCACGGTGCGCGCCGCCTTCGCGGCAGCGCCCCCGCAGCTCGAACAGAACCGGCAGATCGCCGACCGGCTGTCGATGGCCATCGCCGACTTCATCGCCCAGTTGAACCGCGCCGGCATGGCGCCCGAAAGCGCGCAGCGCCTGCCGCAACTTTTGCGCGTGGCGCGCTATTACGAAACCGCCGCCGAACTGGCCAC
>CAZPIE010000135.1:0-4081 GCA_964586275.1 uncultured Methyloversatilis sp. | reverse complement strand
GAGCGCGAACGACAGGCCATCGACGGCGGGCTTGCCGTCGTAGGACTTGACGAGCCGGTCGACGACGAGCGGGGAGGTCGTGTCCGCGACTATTTTTCGACCCTGAATTCGGCGACGCTGCGATCCAGCGAGCCGGCCATTTCGGCCATCGTCGCGGCGCGCCGGGCGCCATCCTGGACGTCGTCGCGGATCTGGCCGATCAGCTCGGCGATGCGCGTGATGCTGTCGCCGACCAGATGCACGCTGCTTTGTTGCCGCTCGGTGGCCTGGGCGATCTCGTCGATGAGGTGGTTGACTTCGCTGGAGCTCGCGACGATTTCGGTCAGCGCGGTACCCGCCTCGCGGGCCTTGGCGACGCCGACGGCGGCAGTCTGCGCGCCTTCGCCGATGGTCTTGACGGTCTGGTCGATCATCTGGTGGATCGCGCCGAGCATCGCGCTGATTTCACCGGTGGCGCTGGTGGTGCGTTCCGCCAGCTTGCGCACCTCGTCGGCGACCACGGCGAATCCGCGGCCCTGTTCGCCGGCGCGGGCCGCCTCGATGGCAGCATTCAGGGCCAGCAGGTTGGTCTGGTCGGCGATGTCGTGGATGGTGCGCACGATGGCGTTGATCTGCTGGCTGCGGGCGCGCAGGTCTTCCACCGCGCTGGCCGCCGCGCCGACGCGGCTGCTGATCTGCTCCATCCCCTCGATGGTGGCGAGGACGATCTGGTTGCCGGCGGTGGCCTGTTCGGCGGCGGTGCGGCCGCGGCTCGCCGTGGCATTGGCACGATCGGCGATCGCGCTCACGGTTTCGGTCAGTTCGGTGACGGCCCGGCGGATGCCGTCGACCTGCCCCGACTGTTCGGACAATTGATGCGCGACGCCGGAAAAGAACGCGGTGAGATCGCGGGAATCGTGGCTCACGCTGTGCGACAGCTTGCCCGTCTCGCCGAGCAGGTTGCGCAGGTTGGTGGCCATGGCATTGAAGCTGCTGATGATCTCCCCGATCATGTCGGCGCTGCGCATGGAACAGGAATGCGTGAGATCCTTGTTGGAGATCTGGTTCGCCACCTCGGCGATGCGTCTTAGCTTGCTGAGCAGGATGAGATTCAGCAGCCAGTAGTTGACGACGCCGATCGACAGGCCGGCGACCACGCAGCCCGCCACGAACCAGGGCAGCATGCCGGGCTTCCACTCGACGAAATAGGCGGCGTAGAAAGGAAATACCATCGCCACGCCGAGGCCGAAGCCCAGATAGGCGAGCATCAGCCGGCGCAGAATGGACGAGTTGTCGTTGCTCATGATTGACCCCTCCGATGGGTTAATGGGCGATGCTATACGGTCGGCAGGCGCGGCCATGGGATAAGATCGCGCCATGAATTACCTTATTTTGTCGTTTCCCACCTCCAGAACCGCAGCCTGATCCGGGAGCCCGCAACCCGCCGCGCGCGTGCGCGGCTATTGCCATCGAGGATGACATGACGAACGCAAACCATCGCTGGAAATTCTTTCGCACCGGCGGCTTCGACCAACCGCGCATCGACACCCCCGAGGATCTGCTTGCCATTGGCGCGCTCGACCAGAAACTATGGGTGGCGCTGTCCTGCCCGGTGGCCGGCACCGAATTCGACCGCCGCACGCTGGGGCTGATCGACAGCGACGGCGACGGTCACATCCGCGCGCCCGAGTTGATCGCCGCCGTCGCGTGGGCCGGCGCGCGCCTGGCCGATGCCGCGCCGCTGGCCGGCGGCCCGCTGCCGCTCGCCGCGATCCGTGCCGACGACGACGAAGGCGCGGCGATCGCCGCTGCTGCGCGCGAGATCCTCGCGGCGAGCGGCGACGCCGCGATCACCGTCGAGGCGGCCAGTGCCGCGCAGGCGCGCGTCGCCGCGCAGGCGTTCGCCGCCTGGGAGGCGGCCGGCCAGGACGTACTCCCGCTCGGCGCCGCGACCGAGGCCGCGCACGCGGCCGTGCAGGCGGTCGCCGCCAAGGTCGACGATTTCTTCATGCGCTGCCGGCTCGCCGCCTTCGACGAGCGCGCCGCGGCGATGCTCAATGCTTCCGAGGATGCGTTCAAGGCCCTTTCCGCCGGCGTGCTCGCCGCCGGTTCCGCTGCCGATCTGCCCCTCGCAAAAGTCGGCGCGGGTGATACGGCACTGCCGCTGTCCGCCGGCGTGAACCCGGCCTGGACCGGCGCGCTCGCCGCCCTGCGCGACCAGGCGGTCATCCCGCTGCTCGGCGCGCGCGACAGCCTCAGCGAGGCCGACTGGCAAGGCCTCAAGGACCAGTTCGCCCCCTATGCCGCCTGGCTCGCCGCCAGGCCCGATCCGGCCGCCGCCGGCGATGGCGTGCTGGCGCTCGAGCGCCTCGCCCGCTATTGCCGCGACCTGATGAAGCTGGCCAACAACTTCGTCGCTTTCAAGGATTTCTATTCCCGCCAGGGGCAGGCGACCTTCCAGATCGGCACGCTCTACCTCGACGGCCGCGCCTGCGAGCTGGTGGTCGCCGTCAACGACGCCGGCAAGCACGCGGCGCTGGCCTCGCTGTCGCGGCTGTGCCTCGTCTATTGCGACTGCGTGCGGCCCGGCGAGCGGCGCAGCATCGCGGCCGCCTTCACCGCCGGCGACAGCGACCAGCTGATGGTCGGCAGGAACGGCGTGTTCTACGACCGGGAAGGCAAGGACTGGGACGCGACCATCGTCAAGATTGTCGACCACCCGATCAGCCTGCGCCAGGCCTTCTGGTCGCCCTACAAGAAGCTCGCGCGCATGGTCGCCGAGCAGCTGCAGAAGCTCGCTGCCAGCAAGGCTGGCGCGGTCGAGGGCAAGCTCGCCGAAACGGCCGCCGGCGTCGGCAAGAAGGTCGAGGCGCCAACTGCGAAACCGGCGCCCACGCCCTTCGACGTCGGCAAGTTCGCCGGCATCTTCGCGGCGATCGGCCTCGCCGTCGGCGCGATCGGCACGGCCGTTGCCGCAGTGGTCACCGGTTTGCTCGGTCTCAAGTGGTGGCAGCTGCCGATCGCGCTGGCCGGCCTGTTGCTGATGGTGTCCGGCCCGGCGGTGATCGTCGCCTGGTTCAAGTTGCGCGCGCGCAACCTCGGCCCGCTGCTCGACGCCAACGGCTGGGCGGTGAATGCGCGGGCGCGCATCAACATCCCCTTCGGCACCTCGCTGACCCAGCTGGCCGCGCTGCCGGACGGCTCCGAGCGCGCGCTCACCGACCCCTATGCCGAGAAACGCCTCCCCTGGAAGACGATCGTCCTGATCCTGTTCATCATCGCCGGTGCGCTGCTCTACGGCATCTCCTTCATGGCGCACTGAGGCGCGGGCATGCTCGCATATCTGATCCTGCCCGTTACGCCCTTCGCACAGAACTGCAGCCTGATCTGGGAAGAGGCCACGCGCCGCGCGGCGGTGGTCGATCCCGGCGGCGACGTCGATGAGATTCTCGCCGCGGTCGCCGACGACGGACTCGCGGTCGAGAAGATCCTGCTGACTCACGGCCATATCGACCATGTCGGTGGCGCCGCCGAGCTGGCGCGTCGCCTGGGCGTGCCCATCGAAGGGCCGCAGCGCGAGGAGGCGTTCTGGCTCGACCAGCTGCCCGAGCAGTGCCGCATGTTCGGTTTTCCGGACACGCCGGCGCTGCGGCCTGACCGCTGGCTGGAGGACGGCGATACGGTGACGGTCGGCGGGATGACTCTCGACGTCCTGCACACGCCCGGACACACGCCGGGCCATGTCTGCTTCATCCACCGGCCGTCGAAACTGGCGCTCGTCGGGGATGTCCTGTTCGCCGGTTCGATCGGGCGCACCGATTTCCCGCGCGGCAACCACGACGCCCTGGTTCGCGCCATCCGCGGAAAGCTGTTTCCCCTCGGTGACGACTTTTCCTTCATCCCCGGCCACGGGCCGATGTCCACCTTCGGCGAGGAACGGCGCAACAATCCCTTCGTCGCCGACCGGGTGTAGCCGTCCGCCATGACAAACGCGCCGCCAGCGGTTTCGCGCCCGCCGCAATCGGGGCTATGATAACGGCCATGGACCCCATCACTTCCGCCATCGTCGGTTCCATCATCGGTTCGGCCGTGCAGGGCCTGC
>CAZPIE010000134.1:0-4085 GCA_964586275.1 uncultured Methyloversatilis sp. | reverse complement strand
CCCGCCGGTCTGCGCGAATCCGCCATGGAAGTCCAGGTCGAGTCGGAGGCGAATCAGTACATTCCTTTTACGCTCGAAGAGGTCAATCTGGACTTCCAGGTGATCGGTCCGACGCCGACCGATCCGGACGAGGTGGAGGTTTTGATCGCCGCTTCGCGCAAGGAAGGCGTCGAGGATCGGGTGGTCTGCGCCGAAGCGGCCAAGCTCAAACCGGTTGTCATGGATGTGGATTCCTACGCGGCGCTTGCCGCCTTCGATCTGGTGCGCGATCAGTTTTCCGGCAGCACGGCGGACAGAATCTTTGCACTGGTCGATATCGGCGCGAATGCCATGAAGGTGACGGTCATGCGCGGTGACCGGCAGATCTATAACCGGGAACAGGCGTTCGGCGGCAACCAGCTCACGCAGGATATCGTGCGGGCCTACGGTATGGGTTACGAGGAGGCGGAGACGCTGAAGCGTACCGGTCCGATGCCGGACAACTACGCAGCCGAAATACTGCGGCCCTTTCTGGACAATCTGGCACTGGAAATATCGCGCGCCATGCAGTTTTTCTTCACTTCCACCCAGTACAGCGAAGTCGACCACATCGTGCTGATGGGCGGCGGGGCGTTGCTCCCGGGGGTCGCCCAGGTCGTGGCGGAGCGCACGCAAATCGACACCGTGATGGCGAATCCGTTCGCCAGGATGACGATGTCGCAACGCGTCCGGCCCAAGCAGTTGCTGCAGGACGCGCCGTCGCTGATGGTGGCCTGCGGCCTGGCGTTGCGGAGGTTTGATCCGTGATTCGCATCAATCTCCTTCCGCATCGCGAAGAAAGACGCAAGGCGCTGCGCCAGCAGTTCTATGCGCTGTCGGCCCTGGTGGCCACGCTGGCACTGTTCATCTGGTTTGTCGGCTACAGCCTGATCGATGCGATGATCGAACATCAGGCCGAAAAGAATCGCTTCCTGAAGGGCGAGATTGCCGTTCTCGACAAGCAGATCGAGGAAATCAAGAAGCTGAGGGAGCAGACGGAGTCGCTCTTGCAACGCAAGCAGGTGATCGAGGCCTTGCAGGCGAACCGCACCGAGACGGTCCATCTGTTCAACGAGCTGGCGCGTCAGCTGCCCGCGGGCGTGTATCTCAGGTCGATCAAGCAGGAAGGCCAGAAAATCACCCTGGTCGGCTATGCCCAGTCCAATGCCCGGGTATCGACCTTGATGCACAACCTGGATGAGTCGCCGATCCTTGAAAGGCCGGACCTGATCGAAATCAAGGCTGCCCAGGTCGCCAAGCGGCGCATGAGCGAGTTCTCGATGAGCATCTTTTTCTCGCGGCAGTCAAGCGCCGAGCAGCCTGGCGCTACTGCGAAAAAACCCGGGGCGGGCAAATGAAAAAGCCGAGCATGATGCCCATGAAAGCGAAATTTGAGTTGCCCAAGATCGATATCCAGGCGGTCGCGGAAGACTTCAGGACGCTGGACCCGAAGGACCCCGGTGCCTGGCCGCTGGTGCCGCGGATCGTCATCCTGGCCGGCATGTTCCTGGCGTTGATCGCGGCGGCTGCATGGTTTGGCTGGCAGGTTCAGTACGAGGAGCTTGACGCCAAGCGGCAGGAAGAGGCGAAACTGAAGGATGACTGGCTGGCGAAGAAGAAGCAGGCGGTGAACCTCGATGCCTATCGCAACCAGATGGTGGAAATCGAGCGCTCGTTCGGCGCACTCCTGAAGCAGCTTCCCAATGCGGCAGAGATGGAATCACTGCTGGTCGATATCAACCAGGCGGGGCTGGGCAGGGGGTTGCAGTTCGAATTGTTCAAGCCGGGCGCGGAGGTCGTCAAGGATTTCTATGCAGAATTGCCGATCACCGTCAATTTGAGCGGCTCTTATCATGATTTCGGCGCCTTTGCCGGCGACATCGCCAAACTGCCGCGCATCGTGACCCTGAACGATATCCATGTCACGCAAGGCAAGACGGGCGAGGTGCTTGCGCTGGCCACGACCGCCAAGACATTCCGCTATCTTGACGAAGAAGAGATGGCGGCGCGCAAGAAACAGGAAAAAGCCAAGGGAGCGAAGAAATGAAAGCGCTTGTCCTGGGGCTGATGGCGGCGGCCTTGCTTGCCGGCTGTGCGGAGCGGGGGCACGGCGAGATCAAGCAATGGATGGAGGAGTCCTCCCGTGACTTGAAGGGTGGCATTCCTCCCTTGCCGGAACTGAAACCCTTTCCGGTCGTATCGTACGATGCGGCCGACAAGATCGATCCTTTCAATGCGTTGCGCATCGAGCCGGAAAGAAAGGAAACCGGCGGCGCCAACAAACCCGATTTCGATCGCCCGAAGGAGCAGCTTGAAAGCTTTCCGCTTGAAACGATCAGCTTCATCGGCGTCGTCGATAAAACCAGGAGCAAGGCCCGGCACGCCGTCGTGCAGGTCGATGGCGTCTTGTACCAAGTTGGCAAGGGCAACTACATGGGCCAGAACTTTGGCCGCATTGTCGATATCACCGACAGTGAAATCGTTCTGAAGGAAATTGTGCAGGATCCGAGTGGCCAGACTTCCGATTGGGTGGAAAGACAGATGACCCTGCAGTTACAGGAAGGGTCGCAGGGCAAGGAGTCGAAGAAATGAAAATCATGCGCTTCGTATGGACATGTCTGGCCATGTGGTTGGCGGCCTCATCGCTGTCGTTTGCACAAGGCCAGCCAGCTACCGGCAAGCAGAATGTCATCGAGAGTCTGGTGGTCGGCAAGGCGGGCGGGAATACCGTCCTGAAAATCGGGCTGCGAAACGAGGTCAATGCAACCCCTTCCAACTTCAGCATCGCCAATCCGGCGAGAATCGTCTTCGATTTCCCGGGAACCGACAACGGCCTCGGCCACAGCAGCAAATCCGTCAATGAAGGGATTCTGCGCAGCTACAACCTGGTGCAGGCGGGCGATCGCTCGCGGCTGGTGCTGAATCTGGCGAAAAACTCCCGCTTCGAAGCGAGAAACGAAGGCAAGCTGCTGTTCATTACCCTGCTCGACGATGCCCAGAGTGACCTCGGAACGGCGGCTGCGCCGCCGGTACAGCATTTCGCGCAGACCGGCAGGGACCTGGAAAGCACTGTCCGCAACATCCAGTTCAGGCGCAACAAGGAGGGCGCGGGCGTCGTCCGCGTCGACTTGTCTTCCAGCGATACCGCGATCGATGTCAGCCAGAAGGGCTCCAAGCTGTTCGTCGGCTTCAAGAAAACCCAATTGCCGGAGTCCTTGCGCCGACGTCTCGATGTCGTCGACTTCGGCACCCCCGTTACCTCGGTCAATACGAAAGCCGAAGGCGATGGCGTGACGATGGAAATCGTTCCCACCGGCCTCTGGGAACATACGGCCTACCAGACCGACAACCAGTTCATCGTCGAGGTGCGACCGGTCAAGGAGGATCCCAACAAGCTCTTCCAGGGAAGCAAGAAGGGTTATCAGGGCGAGGTGATTTCCCTCAATTTCCAGAACATCCCGCTGCGCGAACTGCTCCATGTCTTCGCCGACATCACCAACTTCAACATCGTCATCAGCGATTCGGTCGGCGGCAACGTGTCTCTGCGGCTCAACGATGTCCCCTGGGACCAGGCGCTGGAAATCGTCCTGCAGCAGAAAAATCTCGCCATGCGCAAGAGCGGCAGCGTGATCTGGATCGCCCCCCAGGATGAACTCGTCGCGCGCGACGAGCAACTGGTCAAGGCAAGGGAATCCGCCGTCGCAGCCGACCCCCCGCGGCTCGAGGTGTTTCAGCTCAATTACCTGAAAGCGGAAGATTTCGTCACCATGATCACCCCGCAAGGCCAGGCCGGTCCCGCCGCCGACAAGGGAAAGGCAGATGGCTTCCTTTCCCACAGCGGCACGATCACCATCGACAAGCGGACAAACCAGGTCTTCATCTTCGACGTGCCGACCAAGCTCGACATGATCGCCAGCCTGCTGAAGCAGATCGACCGTCCGGTCAGGCAGGTGATGATCGAGGCCCGCATTGTCGAGGCGGACACCAATTTCACGAAATCCCTGGGGGTGCGCATCGGCGGCCATGACCATCAGGGCATGAATTTCGGGCACAGGATCGCCGGGCAA
>CAZPIE010000133.1:0-4120 GCA_964586275.1 uncultured Methyloversatilis sp. | reverse complement strand
AGGATGATCTTTTTCGTGATCACCGCCGCCGCGGGCAAGGCCATCGCCACATACTTCGTCGCAGTGTCGAGCCGTTTCCAGCAGCGGGCGATCGCTTCCGTCACCCCGTCATGATTGGAGATATTGCCATCCATCACCGCCCCTTCGGGCAGCGGCTCGATGGCATAACACTCCAACTGATAACCTCCGCCGCGCCCGGCTGACAGTTCAACCATCTTGACTGCCGAAGAACTGATGTCCAGACCCACCAGCGAACGCGCTTTCGGATTCAGGATCGAAAAGTCGAAATCCAAGATTATCCTTGATATTCAGATAATTACATTAACAATCAATACTTCGATTTAGATGCTAGCAGCAAGCTTATCGGCTGTAAAGACATTTTTTGAATAGTTGCGCGCGATTATGTTTCTCTCCGCATCCACGCAACAGATCGTAAAAGACGCCCGATTTTCCTGCCGGGGAGGGGGTTTTCAAAGGGTCACTATAATCCCGGCTTTGCCGACCTCACCATTCGATATTAGAACGAAGACATGCTCCGCTGGTTATTTTTGCCGATCGGCGCGATTCTGGGCGCCCTGCTCGCCGCGCTGGCCCTGCTGGGCATGGTGCTGATTCTTGCCTACCCCCGCCTGCCATCGATCGACACTCTGACCGACTATCGACCCAAGATTCCATTGCGGGTCTACACCGCCGACGGGCATCTGATCGGGGAGTTCGGCGAGGAACGGCGGCATTTCGTCCGCGTCCGGGACGTCCCCGAGGCCATGAAGCAGGCGATCCTCGCCGCCGAGGACGAGCGTTTCTATCAGCATCCCGGCGTCGACAGCATGGGCATCCTGCGTGCCGCTTTCGCGAACTTCGTCGGCGGAGGCAAACGTCAGGGCGCCTCGACCATCACGATGCAGGTGGCCCGCAATTTTTTCCTGAGCTCCGAAAAGACGCTGACCCGCAAGCTTTACGAAGTTCTGCTGGCCTTCAAAATCGAAAACAGCCTGTCGAAGGATGAAATCCTCCAGATCTACCTGAACCAGATCTATCTCGGCCAGCGCGCCTATGGCTTCGCGGCGGCGGCCCGCATTTACTTCGGCAAGGACATCAAGGATCTCGGGATCGCCGAGATAGCCATGCTCGCCGGCCTGCCAAAGGCACCCTCGAGTTTCAACCCGGTCGCCAACCCGAAGCGGGCAAAACTCCGTCAGCAGTATGTCCTGCGGCGCATGCACGAACTGAATTTCATCGACGCGGCGCAATACGAGCAGGCCCGCCGGGAACCCCTGCAGGTGCGCCGGCAGATCGACAATTTCGCCCTCAAGGCCGACCACGTCGCGGAAATGGCGCGCCAGATCGCAGTCGACGCCTTCCCTGACGCCTACACCTCGGGAATCAAGGTCATCACGACGCTGACCCGCAAGGAGCAGGAAGCCGCCTATCGCAGCCTGCGCCAGGCCGTCATCGCCTACGACCGGCGTCATGGCTATCGCGGCGCCGAGGCCTATGTAGACATGAAGTCGATCACCAGCGACGATGACGACCAACTCGAAGACCTGATCGGTGACGTTCAGGATGAACCCGATCTCCGGGCGGCACTGGTGCTGGAAGCCGGTCCGGCCAAGCTGCGCGCCTATCTGCCGGGGGGCGAGATCGTCAGCGTGGACGGCGCCGGCCTGAAATTCGCCCAAGCCATGCTCGACAGCAAGGCGCCGCCCAACAGGCGCCTGCGGCGCGGCGCCATCATCCGGCTGAACCAGGACGGCAACGGCCGCTGGCAGATCGCCCAATGGCCCGAAGTCGAGGCCGCTTTCGTCGCCGCGAACCCGCAAGATGGCTCGGTTCGTGCCCTCGTCGGCGGATTCGACTTCGCCACCAACAAGTTCAACCATGTCACCCAGGCCTGGCGGCAGCCCGGATCCAGCATGAAACCCTTCGTCTATTCCGCGGCACTGGAGAAAGGCTACACGCCGCTCTCCGTGTTCCCCGACGAACCCCTGTCGGTGTCCGCCGAGGAAACCGGCAGCCAGGCCTGGGAACCCAAGAACTACGACGGCAAGTACGAGGGCCCGATGACCCTGCGCAATGCGCTGACGAAATCGAAGAACATGGTTTCGATCCGGCTGGTCCGCGCGGTCGGGCCTCATTATGCCCAGGACTACGTGACGCGCTTCGGCTTCGATGCCGACAAGAATCCCCCTTACCTGACACTCGCCCTCGGCGCGGGCAACGTCACGCCCTGGCAGCATCTGGCCGCTTACGCCGTGCTCGCCAACGGCGGCTACAAGATCGAGCCCTTCATCATCAAGCAGATCCTCGACGCCAACGACAAGGTGCTGGCCGAAACCAACCCCGTGCAGGCCGGCGACGAATCGCTGCGCATCATCGACGCACGCAATGCCTGGCTGATGAACAGCATGCTGCAGGACGTCGTGCGGCGCGGCACCGCAGCGCGCGCAGGGCAGGTATTGAAACGCCCGGACCTGGCTGGCAAGACCGGCACCACCAACGATTACGTGGATGCCTGGTTCTGCGGTTACCAGCCATCGCTGGTCGGCATCGCCTGGATGGGCTTCGACCAGCCCAGGCGGCTGGGCAATGGCGAAACGGGCGGGCGGGCTGCCCTGCCGATCTGGATCGATTTCATGCAGGCCGCGCTCAAGGACGTCCCGGAAATGAAGATCGAGATGCCGGCAGGCATGCAGCGCGTCGAAGGCCATGACCCGGCCACCGGAGCGCCCGTTGTTGATTACGTCTATCGGGAGTTGCTGCCCGAACCGCCTGCCGAGAAAGATTCCTTCCTGCCCGACTTCCTGCGGCCGTTCGGCAAGGAACCCGCCGCCCCGGTACAGGATGCCCAGGTGCGGCCAGTCGCCCCCGAACGCGACCGCTGACTACCCGTCGAGGCGCACCGGCACGCCCGACTGTGCGCCGATGCAGCGCGCCAGCACGGCCGCGAGGCTGCTGCCGTCGCGCGTATCCTGCCAGTGCGCACCAGCGCCTGCCGGCGGCTTGAAGTGGAAACCGCCCGACTTCGCGGCAACCCAGATCTCCCGCGCGGCCACATGGCGATTGATGACGATCTTGCTGTCATCGGCAAAGTTCAGCTCGATGATGCCCCCCGGCTTGATCTCGAAATCCCAGTCAGCGTCCGTCTCAGCCTGCAACCGCTCCAGCGCGCCTTCGATGCTTGCCAGCTCCGCATCCGCCAAGGCCAGGAACTCACGTTCTTCCACATCGCCTCCGTGTTGTAACATTTCGCCATGAAAACGCACATCCGCACGCTCGCCTGCTGCTGCCTGATTTCCTCCGCCGTCCCGATGCTTGCGGGGTGCGGCAACAAAGGCGATCTCACCCTGCCCACCGCACCGGTCGGCACGCCGGGAAAGCCCGCGGCCGCAAAGTCATCCGATCATAGCAGCCCGGTCCCGGCCGAATCCAAACCCGCTGCCCAATGAACCCAATCATCAACGCTTCACCCGAATTCCGCATCGAAGCCGTCCCGCTCGCCAGCATTGCCGAGCGCTTCGGCACGCCCTGCTACGTCTACTCGCGCAGTGCGCTCGTCGCCGCTTACAGCGGCTATCGCGACGCGCTGGCCGGCCGCAATGCCCGTATCTGCTATGCCGTCAAGGCCAATTCGAACCTGTCGATCCTCAAGCTGTTTGCCCAGCTCGGCGCCGGTTTCGACATCGTGTCCGGCGGCGAACTGGCGCGCGTCATCGCGGCCGGCGGCGATCCAGGCAAGGTGGTGTTTTCGGGCGTCGGCAAGTCGCGCGCCGAAATGCGCGCGGCGCTGCAGCAAAACATCTATTGCTTCAATGTGGAATCCGCCAGCGAGCTGGAACTTCTGGACCACGTCGCCGGCGAGACGGGCAAGCAGGCCGCCATCGCCTTGCGCGTCAACCCGGATGTCGACCCGAAGACCCACCCCTATATTTCCACCGGCCTGAAGTCGGCGAAATTCGGCGTGCCCTTCGCTGAGGCCGCGGCACTGTACCGGCGCGCTCAGGCGCTGCCGCATCTGCGCATCCGCGGCATCGCCTGCCACATCGGCTCGCAGCTGCTCGATCCGCAGCCGGCGGCCGACGCCGCCGGCAAGCTGCTGGAGCTCGTCGATACGCTCGCCGCG
>CAZPIE010000132.1:0-4129 GCA_964586275.1 uncultured Methyloversatilis sp. | reverse complement strand
GGCGGCGATGGCGGGGGTGTCGGCCGCACCCGCGGCGCGCGCCAGGAACAGGCAAAGTAGAATGGCAAAACGTGACATGCGCGCATTTTCGCCGAAAGTCGGCGCCGGCGGGACGGCACCATCCGGACCGCCGCCCTCATGGGGACGGCACTCAGAAGTAGAAGCGGGCGAGCAATTCCAGCCGGCGCTTGTTCTGCTTCGCGCCGAACTCGCTGTAGGCGTCGCCGTGCAGCCAGGTGGCGCGCAGGCGCAGGTCGAGGTTGGTGATGCCGGTATAGAGCAGTTCCGGCGATATCGACCAGCTCTTGTCCGCCAGGTTGGCGATCAGCGTAACCGACGGCGTGAAATAGACGATGTCGAAGGGTTCCTTCTGGCTCGCGCGCAGGTAGAGGTAGTCGCGCCCCGCGTTGGCGCGCGCGTAGGCCGGACTGATCTGTTTCGCCTGGTTGAAGAGCAGCGGGTTGGTGCTGTCCGCGAGCGCGAGGAAATCCGTCAGCCGGCTTTCGGTGTAGCCGGTGCCGTTGCGGTAGAGCTCGGCGATCCAGGTCGTGTCGTTTTCGGTGAGGTAGCGCAGGCCGACCAGCGCGCTCGTGACGTCGCGCGTCGTGGCGCTGACGTTGCCGGCACTATCGATGCTGCGCAGTTCGAAGTCGCGGATGCGCGCCCATTCGCCGTGGATTTCGAAGTTGCTGGTCAGGTTGCGCGAGAAGTCGACGCCGAAGCGCGCCGTGCGGCTGCCGCTGCCGAGCCAGGTGAAGTCGATGTCGGTGTCCTTGTAGAGCAGATAGAGCTTGGCGGCGGCGTTGATGTGGTTCGGCGCACCGAAGCCGCTGTTGTGCCCGCTGCCTACCGGTATCAACACAGGGGTGAACGCCACAGTTTTGAGATCGCCTTCGAAATTGCGGATGAAGTCGGCCGTCACCATCGTGAAGCCTTCGCGCGCCAGCTCGACGTCGTTCGGGTCCTTGGGCCGCTCGACGAAGCCGACCGGATTCCACGCGTAACCCTTGCCCCACTTGAGCGCGATCTTGCCGATGTCGAGCGTGAAGCCGGGATCGGGCCTGAACGAGACGTAGGCTTCGTCGAAACGCTCGTTGCGTTCGCGGGCCAAGTCGTCGCGCCGCACTTCGGCCGCGCCCCTGAGATTCAGGCTGGCGATGCCCTGCGTGAATTTGGCGTTGAGCTTGAGCGTCGCGGTGTTGCGGTCGAGCGTGCCGCGGTCGAGTCCATTGAGCTTGTAGAAGCTGCCGGCCGGATTCAGCCAGGCGCGGTCGGCCTTGAGTTCGAGGTAGCCGCCGAACTCGAAGGGCTTCTTCTCGAACGCGGCGGAATCGAAACTGAACTCCTCCGCGTGTGCGCCGAGCGAAAGTGCGGCGGCCAGCAACAGCAAGCGTTTCACTGGCGCCTCACTTGCGCAAATCCCCGACGCGCGGCAGATAGTTGAGGGTGAACACTTCGTCCTGGAACTCGCGCTTCCTGATCTGGCCGTAGATCATCACCGACTTGTAGCCCTTGTAGAGCGGACTGTCGGTCTCGATGGTGGCGGGACGCCGGATGCCGCCGCCGAAGTCCTTGATGTCCTTGAAATGCAGCGTCTTGATCAGCATGCCGCTGGCGGCGTAGCACTCGATGGTGACCGGCAGCAGCGTCTTTTTGTCCACCCACATCTTGAGCTTGTCGTAGGCGATCTCGCCGGTCTTCGCCTTCAGCGTCAGCAGATGCAGGCCCTTTTCCTCGGCGAGCGCTTCGACGTTGTATTCGGCGGTGTAGTCGATGCGCAGGATGTCGGCGTTGTTGAAGACGCCGCCAGTCACCGACTGCATGCTGGTAATGCGCATCGGCTTGCCGACCTCGGGGATGTAGAGCCACATGTTGTCGCCCTGGCGCAGCGTGGCGCGGCCCTTGTCGCTCTCCGGCGCGAGGAAGAGGCCGACCACCTGGTCGCGCCCCTTGCGCACCGTGTAGAGGACGAACTCCTTCTTGCGGCCGTCCGGCTCGACGTTGATGAGCTTGCGCAGGGATTCCGAGGATTCCGGTTCGAGGTTGCGGTCGACCCTCTTGAGGATTTCGATGCCGTCGAGGGCCAGGGCCGGAAAGGCCAGCAGAAAGGACAGCAAGGCAAACAGTTTCTTCATGGTGTTTTTCCTGAATGTGGCCTAGACGTGGCGCAGGGCACCGATCGGGTCCATGCGCGACGCCTTCCACGCCGGCTGCAGGCTGGCGATCACGGCGACGACAAGCACCAGCGCGGCAATGGTCAACACGTCGCCGGCGGCGATGCTCGGCGCCATTACCAGCCCTTTCTGCTGACCGAAATCGAAGGTCGGCTGCCACACATTGATGCCGAAGATCGCCGCCAGGCTGAAGCCAATGCCGGCCACGGCGCCCACCAGGCCGAGCATCAGCCCCTCGGCGAGGAACAGCGAGAGGATGCGCGACGGCGGCGTGCCGATGGCGGCGATGGTGCCGATCTCCCGGATGCGCTCGAACACCGCCATGATCATCACGTTCATCACCGAGACCAGCACGATGGAGATCAGCATGATCTTGATGAACAGCGTCATCAGGTCGATCATCCTGGCGATGTTGGCGAAGGGCGACAGCTGCGTCCACTCGTGCACCTCGAGCATCGGCTTGCCTTCCTTGTTGGTCAGCCCCTCGACCGCCGCCTTGAGCTGCGCGCCGGTCTGCGCGATGCGCGAGAAATCCTTGAGGCGCACGACGATCTCGCTGACCTCGGGCTCGCTCATGCGCAACAGCTCGCGCGCGTCGTCGAGGTGGATGTAGCCGTCGCGCCCGCCGGGGCCGGTGACGCCTTCGAGCACGCCGCGCACGACGAAGGTCTTGCCGTTCACCGAGCCATCGCGGTTGGTGGCGACCACGACCACGGTGTCGCCCACCTTGGTCTTCATGCCGCGTGCAAGCAATTGCGGAATGACGATCTGGCCGCGCTCGACCAGCGCGCCGCTCTTGTCGCCTTCCACCATGCGGCCGGGCAGCAACGGCACGGTTGCCGCCTCGCGCTCCGGGTCGATACCGTTGATGCGGATGCTGGTCGTTTCGGCGAAGTTGCTGAACATGCCGCCGAACTTGACGCGCGGCGACCAGGCGGCGATCGCCGGATTGCCGTTGAGGGCTTCTTCAACCTTGGCGAGCATGTTCGGCCGCATGTTGAGGTTGAGCGGCAGGTTGTCGATCGAGGCGACGTAGCTCTTGCGATGCACCTGCACGTGGCCAAGCACCGAATCGGTGATCTGGCCGACCATCATGGCCTTGAACGAGCCGGCGACGGCGATGAACAACAGCACCGCGACCATGCCGATGACGATCAGCAGCAGCGTCAGCAGCGTGCGGCGGCGGTAGCGCAGCAGGTTGCGCGTGGCGATGGCGAGCACGTCAAGCATGGTGACCTCCATTCTGCAGGCGCCCGTCTTCGAGCACAAAAGTGGTTTCGGCCTCGCCCATGATCTTCGCATCGTGCGTGGAGAAAACGAAGGTGGTGCCGGACTCGTCGCGCATCTTCTTCATCAGCTGGAGGATGCGGTAGGCGGTGTCGTGGTCGAGGTTGGCGGTCGGCTCGTCGGCCAATACCAGCTTCGGGTTGCTCACCAGCGCGCGCGCCACGGCGACGCGCTGCTTCTGGCCGCCGGAAATCTGGTCGGGACGCTTGGCCGCCTGGTCGCGCATGCCCACCGCGTCGAGCAGGCGCAGCACCTGTTCGCGGCGCTTCTCGGCCGGCCAGTTCTGCACCATGCGCAGCGGGTACTCGACGTTCTCGAAGACGGTCAGCACCGGGATCAGGTTGAAGTCCTGGAAGATGAAGCCGATGTGCTCGCCCCGGAATTTGGCCGCGGCCTTGCGGTTCAGCGTGGCGATATCGGTGTCGAGCACCTTGAGCGTGCCGGAACTCGGATGATCGAGGCAGCCGACCATGTTGAGCAGCGTGCTCTTGCCGCTGCCCGAAGGGCCGACGAAAGCGACGAAGGACGCCGGCTCGATGGCGAAGTCGACGCCCTTGATGGCCGGTATGTCGATATCGCCGGCGCGGTAGGTTTTGGTCAGCCCGTTGGCTGTAACGAGGCTCATCGCGAACTCCCTTTTTCTTGTTTTGTGGTGACGGCAATCTTAG
>CAZPIE010000131.1:2410-4132 GCA_964586275.1 uncultured Methyloversatilis sp. | reverse complement strand
TACCCTGAACTGACCGAAGCCTTGCGTCTCAAGGGCGACCGCGCGCGCGGCGAGGAAGCCTTCGTCATCTGCCAGGGCTGCCACCGCGTCGGCGCGCTCGGACGCGCGGACGGCAGCTACCCCCGCCTCGCCGGACAACACGTTACCGTGCTGATCAAGCAAATCGCCGACGTGCGTTCGGGCCGCCGCAGCAACCCCAAGATGCTGCCCTTCGCCGATCACCAGGCCATCGGCGTGCAGGAAATCGCCGACATCGCCGCTTATCTGACGACGTTGCCCGTACCCCCGGACAATGGCAAGGGCCGTGGCGACGAGTTGGGGCGCGGCGAACGGCTCTACGTGATGGATTGCGCCACCTGCCACGGGCCGCGCGGCGAAGGCGATCCTCACCGCTACTTTCCGCGCGTTTCCGGACAGCATTACCGCTATCTGCTGCGCGAGAGCATCCTGATCCGCGATGGGGCGCGCAAGAACGCCAACCCCGACATGGTCAAGGCGATACGCCGGTACAGCGACGATGACATCGCGGCGGTTTCGGACTACATCTCGCGGCTGCCCGTGGATCTGCCGCGCTGAGCCGGACGGTCGCCAGACCGTCCGCCCTTCCGCTCAGGGTTTGACCGGGCCGCGCACCAGTCGTACCGCTGCGGCCGAGGCGCTGTTGCCGGCGAGAATCATGCCATGTTCGAAGCTGACGAACATCGCCCCGCCCACCTCGAGGGCGACGTAGGTGCCCGTCCAGTAGTAGTCGGCCAGCGAGTTGGGGAAGAAGCGCTCGTCGATTTTCTTCGGCAATTCGGGACGCAACAAGCCGGCCAGCTCGTCGGCGGTCGGCAGTCGCCAGTCGTTGAAACCGCACAGGCGGCGCTTGTTGGCGGCGACGACCACGCCGGTGGTATCGCAACTGCCCTGGTGTGAACAGCTACCACCATCGGCATAGCCGACCGGAAGGCGCTCCTCGGCCAGCTTGGCGTTGTACCAGGTATAGGTCCAGCGCTTGTCGCCCGGCCCCCTGTCGCCGGTCTTGACTTCCCAGACCAGGCCGGTGGCGGTATCGAGCACGCAGGGATGCGGACGGGGACCGGCCTTCGGTGTCGTCTTCTTGCCTTTGGCATCGAGCGCGACATAGTTTGACGACTCCGCCTGGGCTGCGGCTGGCAGGAATATCAGGGGTAGCGAAACGGCAAGAGAGCGTAGTGCGCTTTTCATCAGTGCGGCGCCTTTTTCGGTTCGGCCGGCGGCTGCGGCGCTACCATGCCGGTACCGCCGAGGCTGATATCCAGTTTTCTTTCGGCCGTCATGACAGCCTGGGCGATCGCTTCGTGATGCTCGGTATCTTTCGGCAGCAGCTTCAGCAGGCGCCGCCAGTAGTGCAACGCCTCCGCCCATTTTTCCTTCTGGAAGGCGGCCAGGCCGGCGAGTTCCAGCGCCTTGGTTTCCTCGTAGCTGATTTCCAGCGCCTCCAGTATCAGTTCCATCGGCCGCCCGTCGAGGCTGCCCTGCTTGAGGGCCATCGCCTCGGCATACTGGGCGAGGATCCGCGCATCCTGCGGGGCCTGCGTCGTCGCCTTGCCCAAGGCCTGCTCCGCCTCCGCATAACGCGTGAACGCGATGTAGGCGCGGCCGAGCGCATACCAGCCCTCGGGATCGTTGGGCGTGGCTTTCAGCTTGTCCTCCAGTGCCTTGACCATGCCATCCACATCGTAATTCGACTGGGCCTGG
>CAZPIE010000131.1:0-2310 GCA_964586275.1 uncultured Methyloversatilis sp. | reverse complement strand
CCGCCCCACAGCCAGCCGACGAAAGGCTTCAGATACAACTGCATGCTCCATGTCCCGCCCGGCAAGGGCTCGCCCATCGCCACATACACATCGCCGGCAAAACCATAGCGGATCGCCGCTTCCGTCATCATCTTCTTCGACTTGAGATAGATGCGCTTTTCCGGCAACAGCGTGGCAAAGGCCTGCCCATTCTTCTTTACTTCGAGGGTGCCGCGCATGGCGGAAAAGTTGGGGCCCGGCACCTCCTCCGCGGCGCGGAACACGAACTCGTAGCGACCGAGGACGGCGCTGTCGCCGGGCTTCATGGCGACGGTCTTCTCGCTCTGGTAGGCCGATACCAGGCCCATGCCGACGATGCCGATGGCCAGGCCGACATGGGCGCAGCCCATGCCCCAGGCCGAAAGCGGCAAGCCGCCCGCCGCGCGCCGCCGCGTCAGCAGGCCCGAGACGGTGGCCAGAATCATCCAGGCTGCCAGCGTCAGGCCCAGCGCCGCCTGCCAGCGCCAGGCTTCGAAAGCAAAGGGCAAGACCGGGCCGATGGACAGGGCCGCCAGCGCCTGCCAGCGCACACGCTGGAACAACTCCGGCAGGCTTTCGCTGCCCCAGCGCATCCAGGGCGCAATGCCGAGCAGCAGCAGCACGGGCGCCATCATCGGCACGAACACGGCATTGAAATACTGCGGGCCGACCGAAATCTTGCCGAGGCCGAAGGCATCGAGGATCAGCGGATACAGGGTGCCCAGCAGTACCGTCGCCAGCGCCGCGAGGAGCAGGACATTGCCGGTCAGCAAGGCGGTTTCGCGCGACACCATGCCGAAATCGCCGGCCGCAGCAACCTGCTTGATCGCACCGGCACGCTTGGCGAAGAGGATCAGCGAGGCGCCGATCAGGAGGCAGAGGAAAACGAGAATGAACAGGCCACGCAGCGGGTCGAGCGCGAAGGCATGCACCGAAGACAGCACACCCGAGCGCACCAGGAAGGTGCCGACCAGCGAGAGCGCGAAGGCGAGGAGCGCCAGGAAAACCGTCCAGACGCGCAGGGCGCCCCGCCGTTCCGTGACGACGAGCGAATGGACGAGCGCCGTGCCGGCCAGCCAGGGCAACAACGAGGCGTTCTCGCTCGGATCCCAGAACCACCAGCCGCCCCAGCCGAGCTCGTAGTAGGCCCACCAGGAGCCGACCATGATGCCCAGGGTAAGGAAGACCCAGGCCATCAGCGTCCAGGGGCGCACCCAGCGCGCCCAGGCGGCGTCGAGCCGGCCGGAGATCAGGGCGGCGATGGCGAAGGCGAAGGCCACTGCGAAGCCGACGTAGCCCATGTAGAGCAAGGGCGGGTGGATGATCATGCCCGGGTCTTGCAGCAGCGGGTTCAGGTCGCTGCCGTCCGCCGGCGGCGGATGCAGCCGCATGAAGGGATTCGAGGTGAACAGGAGATAGGCAAGGAAGAAGAAGCTCAAGAGCCCCAGGATGCCGATCACGCGGGTGTGCAGGTCGGCCGGCAGCTTGCGGCCGAGCAGGACCAGGGCAAAGGCCCAGGCCGACATCAGCAGGGTCCACAGCAGGAAGGAGCCTTCGTGCGATCCCCAGGAGGCCGTGATGCGGTATTCCAGCGGCAAACGGCGCGAGGAGTGTTCGGCGACGTTCATCACCGAAAAGTCGTTCACCGCAAACGACCAGACGAGGGCAAGGAATCCGATGGCGACGAACAGCAATTGACCGCCGGCGGCGCCACGCGCCGCGGCCATCCACCCCGCGTTATCGCGGGAAGCCCCGGCCAGACCAAATGCGGCTTGCAGCAAGGCGAGTTGCAGGGCGACAATCAGGGCGACATGCCCGAGTTCGGGAATCATGACTAAGGGAGTGCTCCACAAAAAGCGGGGGGCCGACCGGCCCCCCGCGATTGTCTCAGAATCTGTCGTTCAGTTGCCGCCAACCGTAAATTTCTGGCTGCCGACCTTCACATCGTTCATGTAGATATCGACACGGCAGGCGCCGTCGCCCAGGGTCGATGCGGGGACGATGAACGAGGCCACTGCGGGCGTGCGCGCCACGGTCTGCGGTTTGCTGGTGGAACGCACGGTCGCACCGTTGTACCACTTGGCCTGCAAGGTGGCCGGGGAGGCCAGATCGCCCGTGACGGTGGTCATGGCATAGACCTTCTCGGCGCTGCGGAATACCTCGACCTTGGTCGGCACGCTGTCCTGCGCGACCGGGCGGTTGGTCACCGCCACCGACACGCTCGGACCGCTGGCGCAGGCGGACAGCAGGGACGCCGCCGCGACTGCGAATAAAAGCCGTTTCATGTTTTCT
>CAZPIE010000130.1:1754-4151 GCA_964586275.1 uncultured Methyloversatilis sp. | reverse complement strand
CCGGCGGGACGGCGCCCAAGCGCGACCGGAGCTACTCAGTTCGCGTCATAGTAATAGGGCTTCTGCGGCACACGGGCGGCGGCGAGGCGTGCCTGCTCGTCGAGGTCGCGAAGGCCGCGATCCCACCACAGATCGCGCCCCTTCTGCTGTTCCTTGAGTTCTTCGGGATGCTGCTCGAGCCATTCGCGCATGAACTTCGTGTGATCGGATTCGTAACCCTTGAGCATTGCTGTCTCCTTGATTTCCTTTCAGCGATCTTCCTTGAGCCGGCCGATGCGGGCGACCAGCGGCAGACGCCGCAAGCTGCGCAGGATACGCGCCAAATGCCTGCGTCCGGCGACCTGCAGCGTGAAATACAGCGCCGTGGTGCTGCCTTCGTCGGCATCCATGCGCACGTTGTTGATGTTGATGTCGTGCTCGGCGATGGTGGCCGCGAGCCGCGCCAGCACCCCCGGGCTGTTCTGGGCGACCACCTTGATCAGCACCTCGAACGGTCCTTTCGCGTCGGCATCCCACTCGACATCCACCCATTCCCTCGCGCCGCCCGGCCCGCGCCCCGCCTTGGGGCCGCGCAGGGTCGGACAATCGTGGGTATGGACGACCAGGCCCTGGCCGGCGCGGATCACGCCGACGATCGGATCGCCGGGAATCGGCCGGCAGCAGCGCGCCAGCTGCATCGCCATCCCCTGGCTGCCCGCGATGCGGATGGCGCCGCCGTTGCGCGCAGCCGGCCCGCCCGAAGCGCGGCCGTCGACCAGACGCCGCGCGACGATCACGGGCAGGCGCTTGCCGAGGCCGATGTCGGTGAGCACCTCGCGCCGCGACTTGCCGGGAAAGGAGCGCAGGAAGCGCTGCCAGGCCGCCGTGCCCAGTTCTTCGATGCGGTGGCCGAGGTTGTACAGCGCCTGCGCCAGCAGATGCTCGCCGAGCGCGGCGGATTCCTCGTTCTGCTTCGTCTTGAGGAAATGACGGATCTGCGCGCGCGCCTTGCCGGTCTTGACGAAGGCCAGCCAGTTCGGGTTCGGCGCGGCATTGGGCGCGGTGATGATCTCGACGCGATCGCCGTTGCGCAACTCGGTGCGCAGCGGCAGATGTTCGTGGTTGATCTTGCAAGCCACGCAGCGGTTGCCGATGTCGGTATGCACGGCATAGGCGAAGTCGACCGCGGTCGCGCCGCGCGGCAGCGAGAGGATCTTGCCGGCCGGCGTGAACACATAGACTTCGCCGGGGAACAGGTCGACCTTGACGTGCTCGAGGAACTCGGCGGAATCGACGGTCGCGGTCTGCAGGTCGAGCAGCGACTGCAGCCACTGGTGCGTGGTGCGTTGCAGTTCGGAAAGCGTCTCGGCATCCTTGTAAAGCCAGTGGGAGGCCACGCCCGACTCGGCGACGTGGTGCATGTCGCGCGTGCGGATCTGCATCTCGACCGGCATGCCGTAGGGGCCGATCAGCGTGGTGTGCAGCGACTGGTAGCCGTTGGCCTTGGGGATCGCGATGTAGTCCTTGAACTTGCCCGGCACCGGCTTGTAGAGGCCGTGCAGCGCGCCCAGCACGAGATAGCAGGTCGGCACGTCGGCGACCACGACGCGAAAGCCGTAGATGTCCTGCACCTGCGAGAACGTCAGGTGCTTGTCGCGCATCTTGCGGTAGATGCCGTAGAGGTGCTTTTCGCGGCCCATCACCTCGGCGTCGATGTGCGCGCCGGCCAGCCGCTGCTCGAGCGCGGCGAGGATCTTCTCGACCACCTCGCGCCGGTTGCCGCGCGCCGCGCGCACCGCCTTGGCCAGCACGCGGTAGCGCATGGGATTGATGTTGCGGAATGCCAGTTCCTGCAGCTCGCGGTAGAGCATGTTGAGGCCGAGCCGGTTGGCGATCGGCGCGTAGATGTCGAGCGTCTCGCGCGCGACGCGGCGGCGCTTCTCGGGGCGCACGGCGTCGAGCGTGCGCATGTTGTGCAGCCGGTCGGCGAGCTTGATGAGAATGACGCGCACGTCCTGCGCCATCGCCAGCAGCATCTTGCGGAAGTTCTCCGCCTGGGCCTCCTCGAAGGACTGGTGCTCGATGCGGTCGAGCTTGGAGACGCCATCGACCAGTTCGGCGGTGACCTTGCCGAAATCCTGCGCGATCTGCGCCTTGGTGATGGCGGCGTCCTCCATCACGTCGTGCAGCAAGGCGGCGGTCAGGGCCTGCGGGTCGAGCCGCCAGTGCGCGAGCGTCTCGGCGACGGCGAGGGGATGCGAGATATAGGGGTCGCCGCTGGTGCGGAACTGGCCGCGATGCGCGTTGGCGGAAAAATGATAGGCGGCCGCGACCTGATCGACATCTTCGGGCTTCAGGTAGCTCGCCAGCTGGGCGAGAAAATGCTCGAGATCCTCAGCCAGGTCGACCGGCGGATGC
>CAZPIE010000130.1:0-1654 GCA_964586275.1 uncultured Methyloversatilis sp. | reverse complement strand
GCCGGCATCAATGTCCCCGCTCACATGGCGTCAGCTCTGGCTGCGGTGCAGGATTTCCGCGCCGTACCTGCCTTCGGCCAGCTCGCGCAGCGCGAGCACGGTGGGTTTGTCCCGATCGACCTCGACCTGCGGCGTGCTGCCCATGGCGATCTGGCGGGCGCGATAGGTGGCCGCCAATGTCATGTTGAAGCGGTTGGGAATGTATTTCAGGCAATCTTCGACGGTGACGCGAGCCATGTGGAATCCTTTGCGGTTCGGAAAGATGAAACTCAAGACGATGAAAGATAGCGGAAAACTTCCGGATGGCGCACGCGCTGCCGCGCGAAACCGAGGCGCGAGGCCCTCACTGCCGCGGCCAGGTCCGCCAATGCTTCCTGCAAGTCGTTGTTGATTATAACAAAATCGAACTCGTCGACATGCCGCATTTCGCCCAGCGCGGCCGCGACGCGGCGCTGGATCACCTCATCGCTGTCCTGCCCGCGCGTGCGCAGCCGGCGTTCCAGCTCGGCGATCGAGGGCGGCGCGATGAAGATGCCGACCGCGTCCGGCATCAGCGCGCGCACTTGCTGGGCGCCCTGCCAGTCGATCTCGAGCAGCGTGTCGCGCCCGGCGCGCATCTCGGCGAGCAGCCAGCGCTTCGAGGTACCGTAGAAATTGCCGTGCACCTCGGCCCATTCGAGGAAATCGCCGCGCTCGCGCATCGCCAGGAAGGTCTGGATGTCGATGAAGTGGTAGTCATGGCCGTCGCGCTCGGCCGGGCGCGGCGGGCGCGTGGTGTAGGACACCGAATGGCGGATCGTCGGGTCCTGCGCCATCAACTTGCGCACGAGCGTCGTCTTGCCGGCGCCGGAAGGCGCGGAGACGATGAACAATGTGCCGGCGGTGGCTTCGTGGTCGGCGAGTTGGGCAGAGGTGATGGTCATGTGAAAAGTCGGCGCTGGCGGAACGGCATCATCGGCATCATTCGAGGTTCTGGACCTGTTCGCGCATCTGCTCGATGAGCAGCTTGAGCTCGAGCGCGATCGCGGTGACGGCGGCGGAAACGGACTTCGAGGCGAGCGTGTTGGCCTCGCGGTTGAGTTCCTGCATCAGAAAATCGAGCCGCTTGCCGACCGCGCCGCCCTTGGCGAGCACCCGTTCCACCTCGTTGAGATGGGTGACGAGGCGCGCAAGTTCTTCGGCAACGTCGATCTTGGCGGCGAACACGCCGATCTCCTGGCGAATGCGCTCCTCGTCGAGCGCGGCGACCGCCTCGCGCAGCTTGGTAGCGAGACGCTCGGTGTAATCGGCGATGGCGACGGGCACCAGCGGCTCGACCTGCGCCACCGCCGCGCGCATACGCGCCGCCCGCTCGCGCAGCACCTCGGCGAGGCGCGCGCCCTCGCGCGCGCGGCTGGCGAGGAACTCGGCCAGCACGGCATCGAGCAGGGCAAGGCACTCGGCTTGCAGGCGTTCCGGACCGATCGACTCGCTGGCCAGCACGCCCGGCCAGCGCAACACCTCGGCGACCGACAGCGGCGCGGCCGCGCCGAGCGCTTCGCGCACCTGCGCTTCGAGCGCGGCGAGCTGCCGAACGAGCGCGAGATTGGGCGCCAGCTGCGGCGTGGCGGCCGCGTTCGGCTGGAGAGAGAGGCGGCAATCGACCTTGCCGCGG
>CAZPIE010000129.1:0-4228 GCA_964586275.1 uncultured Methyloversatilis sp. | reverse complement strand
AGCGGCTCGACCTTGGCGGCATAGCGGCCGTCGAGCGGGGAAAGCGCCGTCAGGGCGCCAAGACTGGAGGTGGACATGGAAGCACGGCGTCGGATGGAAAGCGCGCATTTTATCAGCGCGCCTGCCAGCCCTCCGCGGTGCGACCCGACTCGGTATAGTGGCCCCATGGAAATCCGGCTCGTCGCCCAACCGAACTGCACCGCCGCCGAAGAGCTGCGCTGCGAACTCAGCTTCGCCCTGGCAATGCTGGCCCTGCCGGAGAGCTTTCCGGTTCAGCAAAGCAGCGACGCCACGGTCAATTCGCCGCGCCTGTTCATCGACGGCAACCTAGTCCGCCCCTGCCTGCCGATGCACGGCCAGATCGCCTGCAGCGCCTGCCTGACGCCGCACAGCATCCCCGACCGCGAGATCGTGCGCTGGCATCTCGCCCGGGCGCTGGGCCGCAAGACGGTACTCTTCATCTGTTCGGGCAACGCCGTGCGCTCGCAGATGGCCGAAGCCATCACCAATCACTTTCTCGGCAAGGAATGGGCTGCCTTTTCCGGCGGGCTGTTTCCGATGCCGCTCTGGAAGCCCGTCGCCACGGCGCTCGAAGAGATCGGCATCGAACCGACCGGCAGCAAACCCAAGCACATCGAACTGTTTCTCGGCTGCCGCTTCGACGTGATCGTCTCACTGTGTTCGAGCGCGGACGAGTTCTGTACCGCATTCCCCGGCGCGGGGCGGCGCAAGCACATGCCCTTCGACGACCCGTTCACCAGCCCCTTCTTCGGCATCGGCGACCTCAACCGTACCCGCAAGCTGCGCGACGATATGCGCGCCAGAATTCTTCCCTACCTGGGTGGCGAGGAATGAAGCTGCGCAACTTGTTCGCGCTGAAGCAGATCGCCGCTCTGCGCGGCGGCACGCAACAACCGCTCCAGGACAAGTACCGGCATTTTCGCGCCCTGCTCAATCACAATCGCGACGCACTGCGCCACATGGCCGAGCTAGAACAGCTCTACTACAGCGACCACCCGATCGACCAGCGCACCGTGGCAAGCCATCATGGGCAATTGCGAGAACATGTGCGGGGGCTGGTCGCGGCGCTGAACGCGCTGACCGGAGATCGTTTCGCCGCACTGGCCGACGCCTGCCGGGCGATCGATGACGACATCGCGCGCGTGCTTGCCCCGCAGACCAGCGTTCCAGACAGTGCGGATGTTCTCCCGCTGGAAGGCATCGGCGCCGACATGCACGCAAGGATCGGCGGCAAGGCCGCGGGCCTGGCGCTGATGAAGAACGTGCTGCACCTGCCGGTGCCTGAAGGTTTCGTCATCACCGCCGGCGCCACCGCGCGCTTCCTTGCCACGGAAGGCTTGCTCGACAGGATTCGCGCCGAGCTGGCGCGACTGTCGCCCGCAGACCTTGCCGGACTGGAGGCCGGCAGCGCGACGATCCGGCGGATGGTCCTGGAAACGGCCCTGCCAGCCGACCTTGCGGAATCCATCGCCGCCGCCTATGCCGGGCTGGAAGCCAGGACCTGCAACGCCGTCCGGATCGCCATGCGCAGCAGCGCGGTGGGCGAGGACGGCGCGGCGTCGTTCGCCGGACAGTATGCGACCGTCCTGAACGTCACGCGCGCCGGTCTGGCCGACGCGTTCAGGCAGGTGGTCGCGAGCAAATACACCCCGCGTGCGATTTCCTACCGCCAGCTGCTCGGCCTCGATGACGCGGACACGCCGATGTGCGTGATCGGGCTCGCGATGATCGACGCCAAGGCCAGCGGCGTGATGTACTCGCTCGATCCGGAAGCGCTGAACGACCGGCACGTCAAGATCAGCTCCCTGTGGGGGCTGGGCGAACAGCTCGTCGGCGGCAACGCGACGCCGGATGAATTTCTGGTGGACAAACAGTCGGGGGACGTCGTGGCACGGCGGATCGCGCAAAAATCCACAGCGCTGATACCGCTCGCGACGGGCGGCACCCGGCTGGAAGCCATGCAAGCGGAGCGCCAGTCGCTGCCTTCGCTCGATGACGCGGTCCTGCGGCAACTATGCGCCGGCGCGGTTCGCATCGAGGCACATGAAGGCAGCGCACAGGACATCGAGTGGGCAATCGATGCCGCCGGCCGGCTCTACTTCCTGCAGACCCGCCCTCTGCATCTCGCGCCGCAAGCCGAGCCGGCCCCCGACGACGATCTGGCCGGCCTGGACATCCTCCTGTCCGATGGCATCGCGGCCGCGCGCGGTCTTGCGGCCGGCACGATCCATGTCGCGCACGACGAGCGTTCGTTGAGCGCCATCCCCGATCAGGCAATTCTCGTCACCCGCACCGCCGCGCCGGCCTTCGCCGCCGTGATGGGACGCATCGCCGCCCTCGTCACCGATGTCGGCAGCATCACCAGCCACCTGGCCTCGGTAGCGCGCGAGTTCGGCATCCCGGCGATCATGGGAAGCGCGGGCGCGACGCGCGCGCTCGTGCAGGGCGATCAAGTCACCGTGGTCGCCGGCAACCGGGTTGCCGTGGTACGCGGCACGCCCGACCGCTTTCGCGAGCGCCTGCGCCCCGCGCGCAAGCGCTATGTCGGCAGCCCGGCGCACCGGAAACTCCGCGCCCAACTCGATCGCGTGGCACCGCTCAACCTGACCGACAGCCGCTCTCCCGATTTCACGCCCGGCAACTGCCATAGCTACCACGACGTGATCCGTTTCTGCCACGAACATGCGATGCGCGCGATGTTCGACCTCTCTTCCGACGCCGACGGCGCCGGCGCGGCCGTCAAGGTGACGACGCACCTGCCGCTCGCGGTTCATGTCATCGACCTCGGCGGCGGCCTGCGCCCATCACACCCATCGCGCACGGGGCGCAAGGCAATCGTGCCGGAAGACTTCGCTTCGGTCCCCCTGCAAGCGATCTGGCAAGGCATGACGCATCCCGGCATCAGCTGGGCAGGCACGATCAACTTCGCTGCCAGCCGTTTCATGTCGCTGATGGCCTCGATCGCCACTTCCGAACTCGGGCCGGAACCGGGCGGCGACAGTTATGTATTGGCATCTCACGACTACATGAACTTCAGCGCGAAGTTCGGTTACCACTTCGCGACAGTCGATGCGCTGTGCGGCGCCGATGCCAGCCATAATTACGTCACCCTGCAGTTCGCCGGCGGCGCCGGCAACTTTTTCGGGCGTGCGCTGCGCGTCCGCTTCCTCGGCACGGTGCTCGAACGGCTCGGCTTCCAGATCGAACTGCAGGGCGACCTCATCGAGGCATCCTTCAACCGACATGGACCGGAAGCGACCCAGGAGCGGCTCGACCAGCTCGGCCGGCTGCTCGCCAGCTGCCGATTGCTCGACATGACGCTCGCGAACGAGGATGACGTAAGCACCTTTGCGGACGCCTTCATGGCGGGCGACTACGATTTCCTCCAGCCGCGCGACGCGGATCATCCGGACAACTTTTATACGCAGCAGGGGCACTGGACGCGCCGCGTGCGCGACGGCATCGTCTGCCTCCATCAAAGCGGCCGTTCGGCGGCGCAACCCGGCGCTGGCGCGCTGGCCGGACTGGTCGGCAAGACCATCGGCACCTCGTACCGGGAACTGCTCGACAGCATCGGTGCCTATTTCTACTTTCCCCTGGCAATCGCCAGGAACAGCGAGATGGGGGATGGCAGCATCACGGTCGACCTGATGCCCGAGGGCGGCATCATCGACCGGGCCGGCGGGATCATCTTCGGCCTGAAGAATGCGGCGAACTATTTCGTCTTCCGCATCAACGCCCTCGAACACAACGCCATCCTGTTCGAATTCATCAACGGCAAGCGCAGCGAGCGCGGCAGGGCTGCGCTCGTCGTCAGGTCGGGCCGCTGGTACCGGCTGCGTGCGGAGATCACGGATCGCATGATCCGCTGCAGCGTCGATGGGCAGGTACTCGTCGTGTACCACGCGGATGCCCCGATCCGCGGCCATGTGGGCGTCTGGACCAAAGCGGATGCGGCGACCTGGTTCGGTCCGCTCGCCATCGAGACGGCGGCAGGCGCGCGGATTTTCGCGTACTGATTGCCGGCATTTATCGGGGCATTGCTTCACACTATGCCATGAAATTCCCGCCTGTGCGATGATAGGATTCGTCATATCGCATTAGCGGCACTGCTCCATGAAACTGCTCGGATCGCTCACCAGCCCGTATGTCCGCAAAACCCGCATCGTCCTCGCGGAAAAGAAGATCGACTGCGAATTCGTCATCG
>CAZPIE010000128.1:0-4233 GCA_964586275.1 uncultured Methyloversatilis sp. | reverse complement strand
CGCGCAGGTCGCGGCGAAACCAGACGAGGGCGGGCGAGGGATTTTCCATGGCGAGAGATTACAATGGCCGTCACATCATGAGCGACGCCGCCCGCAACTTCGAACCCACCAGCCTCGCGAATCATTTCCTGATCGCCATGCCAGCCATGACCGATCCGAATTTCGCGCGCAGCCTGACCTACCTCTGCGAGCACAATGCCGAGGGCGCGCTGGGCATCATCATCAACAAGCCGCTCGAGATCAGGCTCGGTTCGCTGTTCGAACGCGTCAGCGTACCGCTGGCGCAGGGCGGGCACCAGGCCAAGTATCGCGACCTGCCGGTGTATTTCGGCGGCCCGGTGCAGACCGACCGCGGCTTCGTGCTGCACCGTCCGGTGGGCAACTGGCAATCGACGCTGCACGTCACCCCCGAGGTCGGCCTGACCAGCTCGCGCGACATCCTCCAGTCGATGAGCGACGCCGGCGAGCCGCAGGACGTGCTCGTTTCGCTCGGCTATGCCGGCTGGGCCGCCGGCCAGCTCGAATGGGAGCTGTCGCAGAACGCCTGGCTCACCGTCGCCGCCCGCCCGGACATCATCTTTTCCCTGCCGCCCGAGGAGCGCCTGCCGGCGGCGATGCAGCTGCTCGGCGTCGACTTCGCGCGGCTGTCCGACGTCGCCGGCCATGCCTGAAGAGAAAACGACGGGCCGCCCCGAGTTTTCTTGCCCCTTGAGGGGAGGACGCAGCGAAGCTGCGTCTTCGGGGTGGGCCCATTCCGAAATGGTGATGGCCTTCGACTTCGGGGAGAAAAGGATAGGGGTTGCCATCGGCGAAACCCTGCTGGCCAGTGCGCGCGCCCTGACCACCCTCGAGGCGGAAACCGGCGAACAACGCTTCGCCGCCATCGGCAAGCTGGTCGGGGAATGGCAGCCCGCCCGTCTCGTCGTCGGCCGCCCGGCGCATGCCGACCGGGAAGCGCCCCATGAATTCGCCGCCCGCTGCGAGCGCTTCGCCCGCCAGCTGGCAGGCCGCTACCGCCTGCCCGTGGAACTCGTCGACGAGCGCTACTCCTCCGCCGTCGCCGCGGCACGCCCGACAGGCGACAAACGCAAGGCGCGCCTCGATGCCGAGGCCGCCGCCGTCATTCTCCAAGCCTGGTTCGACCAACAGCATGCAAACACTGCCGCCCGTTCCTGAATTGATCGACCGCCTCGTCGCGCTGCTGAAGCCGGCGATCACCCCGGACACCGTGCTCGTCGGCATCCATACCGGCGGCGTGTGGGTTGCCGAGGCCCTGCACACCGCGCTCGGGCTGGCCACGCCGCGCGCCAGCATCGACACCTCCTTCCACCGCGACGACCACCACCTCGGCAACGGCCTCAAGGCCGCCGGCCGCCCCACGCACCTGCCGGACGATGTCGAGGGCGCGCACCTGATCCTCGTCGATGACGTGCTCTACACCGGCCGCACGATCCGCGCCGCGCTCAACGAGCTGTTCGACTACGGCCGGCCGGGGCGCGTCGATCTGGCGGTGCTGGTCGATCGCGGCGGCCGCGAGCTGCCGATCGCCGCGACCTGGTGCGCCTACACCCTGTCCAAGCCGCTGCCCGCCAGCCAGAGCTTCGACCTGCAGCGCGGCCCGGACGGAAAATTGAGCTTCAGCCTGGGGGAGAAATGAGAAACCCGCAACTGAACGACCATGGCGAGCTGATCCACCTGCTCTCGCTCGAAGGTCTGCCGCGCGAGATCCTGCACGGCATCCTCGACCGCGCCGAACCCTTCACGGCGGTGGCCGAGCGCGAAGTGAAGAAGGTGCCGCTCTTGCGCGGCAAGAGCGTGTTCAACCTGTTCTTCGAGAACTCGACGCGCACGCGCACCACTTTCGAGATCGCCGCCAAGCGCCTCTCGGCCGACGTCATCAACCTCAACATCAACACCTCGTCGGCGGCAAAAGGCGAGAGCCTGCTCGACACGATCGACAACCTCGCGGCGATGCAGGCCGACATGTTCGTCGTGCGCCACGCCTCCTCGGGCGCACCCTACCTGATCGCCCGGCACCTCGCCGCGACGCAGCGCAGCCACATCCATGTCGTGAATGCCGGCGACGGCCGCCACGCGCACCCGACGCAGGGGCTGCTCGACATGTTCACGATCCGCCACTACAAGAAGGACTTCACGAAGCTGGCGGTGGCGGTGGTGGGCGACATCCTGCATTCGCGCGTCGCGCGCAGCCAGCTGCACGCGCTGGCGACCCTCGGCGTGCCGGACATCCGCCTGGTCGGCCCGCGAACGCTGCTGCCGACGGCCGCCGCGCAAATGATCCCCAACGCGCCGCTGCGCGTCTGCCACGATATGGCCGAGGGCCTGCGCGGCGCTGACGTCGTGATGATGCTGCGCCTGCAGAACGAACGCATGCAGGGCGCGCTCTTGCCGAGCCCGCAGGAATACTTCAAGTCCTACGGCCTGACGCCCGAGAAGCTCGCGCTCGCCAAGCCCGACGCCATCGTCATGCATCCGGGGCCGATGAACCGCGGCGTCGAGATCGACTCCGCCGTCGCCGACGGCCGCCAGGCGGTGATCCTGCCGCAGGTGACGTTCGGCATCGCGGTGCGCATGGCGGTGATGAGCATGCTGGCAGGGACGAGCGGAGGCGCCCAATGAAAATCGAGATCAGGAACGGCCGCGTCGTCGATCCGTCCAGCGGCCTGGACAAGCCCGCCAGCGTCCATGTCGCCGGCGCCCGGATCGTCGGCGTTGGCGAGACGGCGCCGCGCGGCTTCCAGCCCGAGGCGGTGCTCGACGCCAGCGGCTGCGTCGTCTGCCCCGGCCTCATCGACCTGGCGGCCAGGCTGAGGGAGCCCGGCTTCGAGTACAAGGCCACGCTCGAATCCGAAATGGCGGCGGCGGCGGCGGGCGGCATCACGCGCCTGGTCTGCCCGCCCGACACCGATCCGCCGCTCGACGAACCGGGCCTCGTCGAGATGCTCAAGCACCGCGCGCGCCAGCCGGGTTTCGCGCAGGTGCACCCGGTCGGCGCGCTGACCGTCGGCCTCAAGGGCCAGCGGCTCACCGAGATGGCCGAACTCGCCGAGGCCGGCTGCATCGCCTTCGGCCAGGCCAGCGTCGCGGTGGTCGATACGCAGGTGCTGATGCGCGCGATGCAGTACGCGGCGACCTTCGATTTCCCGGTCTGGCTGCAGGCGCAGGATGCGCACCTGAGCCAGGGCGGCGTCGCCCACGACGGCGCCGTAGCGGCGCGGCTGGGCCTCGCCGGCATTCCGGTCGTGGCGGAAACCGTCGCGCTGGCGACGATCCTCCAGCTGGCGGCCGCCACCGGCGCACGGCTGCACATCCGCCGGGTTTCCTCGGCGGCCGGCCTGGCGCTGATCCGCGCCGCGCGCGCCGACGGTCTGCCCGTGACCTGCGACATCACGATCAACCACCTGCACCTGTGCGATGGCGACATCGGCTTCTTCGATACCCATGCCCGCCTCGACCCGCCGCTGCGCGCCGCCGCGGACCGCGACGCGCTGTCGGCAGGACTGGCCGACGGCAGCATCGACGTGCTGATCTCCGACCATACCCCGGTTGACGACGACGCCAAGCAGCAACCTTTCGAGGAGGCCGAGGCCGGCGCCACCGGCCTCGAACTGCTGCTGCCGCTGACGCTCAAGTGGGCCGCGGAGCGTCAGCTCCCGCTGCCGCAAGCGCTCGCCCCCATCACCAGCGGACCGGCGCGCGTGCTCGGCCTGAGCGCTGGCTGCGGCTGCATCGCTCCCGGCGCGGTCGCCGACATCTGCGTCTTCGACCCTGCCGCGAAATTCACGGTCAGCCGCGCACGGCTCAAGAGCCAGGGCAAGAACACGCCCTTCCTCGGCCGCGAATTGCTGGGCGAAGTGCGCTACACGCTCACCGAGGGCCATCTCGCCTATTCGTCGGACCGTCTGCTGTGATCGTCACCTTCAAGTCCGCCGCCGGCGCCGACGTGATCTATTTCGGCGACGTCGCGCAGCGCCTGATGGCACTGATGGGCAAGGATGCCGGACCCAAAGGCATCGTCACGGTCGAGCAGCTGCCGGAAGCGATCGCGCGGCTCAAGGCGGCGATCGAGGAGGACAGGGAACGCCACCTCCGGCTGGTGCAGGACGAGGAGCGCGGCACCGAAACGGCCGAGGGCGGCGGCACGCGCCCCGCCGTCAGCCTGACGCAGCGCGCGCTGCCGCTGCTGGCGCTGCTGGAGGAATCCCTGGCGGA
>CAZPIE010000127.1:0-4279 GCA_964586275.1 uncultured Methyloversatilis sp. | reverse complement strand
ACCGGCGGCGTGGCGGCCTACAAGGCCTGCGAACTCGCCCGCCTGCTGGGCAAGGCCGGTGCGGCGGTCGATGTCGTCATGACGGAGGCGGCGATGCGCTTCGTCGCGCCCTTGACCTTCCAGGCGCTGACCGGCCGGCCGGTGTGCGCCTCGCTGTGGGAGGCGCCGCAGCCCGGCGTGTCTGGCGGCATGGCGCACATCGACCTGACCCGCGGGGCCGATGCCGTGATCGTCGCCCCGGCGACCGCCGACTTCATCGCCAAGCTCACGCACGGTTTTGCCGATGATCTGCTGTCCTCGCTCTGTCTCGCGCGCGATTGTCCGCTGCTCGTCGCGCCGGCGATGAATCGCCAGATGTGGGAGAACCCGGCGACGCAGCGCAATGTCGGGCAGTTGCGTGCCGATGGCGTGGCCATCCTCGGCCCCGCAAGCGGCGAGCAGGCCTGCGGCGAGGTGGGTGAAGGGCGCATGCTCGAAGCCGCCGAACTCTGCGCTGCGCTGATCGCCTTCTTCCAGCCGAAAATTCTGGCCGGCAAGCGCGTGCTGCTGACCGTGGGGCCGACCTACGAGCCGCTCGACCCGGTGCGCGGCCTGACCAACATCAGCTCCGGCAAGATGGGCTTCGCCCTCGCACGCGCCTGTGCGGAAGTCGGCGCCGGCGTGACGGCAGTGTGCGGCCCGGTGTGCCTGCCCACACCGGCCGGCGTGACGCGCATCGACGTGCAGAGCGCCCAGCAGATGCGCGCGGCGGTGCTGGCCAATCTGAACGCATTGCCGGCGGACATTTTTATCGCCGTCGCGGCAGTGGCCGACTACCGCCCGGCATCAGCCGCCGAGCACAAGATCAAGAAGGGTGCCGCCACGCTGACGCTCGAACTCGTCGCCAATCCGGACATCCTTGCCGAGGTGGCGGTGCGCGCCGACGCACCATTCTGCGTCGGGTTCGCCGCCGAGAGCCGTGACCTGGCAACCTATGCCGAGGGCAAGCGGCAAGCCAAGAAGCTGCCACTCGTCGTCGGCAATCTCGTCCAGGATGGCATGGGGGGTGACGCCAATGTCGTCACCCTGTTCGACGCCACCGGCGCGCATCCGCTGCCACCCGGAGACAAGCTGAGCATCGCGCGTGCGATCGTGAAACACATTGCGGAGATGATTCGATGCCAGTGATCGACGTCCGGATTCTCGATGCCCGCCTCAAGGACGCCAAGGGCGAACACGCACCCCATTACGCCACGCCGGGCGCGGCAGGCATGGACCTGCGCGCCTGCATCGAGGCGCCGATGCGCGTACTGCCGGGCGAGACGAAGCTGATTCCCGCCGGCATCGCGATCCACCTTGCCGATCCGGGCCTGGCGGCGATGATCCTGCCGCGTTCCGGCCTGGGCCACAAGCACGGCATCGTGCTCGGCAATCTGGTCGGGCTGATCGATTCGGACTACCAGGGCGAGATCTTCGTCTCGCTCTGGAATCGCGGCTACGAGGTGTTTTCGCTCAACCCGCTCGATCGCATCGCGCAACTGGTGGTGGTGCCGGTAGTGCAGGTCGCCTTCAACATCGTCGACACGTTCGAGGAATCGCACCGCGGCGCGGGCGGCTTCGGCAGCACCGGCAAGGGCTAACCCGACCGGGGGCACCACTCTATCCAGAGTCGTCTCAAACTTCGCGCTAAAATCCTTGTCCCATCCCTGAACAAAAGAACACGAGGAGCACTCAGTGAAAAACAACCTTCTGTCGGCCGTCCTGGCACTTTTACTGCCCACGGTAGCTGCCGCCAATCCCGACCGGGTTAACGAAATCCTCACCGGCAACTGTGCGCTGTGTCACGGTATCGAGGGGGAAAGCGCGAGCCCGGTATTTCCCCGCCTGGCGGCCCAGCACCCCGAATACATGGCGAAGCAACTCAAGGATTTCCGCGATGGCCGTCGCAAGGGAACGACCATGAATGCCATGGCGGCCGAGCTCAAGAATGATGAAATCATCGCCATCGCAAAGTATTACGCCGAAAAAAAGGTTCAACCTCATCCGTCGAGCGAACCGGATCTGGCGGCAATCGGGAAATACATCTATGAAAAGGGTAACAAATTCTCCGGCGTTCCCTCTTGCGCGAGCTGCCATGGCCCCAAAGGGCATGGCACCGCCCAGCTGCCGCGCCTGGCAGGTCAAAACGCCCAATATCTCGAAACCCAGCTCAAGGAATTCAACCAGCGCGTCCGTACCAACGACAACGCGGTGATGCATTCGATCGCCACCAAGTTGAGCGAACTGGAAACCGTGGCGGTTTCCGATTTCATGAGCGGGCTCGAGTGAACGCCTGATTCGGGCTTTGCCAAAAATACGGCCGCCCGCGGGCGGCCGTTAGGCGTGCTCTGGACGCTAGTTCAGAGCAAGGCGTCGGCCCAGATGTTCTGCGCCCAGGCCCAGCCGTATTTGCCTTCGATCTCGTTGCGCGCGGTCGACACGCCTCCCGAGCCGGGGACGGCCTTGTAAGTCTTTTCGGCGGCGTCGTAGCTGTGCACCGAGGCGACATGCACTGCCCGTTTGTCATCGACGAAGCTGTAGCAGGTATTGGCGACGACGATCGGAGCCGGCAGTTCGCGACCGTTCAGAAGGTTGACGACGGCTGCCGCGGCGATCTTGGCATGCTGGGTGGCCATGTGGCCCGATTTGGGCATGCCCGGTGCCGGCTGGGTGGCGTCGCCGAGGACATGGATGCCGGGTTGTGCCACCGACTCCATGGAGCGCCAGTCGACGCCGCACCAGCGTTTGCCCACCGTGATCAGGCCGGCCTGGCGGGCGATGTCTCCGGCACGCTGCGCCGGGATGATATTGAGCACATCGGCCTTCAGCGGGCCCTGATCCTTGAACTTGAGCGTGCCCGAGGCGGCATCGAGGGATTCGATTTCGTGGTCGGGGCGGTATTCGATGATGTTGGGGTACAGGTCTTTCCAGGCCGCCATGAACAGCGCCTTCTTCGATTGGACATCGGGGTTGGAATCGACGATCAGGAGCTTGGACTTCGGCTTGTGTGTCTTGAGATAGTGGGCCACGAGGCAGGCGCGCTCGTAGGGCCCGGGGGGGCAGCGGTAGGGCACTTCCGGGATCGCGATCGCGAAGACACCGCCATCGGGCATGGCTTCCAATTGCCGACGCAGGCCGACCGTCTGGGCGCCGGCGCGCCAGCCATGGAAGTAACGGGTGTTGGCCAGTTCTGGCGTCAGGCCGGGTACGCTGTCCCACATGAAGTCGATACCGGGCGAAACCACGAGCCGGTCGTAGCCGATGCTGTCGCCGTTGGCGAGCTTGACCGTGCGTTTGGCCGGATCGACGGCGGTAACCTCGCCGCGCACCACGCGCACGCCATGCTTCTTGAGTCCGTCGTAGCCGAGGGTGATCTGTTCGAGCTTGCGCACGCCGGCAATCACCATGTTGGACATCGGGCAGGAGACGAATTCGGGGTTGCGCTCGATCAGGGTGACGGCGATCCCGCCCTCCGACCACATGCGGATGTATTTTGCGGCGGTGGCGCCAGCAAAGCCGCCGCCGATGACAACCACGTGGCCGGAGCCCTTTCCGGCACCGGCGCATCCGGCAAGGCCGCCGACGCCAGCCAGAGTAGCGGAGGCCGCGGAGATCTTGAGAAATTCGCGTCGTTTGAAGGTCATGGTCGGTATCCTTATTTCTGGGCAGCGTAGAAGGTCGCAATGGCCTCGATCTGGGCGTCGTTGTAGCCTTTGACGAGCTGGTGCATCAGCGTGGCGGGCTTGGCGCCCGAGCGGAAATCGCGCATGTTCTTGATCATCTTGTCTCTCGGGTAGCCTGCCAGCGCTTCCATGCCAGCGAGGCTCTTGCCGTTGGTGCCGTGGCAGCTGGCACAGGCTGCCGCCATGTTCCGACCATGATCGGGATCGTTGGCCAGTGCGCTACCGGCCAAGCTACACAGGGCGAACACGAGCAGGGCGTTTCTGTTTTTATTCATCGATGCTTACTCCTTCTGTCACAAAGATTCAAAGTGCCCGGCGGGGCCATGTTTCCTACTGGGGAATTCCCGAGGAGCATTATTACAGGGGCTTCGGAATCGATCAAGGCAATTAATCGCCTTATGCCAAGTACGGGAATCGCTTCCCGAGCCCGCATACGTCCCGGAGTTGTCGGGGGCGCGGAAAAATGGGACTGCGATGGGTCGGCGCGGGTGGCGATATACGACAAACCCCGCCGGAGCGGGGTTTGTCGTTTGCAGTTGCGGCCGATCAGGTCGACATCTCGGTGAGGATGTTCCTGA
>CAZPIE010000126.1:0-4331 GCA_964586275.1 uncultured Methyloversatilis sp. | reverse complement strand
TGCAGCTTCTGCGCGGCATCGTCGACCGACGAGCCGTAGTGATAGCGCACCTGCGCCCAGCCGGTGACGCCCGGCTTGACGCTGTGGCGCACGGCGTAGAACGGAATTTCCTTCGTGAGCTGATCGACGAAATAGGCGCGCTCGGGGCGCGGTCCGACCATGCTCATGTCGCCGGACAGCACCGAGAACAGCTGCGGCAGCTCGTCGACGCGCAACTTGCGGATGATCCGGCCGACGCGCGTCACGCGATCGTCATTCTTGCTGGCCCAGCGCGGCGTGCCGTCCTTCTCGGCATCCTTGCGCATGCTGCGGAACTTGATCACGTTGAACAGGCGGCCGTTCAGGCCCACCCGCTCCTGCCGGTACAGGATGGGGAAACCGTCCTCGATGACGATCAGCAGTGCGGTGACCAGCATCAGCGGCGCGAACAGGATCAGCAGGAGCGTTGCCGTGATGATGTCGAAGATCCGCTTGACCACGGTACGTGCCGTACCCTGGCGGAAACCGCCGCCAAAGATCAGCCAGCCGGCGCGCAGGGCATCGAGGCGGATCTGGCCGAGCATGCGCTCGAAATGGCTGGACATGTCGAGCACCAGCACGCCCGACAAACGGCAGTCGAGCAGCTCGCGCAGGGGCATGCGCCCGCCGCGCCGCTCGCCGATGGCGACCACGATCTCGTCGACCTTCAGTTCGCCAACCACATCGACGATGCCCTTGTCGCGGGGAATCACCAGATGCTCGGGCACGGCGACCGGCTCGTCGGCGGCCCCCGGGTAGAAGCCGACGACGCGCACGGTCTGGTCTTCCTTGCTCAGCGAGGCGGCCACCGAGGCCGCCTCCTTGCCCGCGCCGAAGATCAGCAGGCGCAGCGTCACCAGCGCGCGCGCGCGCCGGTGCGAGGCCATCACGCGATAGCTCAGCATGCCGAACAGCGCCGCCATGCCGGACAACTCCAGGAATAAGCGGTTCCCCTCGATCGAGGGCAGGATCATGAAGATGACGTAGGCGACCGGAATCGACAGGTGCAGGGAGAGCACCGCGCGCGCGCGCGAATCCTCGATGGTGCGATCATGGATGCGCTGGTAGAAGCCCAGCCAGGCGTTGATCGCCAGCATCACCAGCGCGAGGATCGCCGCGTAGAGGGCGACCAGCTTCATGTCGAACGGCAGGTCGTTGCCGACCCACATCACGGCGATGAGGATGCCGACGAACACGAAGCCGAAATCGAATACCGCCTGCAGGAAGGTGTCGGTGCGGAACGTGTGCCCCATCGCCGATGTGATCATGCCGGAATTTCCTCGGGAACGAATATGCTCAATGATACCCGATGCCTGTCGCGCCCATCGAAAAATCGGCGCCGACGGGACGGCGCCGAAGCGGCGTCATTGCGGCTCATTCGAGCTTTTTCAGGTATTCCTTGGTGAAGATCCTGTCCGGCAGGTCGCGCAGCTTCATGCCCTGGTATTCGAGCACCGACTGCTCGCCGGCTTTCAGGGCATCTTCCATGACCAGGCGCGTCGGCCGCAGCTTGCCGGCCAGCATCTGGTAGTTCTCGTAGCTGCAGCGCTTCAGCAGGCGATTCGACAGCGAGTAGAACTCCGCTTTCAGGGGCCAGTGGTTCTTCTTGTTCACCCAGTACATCACGCGCTGGTAGGTCACGCCGCGATCCACCGCCTTGAGCTCCAGGACATGATAGTGCTCGTTGCCGACGGTTTCGCTGCCGACGATGCGCGGGAAATAGTCGCCGGCGAAGTTCGCCCGCGCCAGGTCGCCGTTGGCCACCTGCCCCGTCAGCCGCTGCGCCAGCGACAGGCGGATCGGCTGCGACACCTCCGGCATGAACACCCACAGGTCGCGGCCCTTCATCAGCATGATCTGGCCGCGCTCGGAGGCCGGCTCGGTCACCATGACGACGCTGTTTTCGTTGCCTTTCGACAACACCCGGTATTTATGATGGTCAGTCGTCTTGTCGGCCAGGGTGGTGGTGATGGCGACATCGACCTGGAATCCCTCGGCAGGGAAACGGATCTGGTCGGCCTTTTCGACGATCGCCTGGGCTTCGGGATCAACCTCCCGCGCCTCCTGGGCGAGGCAAATGCCGTGGAATCCAAGCCCTATTGCAAGGAGAAGAAGCTTGGCTTTGGCATAATATTCGGCGATATCCATTTACTCTGACTTCCTCCGGCTTGCTATTGTCCACGCTCATGAATGTCGTCCGTGTCGAAAACGTCTGCAAGGACTACCTGCTGGGGGAACAGCGGGTGCGCGCGGTCAATGATATCTCGCTGTCCGTGCAGCCGGGTGTTTTTCTCGCCATCGCCGGCCCGTCCGGCAGCGGCAAGACGACGCTGCTGAACCTCATCGGCTGCATCGACCGGCCGTCCAGCGGCAGTATTTACATCAACGAGCAGAACGTCGGCGGGATGAGCGACAACCAGCTCGCGGCCCTGCGGCTTAAATCGATCGGCTTCATCTTCCAGACCTTCAACCTGCTGCCCGTCCTCTCGGCGGCGGAAAACGTCGAGTATCCGCTGCTGCAGCGGACCGATCTG
Organism: uncultured Methyloversatilis sp.; assembly: GCA_964586275.1. Lineage (GTDB taxonomy): Bacteria > Pseudomonadota > Gammaproteobacteria > Burkholderiales > Rhodocyclaceae > Sulfuricystis. Next base: position 1,779 of record CAZPIE010000126.1, on the reverse strand, counting down.
TCACCCGCCGAGCGCAACGAACGGGTCGATTACTTCCTGAACGTCGTCGGCCTCACCGACCGCAAGAACAACCGGCCGAACCAGCTCTCCGGCGGCCAGCGCCAGCGCGTCGCGATCGCCCGCGCATTGGCCGGCTCGCCGAGCATCGTGCTGGCCGACGAACCGACGGCGAATCTCGATAAAAAGACCGGCGTCGGCATCCTGCGCCTGATGAAGAAAATCAACGAACAGCTGAAAACCACTTTCATCTTTTCGACCCACGACCGCCGCGTGGTCGACATGGCGGATCGGCTCGTGCAAGTCGAGGACGGCCGGGTGCAGGCACTCGGCATCCGGCGCGACGGCAAATGGATCGCCGCCCGCATTCAACACTCGGAAGACAGCGGAGAATGAACATGACGCACAAGTCGAAATGGCGCACAGCCACGCTGGCCACGGCATTGCCGATCCTGATGCTGGCTTCCCAGGTTGGCCTGGCCGATTCCAGGGACGCGCTGTTCGGAGACCTCGACGACGCACCCAAAGCCAAGGCCGCGACACCGGGCGATAGCGGAAGAAGCGGCAGCCCGGGTCTCAGGGGCTTCGTGCAGTTCGAACTGGCCCGCACGCTCGACGCTCCGACCCACTGGTCGAAACTGCGCACGCGCGGCGAGATCGGCAGCCAGGGCAGGCTCGGCGGCGGCATGAAATGGAAAGCCAGCGTGCGCCTCGATTACGACGCCGTGTTCCATGTCGAGGACAACTTCTACCCAGGCGCGGTGGAACGCAACCAGCGCGCCACCGCCGCGCTACGCGAAACCTACCTCGACATCAACGCCGGCGACTGGGAGTTCCGCCTCGGCCGTCAGCATGTGGTCTGGGGCGAGATGGTCGGCCTGTTCTTCGCCGATGTCGTTTCGGCGCGCGACCTGCGCGAATTCATCCTGCCCGAATTCGACTCCTTGCGCACGCCGCAATGGGCGGCACGCGCCGAATACTTCAAGGGCGACTTCCACGCCGAACTGTTGTGGGTCCCCGTGGCGACCTACGACAACATCGGCAAGCCGGGCGCCGAATTCTATCCACACGTTGTCCCCGGCGCGATCTATCGCAACGAAGTCAAGCCCGGCCGCAGCCTCGACAACGGCAACTTTGGCCTCCGCGTTTCAATGCTCCGCAGCGGCTGGGATCTGTCCGGCTTCCTCTACCGCAGCATGGACATCCAGCCCACCTTCTATCGCGAGATCGTCGGGCCCATCGTCTACTTCGAGCCTCGTCATGACCGCATCACCCAGGTCGGCGGCACGCTGACCAAGGATTTCGGCAGCATCGTGCTCAAGGGCGAAGGCGTGCATACGCGCGGACGCAAGTTCGGCGTGCCCGATCCGACCGATGCCGACGGCCTGGTCGCGCAAAACACGCTCGACTGGGCGGCCGGCCTCGACTTCACCCTGCCGGCCGACAGCCGCTTCAATGCGCAACTGTTCCAGCGCGTGTTCTTCGACCACGATCCACGCATCATCCTGGACAAGCGCGAGAACGGCTACAGCCTCTACTTCAATACAAAACTTGGCAACCGCTGGGAAGCGCAAGCCACCTTCATTTCCAGCCTGAACCGCAGCGACTGGCTGTTCCGTCCGCGCGTACAGTGGAACTTCGAGAAGAACTGGCGCCTGCTGGCCGGCATCGACATCTTCAAGGGGCCGCCCACCGGCCTCTTCGGCCAGTACGACAACCGCGACCGGCTCTACTCGGAAGTGCGCTACAGCTTCTGAAAGTCGGCGCTGGCGGGACGGCGCC
>CAZPIE010000125.1:0-4353 GCA_964586275.1 uncultured Methyloversatilis sp. | reverse complement strand
TTTCTTCCGCGCGGTCTTGCGCCGGCCCTGCAGCGCGTCGAGCGCCTCCTTGAGCTTGTAGATCTTGTAGCGCGATTTTCGCGCAGCCGCGGGGAGTCGCTCCGCGCGGGCGGAGTAAGATTGCGCGATTCCAATGACAAAGCTGCGACCATGAGCGGAGACCATAACGAAGAGGGCAAGGATCTGGCGGCGGCGGCCCTCGAATATCACGCCAGCCCGGCCCCCGGCAAGATTTCGGTCGTGCCGACCAAGGGCCTGACCAACCAGCGCGACCTCGCGCTGGCCTATTCGCCGGGCGTGGCGGCCGCCTGCAACGCCATCGTCGCCAATCCTGCCGAAGCGAGCCGGCTCACCGCGCGCGCCAACCTCGTCGGCGTCGTCACCAACGGTACGGCCGTGCTGGGCCTCGGCAACATCGGCCCGCTGGCCGCCAAGCCGGTGATGGAAGGCAAGGGCGTCCTGTTCAAGAAGTTCGCCGGCATCGACGTCTTCGACCTCGAGCTCGCCGAACCCGATCCGGACAAGCTGATCGACATGATCGCCGCGCTGGAACCGACCTTCGGCGGCATCAACCTCGAGGACATCAAGGCGCCCGAGTGCTTCACCATCGAAGCGAAGCTCCGCGAGCGCATGCGCATCCCGGTCTTCCACGACGACCAGCACGGCACGGCCATTGTCGTCGGCGCCTTTGTCCTCAATGGCTTGAAACTCGTCGGCAAGAAGATCGAGGACATCAAGCTCGTCACCGCGGGCGCCGGCGCCGCCGCGCTGGCCTGCCTCGACCTGCTGGTGAACCTCGGCGTGCGCATCGAGAACATCTGGGTCACCGACATCCACGGTGTCGTCTACGCGGGCCGGCCGCAGGAGATGGATCCGATCAAGGCGCGCTACGCGAAGCAGACCGCGGCGCGCACGCTCGGCGAGGTCATCGCGGAGGCGGACGTCTTCCTCGGCCTCTCGGCCGGCGGCGTGCTGAAACGGGAGATGGCGGCCAAGATGGCGGCGCGGCCGCTGATTCTCGCGCTGGCCAATCCGACGCCGGAGATCCTGCCCGAGGAGGTGAAGGCGGTGCGCGACGACGCGATCATCGCGACCGGCCGCTCGGACTACCCGAACCAGGTCAACAACGTGCTGTGCTTCCCCTTCATCTTCCGCGGCGCGCTCGATGCCGGCGCGACGACGATCACCGAACAGATGAAGCTGGCGGCCGTGCGCGCGATCGCCGAACTGGCGCAGGCCGAGACCTCCGACGTCGTGGCGCTGGCCTACGGCGGCGCGGCGCTCGCCTTCGGCCCGGAATACCTGATCCCCAAGCCTTTCGATCCGCGCCTGATCGTCAAGATCGCGCCGGCCGTGGCGCAGGCGGCAGCCGATTCGGGCGTCGCGACGCGGCCGATTGCCGACCTGAACGCCTACCGCGAGCAGCTCAACAACTTCGTCTATCACTCCGGTTTCGTCATGAAGCCGGTGTTTTCGGCCGCCAAGCAAAGTCCGCGGCGCGTGGTCTATTGCGAGGGCGAGGACGAGCGCGTGCTGCGCGCGGTGCAGGCAGTGCGCGACGAGGGGCTGGCCCAGCCGGTGCTGATCGGCCGCCCGGACGTGATCCAAATGCGCATCGAGCGCGCCGGCCTGCGCATCCAGGCGGGCGCCGATTTCGAGGTGGTCAATCCGGATTCGGACGCGCGCTACCGCGACCTGTGGACGGGCTACCACCAGCTGATGGGCCGCAAGGGCGTGACGCAGGAGATGGCCAAGCAGGCGCTGCGCTCCGACAGCACGCTGATCGGCGCGATGCTGCTCAGGCGCGGCGACGTCGACGCGCTGATCTGCGGCACGGTCGGCCGCCATGCGCAGCACCTGCACCATGTGCGCGACGTGATCGGCCTCAAGACGCGCGCCCACTGCTTCGCCGCGATGAACCTGCTGCTGCTGCCGCGGCACACGCTGTTCATCTGCGACACCTACGTCAATGAAGATCCCGATGCCGGCCTGATCGCCGATATCGCCCTGATGGCGGCCGAGGAGGTGCGCCGCTTCGGCCTCGTGCCCAAGGTCGCCCTGCTGTCCCACTCGAACTTCGGCAGCATTCCTTCCGCCGCCGCGCGCAAGATGGGGCAGGCGCTCGAGATCATCAACGCGCGCGCGCCCGACCTCGAGGTCGACGGTGAGATGCACGGCGACGCGGCGCTCAACGAGGAGATCCGCAACCGCATCTATCCGGGCAGCCGCCTCAGGGGGCAGGCGAACCTGCTGATCATGCCCAACGTCGATGCCGCCAACATCGCCTTCAACCTGATGAAGGAAACCAACGGCGAGGGCATCACGGTCGGCCCGATCCTGCTCGGCGCGGCGCGGCCGGTGCATATCCTGACCCCCACCGCCACCGTGCGCCGGCTGGTGAACATGACGGCGCTCGCGGTGGTCGACGCCAACCATCTGCGCAATTGAAGGAGCCTGCAATGAAGCACGCGATCCGTATCCATGAAACCGGCAGTCCCGAGGTGATGCGCTGGGAGGAAGTCGGCGCTGGCGGGACGGCACCCCTGGCCCCCGGAGAAGCGCGGGTACGCCACGCAGCGATCGGGCTGAATTTCATCGACAACCTGGCCGCGCGCCAGACCACCGGCTCCAGCGTGCTGCTGCCCTGAACCCATGCAGACCTTTCTCGTCGCGAATCCGAAAGGCGGTGTCGGCAAAAGCACGCTCGCCATCAACCTCGCCGGCGGACTGGCGCAACGCGGCTGCCGCGTCATGCTCGGCGACATCGACCGCCAGCAGTCGTCGCGCACCTGGCTGCAGCTGCGTTCCCCGCTCCTGCCGAGGATCGCCTCCTGGGAGATCAAGCCCGACGAGCCCGCCCGGCCGCCGCCGGACACTACCCATGTCGTGCTCGACACCCCGGCCGGCCTGCACGGCAAGAAGCTTGCGCACGTACTGAAAATGGTGGATCGGCTGATCGTCCCGCTCGCGCCATCGCTGTTCGACATCCTTGCGACGCGGCGCTTCCTCGACGAGATGCTGGAGGAGAAGGCCTTGCGCAAGCAGCGTGTCGAGATCGTCGTCGTCGGCATGCGCGTCGATGCGCGCACGCGGGCCGCCGTGGAACTCGAACGCTTCCTGCAGGACACCGGCCTGCCGGTGATCGCCCACCTGCGCGACACGCAGAACTACGTGCAGGCCGCGGCGCATGGCCTGACCATTTTCGAGCTGCCTGCTTCGCGCGCCGCCCAGGACTGGGGGCAGTGGGCGCCGATCCTGCGCTGGGCGGGCGTGGAATAGCCGACTAGAACAATCCGTGCACCATCTTCGCGAGCAGCAGCAAGATCACGCCCGCGAAAATCTTCTTCAGGGTCGCGACTGGCAGGCTGTGCGCGGCCTTCGCGCCCAGCGGCGCGGTCAGCATGCTGGCCACCACGCAGGCCGCCAGCGCGGGCAGATAGACATAGCCGAAACTCCAGGCCGGCAGTCCGCCGGCCCCCCAGCCGCCGACCAGATAGCCGAGCGTGCCGGCGACCGCGATCGGGAAGCCGATCGCCGCCGAGGTACCGATCGCCTCGTGCATCTTGACGTTGCACCAGGTCATGAACGGCACCGACAGCGAGCCGCCGCCGATGGCGACCAGCGCCGAAACGGCGCCGATGCCGCTGCCAACCGCGAACATGCCGAGCGTGCCCGGCAGCTGGCGCGAAGGCTTCGGCTTGATGTTCGCCAGCATCTGGAAGGCGACATAGCTCATGAACACGGTGAAGAAGATCGCCAGCGGGCGGGTCGGGACGATGCTCGCGAGCTGCGCGCCGGCGAAGGTGCCGACGACGATGCCCGGCGCGATGGTGCGCACGATCGGCCAGCGCACGGCGCCGTGGCCGTGGTGCGCGCGCAGCGACGAGATCGAGGTGAAGACGATGGCGGCCATCGAGGTACCGAGCGCGAGATGCATCAGGTGGGCTTCGGGAAAGCCCTGCGCGGCGAACATCAGCGCCAGCACCGGCACCATGATCGCGCCGCCGCCGACGCCGAGCAGGCCGGCGAAAAAGCCCGCCACGGCGCCCAGCACGGCATAGCCGAGCAGCCAGAACGTCACTTGAGCAGCTCCCGGACGATGAAGTCCCACTCCGCCGGATCGACCGGCGTGATCGACAGCCGGTTGCCGCGCTGGAGCACGCGCATGTTCGCAAGTTCCGGATGCCGGCGCAGCTCCTCGAGGCCGACCAGCCGGGTTTTCTTCACGATGCGCACATCGACATTCAGCCAGCGCGGATTTTCGGGCGTCGACTTCGGGTCGTAATAGGGACTGGCGGGATCGAATTGCGTGCGATCGGGGTAGGCGAGCTTCGCCACCTCCGCGAGCCCGGC
>CAZPIE010000124.1:0-4365 GCA_964586275.1 uncultured Methyloversatilis sp. | reverse complement strand
CGAAGGGGGGCGGGCCTTTTCATGATGCGGGGCGTTGCACCGCATCATGAAAGTTTCCTTGAAGCGTCTGTTTGACGGCGCCCGCCGCTATTCCGCCAGCCAGTGCCCCGACTTGCCGCCCGCCTTTTCCAGCAGGCGGATTTCCTCGATGACCATGCCGCGGTCGACGGCCTTGCACATGTCGTAGATGGTCAGCAGGCCGGCGCCGCAGGCGGTGAGCGCCTCCATCTCGACGCCGGTGCGGCCAAAGGTCTCGGCGGTGACGGTGCAAGTAACGCTGGTTGTGGCTGCATCCAGTTCGAACTCGGCCGCGACGCGCGTCAGCGCGAGCGGGTGGCAGAGCGGGATCAGGTCGCTGGTGCGCTTCGCGGCCAAGATGGCGGCGATGCGCGCGATGCCGAGCACGTCGCCTTTTTTCGCCGCGCCGGAACGGATTAGTTCGAAGGTCGCCGGCTGCATGCGGATGCGGCCGCTGGCGCGCGCCAGTCGGGCGGTTTCGGCCTTGGCGCCGACGTCGACCATGTGGGCCTGGCCGGCGGCGTCGAAGTGGGTGAGGGGGGATTTCTTGGCCATGGCTATTCGTTATTGACGTGCTGCATGATCGCGCCGAATTCGGCAGCGAAGTCGTCGCTGGCGGGTTGAATGTTCAGCTCTTTCCGGCAGAGCATCACGAACCTCGCGGCCGCGCGATAGAGCGATCCGCGCAACTCGTGCAAAGTGTTGAAGTGTTCGGCGATGGCCGAGTAGTCGGTCTCGTATGCATGAGCGGACAGATTGCGCACCGATCGTGAAATTTGCCACTCATCAATCGAGCCGATGACGCCAATTCTCTCGTAAAAAGAAAGCGCTTTCAGGAACGTGTCCGATGGTTCGCCGAGCAGGAGAAGGGCGTGGCGCATCGCGGCGCCAAGCGTGTCTTGCAGCTTGGCAAAACGCTCGTTGATGGCTGCCAGGGCGCCGAACAGGACGGGATCCTTCTTGCGTTGTTCGAGGGCCGATTTATCGAGCGGCCATGTCAGCATGCCGTCGGCGGCATCGAGAAAATAGACGCAGCGCTGAATGGCTTCGATCAGTTCGGCCAGATGACGCCGTTCCTGTTCGAGCAGGCGGTGTGTGTTCATAGCGCAATGCCGGTGGCCAGCGCAATGGCCTGGAAGGGTTGGGGCGAGGCGTTTGTTTCCTTGGCCAGGATATCGACCGGCAATTGCAGAAGATTTTCGAGTTGCTGCTTGATCTTCGCTCTTTGCAGAAGGGGCAGTGCCGGAGAACTCTCCACCAACAGGTCGAGATCGCCGCCGCGGCGCTGGTCACTGACGCGCGATCCGAACACCACCACGCGTGCTCCAGGACCAGCCTGGGCGCGGACGGTTTCGAGTATCAAGCGGTTTTGTTCGGCGGTGAGTCGCATGGCTTGGAATTGTGACATTTTCTTGCAATTCCGATAATGGAACGCGGATTTCGAGCCGGTATCATAACGCCATGAAGCGTTTTTTCTGGCTGTTCTGCCTGCTCCTCTGGCCGTTGGCGCTGGCGCACGCCGACGGCCTGCCCGACCTCGGCGAGCTCGAGCGCGGCGGGTTTTCCCATCATGCCGAGCGGCGCCTGGGCGAGCGCTACATGGTGGAGATCCGGCGCGATCCGGCCTACGTGCATGATCCGGAAGTGGCCGACTACGTCAATCGGCTCGGCCAGAAACTGGCCGGACATGTCGAAGGCGCGCGGCCGTCCTTCGAATTTTTCGTCGTGCGCGATGCCCTGCTGAATGCCTTCGCGCTGCCCGGCGGTTTTGTCGGCGTGCATACCGGCCTGATCCTCGCGGCGCGGTCGGAGTCGGAACTCGCCGGGGTGCTGGCGCACGAGATCTCGCATGTCACGCAAAGCCATCTGGCGCGGATGTTCGGCAACCAGAGCCAGGCCCAGCTGGCCTCCCTGCTGTCCCTGGCGGTGGCGCTGCTGGCGGCGCGCAGCAATCCTGACGTGGCCGTGGGCGCGGCGCTGGCCGGGCAGGCGGGGGTGATCCAGAATCAGCTGAACTATTCGCGCGATTTCGAGCGCGAGGCCGACCGCCTGGGGCTCGACCTGATGGAAAAGGCGGGTTTCGACACGCGCGGCATGGCGAGTTTCTTCGAGCGCATGCTGCAGTTCGGCCGCCTCTACGAGAACAATGCGCCGGGCTACCTGCGCACGCACCCGCTGACCACCGAGCGCCTCGCCGACATGGAGAACCGCATCGCCCAGCGGCCGTACAAGCAGGTGCCGGACAGCGTCGAGTTCGGCCTGGTGCGCGCCAAGATCAAGGCCTGGGACGGCACGCCCGGCGACGCCGTGGCGGATTTCGTCGCCCAGCTCAAGAGCGGAAAATATGCGCGCGAAACCGATGTGCGCTTCGGTTACGCCCATGCCCTGTTGCGCGACAACCAGCTGGCGGCGGCGGAAGCCGAGCTCGCCAGCCTGCGCCGCCTCAAGCTCGAATCGCCGCTGGTCGAGAATCTGGCCGCCCAGCTGCGGCTCAAGCAGCAGGATGCGGCAGGCGCGATGCGGATTTTGCAGGCTGCCATTCAGCGCTATCCCCACGCGCGTGCCCTGACGCATGCGTTGATCGAAACGAAAGTCGGCGCAGGCGGGACGGCAGGCGCGACCGAGGCGGTCGAGATCGCGCGCAGGGAATTGCAGCTGACGCCGGGCGATGCGCGCCTCTTTGCGCTGCAGGCGAAGGCCTATGCCGCGCTGGGCAAGCGCCTGCACCAGCACCGCGCCCAGGCCGAAGCCTATCTGGCCGAAGGCCAGCTCGACGCCGCGATCATGCAGCTCGACCTCGCGCGGCAGGCCGGCGATGGCGATTTTTACGAACAGTCGGAAGTGGATGCGCGCTTGCGCGAATTGCGTCAGCGCAAACAGGAGGAATGTGCCGCCAGCCGGGGGGGCGGGGTCGGCGGCTGCCGGCCGCGACAGTGAGCCGCGGCCGGGCCGTTCGACGGCTTAAGCCTTGTTCAGGCTCTGGTAGTAGTCCGAAAGGATCTTGGCCACTTCAGGACGGGAAAACTCGGGCGGCGGGGCTTCGCCGCGGCTGAGCATCTCGCGCACCTTGGTGCCGGACAGCGTGATGAAGTCTTCCTTGGTGTGGCCGGGGGCCTCGCGCATCATCACGACGCGACCGAGTTTCTTCGACCAGGCGGTGTTGTCGGCCATGAAGGTCTCGATCAACAGCGCGCCCTTGGGCAAGTCGTTGAAGATGGCCTGCGCGTCGAAGGGGCCGTAGTAGTCGCCCACGCCGGCATGGTCGCGGCCGATGATGAAGTGCGTGGCGCCCATGTTCTGGCGGAACAGGGCATGCAGCACCGCCTCGCGCGGCCCGGCATAGAGCATGTCGAAGCCATAACCCGTCACCATCGCGCTGTTGGGCTTGAAGTACAGCTCGACCATCTTGCGGATGCAGGCATCGCGCACCGGCGCAGGGATGTCGCCCTTCTTCAGCTTGCCGAGCAGCATGTGGATGACCAGGCCGTCGGCGCCCAGGCGCTCCATCGCCATGTGGCAGAGCTCTTCGTGCGCGCGGTGCATCGGGTTGCGGGTCTGGAAGGCGACGACCTTCTGCCAGCCGCGCTCGGCGATTTCGTTGCGAATCTCGACGGCGGTGCGGAAGGTGTCCGGGAATTCGGTCTGGAAATAGCTGAAGTTCAAGACCTTGATCGGGCCGGAGACGACGAAGCGGCCGGAAGCGTTGAAGGCCGCCACGCCGGGATGCTCGGGATCGGTGGTGCGATAGACCTTCTCGGTCATCATGCGCATCTGCTCTTCGCTGGCTTCCTCGATCGCCTCCACGTCCATGACGGCCAGGACCGGGTTGCCTTCGACGTTGGGATCGCGCAGCGCGATCTGCTTGTGGCCCTTGATGCCGCTGACGTCCTTGGTCAGATTGACGACCGGCACCGGAAAGAACAGGCCGCTGGTGGTCTTCATGTGCTCCGCAGCGCCGAGGGCATCGGCCAGATTCATGTAGCCGGTCAGCGGGTTGAAGTAACCCGATCCCAGCATGACCGCGTTGGCGGCAGCGGCCGAGGAGAGCAGCATCGAAGGCAGCGATGCCGCCTTGTGCGTCAGCGCCCGATGTTCGGCTGCGTCATACACGAACAGCGGGTTGAGTTGATCTGAACCATGTGGCTTAATCACTGTCGATCCTCCCGTTAGTGGTTGATTTCGGAGCCCGCAAAATACAATAAGCCCCATGGCGTTTCGATCAATTATTCTTTTTCGAGCCTGTCAATGTCTAATTGGCGTTGTCAAGGGCAAGGCGGGGAAATAACGGGCTGTTTAACGTGAAAAACCGCAGCGCTTCCGCCGGGCCGCCCCAAGGAAGCGCGGCAC
>CAZPIE010000123.1:0-4376 GCA_964586275.1 uncultured Methyloversatilis sp. | reverse complement strand
TCGCCATATCCCGGCATCTGGTTCTGGATGCCGTGGGTGACGATCTGGATCATCTTCGCCTCGGAAGAGCCATGCAGCCACACCTTGTCGGTCAGGTTCGGATAGCCGGCCACTTCCATGCCCTTGGCCTCGGGACCGTGACAGGCCAGACAGGCTTGCGGATAGAGTTCGGCGCCACGCTGCACGCGCACGGAGTCGGCGGACAGGCCGGACAGCGAACGGACGTAATGGACGACATCCCTGATCTGTTCGGCGTCCATGTCGGGCTTGGTGCCTTTCGGCGTCATGATGCCCGTCCGTCCGGCAACGATCGTTTCCTTGATCTTGTCGGGTGTGCCGCCCCACAGCCAGTCACTATCCTTGAGGTTGGGGAAACCGGTCGCGCCGCCGGCATCGCTGGCGTGGCACTGCTCGCAGTAGGTCTGGAACAGGCGCTGCCCCATTTCCCTGGCCTCCGGATTGGCGGCGACGGTCATGACGTCCTGCTGCAGGAACTGGTTGAACTTCGGCCCGTATTTCGCCTCGGCCGCCTTCATTTCGGCATCGTACTGGCCGCGCATCGTCCAGCCGAAAGTGCCGGCCATGTTGCCGAGGCCGGGGTACAGCGCCAGATAAGCGAGGGCGAAGAACACGGTGATGTAGAACATCCAGCGCCACCAGTTCGGCAGCGGGTTGCTGTACTCCTCGAGCGTTTCATCCCACTTGTGGCCGGTCACTTCGCCGGGCTTGAACTTCACCGAACCCTGTATCCAGAGGAACCAGGCGCACCAGAGAATGCTGACCAGCACAATCACGATGACGTAGACGTTCCAGAAGCCGCTCACGAAATCGCTCGTAATGTTGAAATCCATGAAGAATTCCTTTCAATAATCTATTGGCCTGCCCTGCCGCCGCGCTCGACTTCATCATCGTCCCCCACAGCAAGGGACGCCGCCTCGTCGAACGCTTGTTTGCGCTTGCTTGAGTACGCCCAAACCACGATGGCGATGAATGCGACAAACAGCATCACGGTCGCGATGGAGCGCAGGTCGTTGATGTCCATGTCGCCCAATTTCCTTAGCGCGTCTGCTTGAGCGCAGTGCCGAGGCCTTGCAGGTAGGCGACGACCGCATCCAGTTCGGTCTTGCCTTCGAGCGCCTTGGGTGCGTCGGCGATTTCCTGCGCGCTGTAGCCTTGCAGGTTGGCGCCGAACACCTTGTTCAGCGCCGCCATCTTGGCGCCGATTTTCGGGTCGTTGAGCGGCCGGTCGAGCCAGTAATACGCCGGCATGTTCGACTCGGGCACGACATCGCGCGGATTCAGCAGGTGGATCTTGTGCCACTGATCCGAGTAGCGGCCGCCGACGCGGGCCAGGTCGGGACCGGTGCGCTTGGAGCCCCACTGGAAGGGATGGTCATAGACGAACTCGCCGGCCACGGAGTAATGGCCGTAGCGCTCGGTCTCGGCGCGGAAGGGACGGATCATCTGCGAGTGGCAGTTGTAGCAGCCCTCGCGGATATAGATGTCCCGTCCCGCCAACTGCAGGGGGCTGTAGGGCTTGACCTGCTCATTCACCGGAGTCGTGGTCGACTTCTGGAAGAACAGCGGCACGATTTGCACCAGGCCACCCCAGATGACCGCGAACAGGGTCATGACGATCAGCAGCGTATTGCTCGATTCGACTTTTTCTTGCGTCAACATGATGTGTTGTCTCCCTAGCGATCAGTGAGCATGCGCCGGTTCGAGAACCTTGGCGTCATCGACTGCCCGACCGGCCGCGATCGTCTTGAACATGTTGTAAGCCATCAACAGCATGCCGACCAGGAACAGCACGCCGCCCACCACGCGGATGGTCCAGAACGGGTAGGATGCCTTGACGGACTCGACGAAGGAATAGGTCAGCGTGCCGTCGGCGTTGGTGGCGCGCCACATCAGGCCCTGCATCACGCCGGAGATCCACAGCGCGGCGATGTAAAGCACGGTGCCGAGCGTCGCCAGCCAGAAGTGCACGTTGACCAGCTGGGTCGAGTACATCTCGGCCTTGCCGAACAGTCGCGGGATCAGGTAGTAGATCGAGCCGATCGAGATCATCGCCACCCAGCCGAGCGCGCCGGAGTGCACGTGGCCGACCGTCCAGTCGGTGTAGTGCGACAGGGCGTTCACCGTCTTGATCGACATCATCGGGCCTTCGAAGGTCGACATGCCGTAGAAGGAGAGCGAGACGACCATGAACTTGAGGATCGGATCGTCGCGCAGCTTGTGCCAGGCGCCGGACAGGGTCATGATGCCGTTGATCATGCCGCCCCAGGAAGGCGCCAGCAGGATCAGCGAGAACAGCATGCCGAGGGTCGAGGTCCAGTCGGGCAGCGCGGTGTAGTGCAGGTGGTGCGGACCGGCCCACATGTAGGTGAAGATCAGCGCCCAGAAGTGCACCACGGAGAGGCGGTAGGAATACACCGGACGGTTGGCCTGCTTCGGCACGAAGTAGTACATCATGCCGAGGAAGCCCGCAGTCAGGAAGAAGCCCACGGCGTTATGGCCATACCACCACTGGACCATCGCATCCTGCACGCCGGCGTAGGCCGAATAGGACTTGAACAAATCGACCGGCATGGCGGCGCTGTTGACCAGGTGCAACAGGGCGACGGCGATGATCATCGAGCCGAAGAACCAGTTGGACACATAGATGTGCTTGGTCTTGCGGATGCCGATGGTGCCGAAGAACACGATCGCGTAGGACACCCAGACGACGGTGATGAGCAAGTCGATCGGCCATTCGAGCTCGGCGTATTCCTTGCCGGAGGTGATGCCCAGCGGCAGGGAAAGCGCCGCGAGGACGATGATCACCTGCCAGCCCCAGAAGGTGAAGCTGGCCAGCCCGGGCAGGAACAGCGAAGTGTGGTTGGTGCGCTGCACCGAGTAATAGGAGGTGGCGAACAGCGCACACCCGCCAAAGGCAAAGATGACCGCATTGGTATGCAGCGGACGCAGCCTGCCGTAGGACAGCCACTCGTGCACGTTCAGCTCGGGCCAGACCAGCTGGGCGGCAATGATGACGCCGACCAGCATGCCGACGATGCCCCAGATTACGGTCATCACGGCGAACTGGCGCACGACTTTGTAGTTGTAAGTCGCTTGCGATTGCATGACGGTTTTCACCTCTCTCATAAAAAAAACAAACCGGTTCCCTCGCGCTTTTTATTCCCTTTGGAGGGCGTTCGCGAAGGATACTTCACATTGACTGCGACAAATTGACCTAGGTCAACTTTTTTAAAAGACAATGATGCTTATGCGGTTATTAGTCGATATTTATGGCGAAAAAAAGGGTGCGCGAAACGCGCACCCCCAACCCCAACAGAGAGACTAACCGATTAAACCCTCAACCTGACCGCTCTTGCGGATGAGTCCGAACGGAACTGGGGCGAGTATGGAGCGAGCGCCATTTAGCTGCTTTGATCTGTGTCAACAGATGCCCTCTTGCCCGATTGGGGTTTTTCATGGGACCCCGCAGGCGTTTTATCGTCATCCATCAGGATCCGGTAGGCCGGCCCTTCGAGATCCTCCATCTGCCCGCTCCTGAGCGACCACCAGAAGATCGCGCCGATGACGAAGACCAGCAATACCGACACGGGGATCAGCAGGTAGAGGCTTTCCATCTTGGCTTAAGTCCGTTTTTGCAGGCGCAAGGCGTTGAGCACGACCAGCAGCGAACTGGCCGACATGCCGATGCCGGCCATCCAGGGCGTGACCCAACCGGCCATCGCCAGCGGTATCGCCACCAGATTGTAAGCGAACGACCAGAGCAGATTCTGCCGGATGACGCCCAGCGTGCGCCGCGCGAGCGTCACGCCCTGGGCCAGATGCATGGGATCGTCCGACAGCAGCACGACGTCCGCCTGCCCGCGCGCCAGATCGGTGCCGCCGCCCATCGCCACCGAAACATGCGCCTGCGCCAGCACCGGGGCGTCGTTCACGCCGTCGCCCACCATCGCCACGGTCTCGCCCCGCGCCTGGGTTTCGCGCAGGTAAGCGTGCTTGCCTTCGGGCGTCATGCCGCCGCGATGCGCGTCGACGCCGAGCTCCCGCGCCACGGCCGCGACGGTCTGCGGCGCATCGCCCGAGAGGATAGCGAGTTCGATGCCTTGCGCCCGCAGCCGCGCGAGCGCCTGCCGCGCGCCCGGCCGCAGGGCATCGGCGATGCGGAACCAGGCGCGCCAGCCGGTCGCATCGCCCAGCGCGACCACGCTGTCCCCCGCCGCCAGCCAGCCGCTCATCTCGTCCGGCAGCGGCTGGCCGTGCAGCTCGGCGACGAAGGCGGGCACGCCGATGCGCAAGGTCGCGTCCGCCAGCCGCGCCTCGACGCCCTGGCCGGTGATCGCCTTCAGATCCCGCACGGG
>CAZPIE010000122.1:0-4414 GCA_964586275.1 uncultured Methyloversatilis sp. | reverse complement strand
GATCCAGCGGCCTGCCAGACTCAAGGAGGTTACGGCATGATCCTGAACGACGACCAGCGGATGATCCGCGACACCCTGCGCGATTTCGCGCGCGAACGGCTGGCGCCCAACGCCGCGCAATGGGATCGCGACCATGTGTTTCCCGCCGAGGCATTGCAGGAACTCGCTGCGCTCGGCACCTGGGGCATGGTGGTGCCGGAGGAGTGGGGCGGCCCCGGCCTCGACTATGTCTCGCTGGCCATCGCCATCGAGGAGATCGCCGCCGGCGACGGCGCGACCTCGACGATCCTCTCGGTGCAGAACTCGCTGGTCTGCGGCATCCTCAACAAGTATGGCAACGAGGCGCAGAAGACGCGCTGGATGCGCGGCGCGGCGACCGGCGAACTGCTCGGCTGCTTCTGCCTGACCGAGCCGCATGTCGGCTCCGACGCCGCGGCGATCAAGACCCGCGCCGTGAAAGAGGGCGACCACTGGGTGCTGAACGGCGTCAAGCAGTTCATCACCTCGGGAAAGCACGCGCAGATCGCCATCGTCTTTGCCGTGACCGACCCGGCCGCCGGGCGCAAGGGCATCTCCTGCTTTTGCGTGCCGACGGAGACGCAGGGTTACATCGTCGCGCGCATCGAGAAAAAGCTCGGCCAGAAGGCGTCCGATACCGCGCAGATCCTCTTCGAGGAATGCCGCATCCCGGCCGACTGCCTGCTCGGCAACGAAGGCGACGGCTACAAGATCGCACTGTCGAACCTCGAGGCCGGCCGCATCGGCATCGCCGCGCAGGCGGTCGGCATGGCCAGGAGCGCGCTGGAGGCCGCCGTCGCCTACGCCAAGGAACGCGAGGCCTTCGGCAAGCCCATCGTCGAGCACCAGGCCGTCGCTTTCCGCCTCGCCGACATGGCAACGCAGGTCGAGGTGGCGCGCCAGATGGTCTGGCACGCCGCGAGCCTGCGCTCCGCCGGCCAGCCCTGCCTCAAGGAGGCGAGCATGGCCAAGCTGTTCGCCTCGGAGATGGCCGAGCGCGTTTGCTCCGATGCCATCCAGATCCATGGCGGTTACGGCTACGTCAGCGATTTCCCGGTCGAGCGCATCTATCGCGACGTGCGCGTCTGCCAGATCTACGAGGGCGCTTCCGACATCCAGCGCCTCGTCATCGCGCGTGCTGTCGTCGATGCTTCATAATCTGCATCATCTGGTGCTATTATTGATGCTCGATTTCCTCGTTCGGAGCCTGCGATGAGAACCACTGTCACCCTGGATGACGATCTGCTTGCCGATGTCGAACAACTGAGCGGCATTCGCGACCGCTCCCGGCTGCTGCGCGAAGCCTTGCTGGAAATGCGTCATCGACTCGCCTCCCAGCGCCTGGCTGCGCTCGCAGGGTCGGAACCCGGTGTGGTGGCGCCACCCCGTCGGCGCGGCGCTGCGCTGCGCGTCGCCGAACCCGAGTACACATGCGATGGCACGCGACAGCGCGACAAGCTTAAAAGCTGAAGCCATGAAAATTCTCGCCGATACCTCGGTCTGGGTCGAGCATTTGCGGCATGGCGACCCGCACATGAGCGGCTTCCTCGCCGCGGGCGACATCGTGCTTCACGACCATGTCATCGGCGAGCTCTGTCTGGGAGGATTGAGCCGCGAGAAGCTGGCGACAATGAACTGGATGCGCCGCT
The DNA here is from genome assembly GCA_964586275.1 of uncultured Methyloversatilis sp. GTDB lineage: Bacteria > Pseudomonadota > Gammaproteobacteria > Burkholderiales > Rhodocyclaceae > Sulfuricystis. The sequence goes on along the minus strand of CAZPIE010000122.1, from coordinate 2,747 downwards.
GCACCGTGGCCAGTCACGACGAGGTGATGCACCTGATCGCCGAGCGCCGCCTGGCCGGTCGCGGACTCGGCTACGTTGATAGCCATCTGCTCGCGGCCGCGTTGATCGATCGCCTGCAACTATGGACACTGGACAAGGCGCTGCTACAGACGGCGCACGAGTTTGGCTGCGGTTTGACAAGGCATTGATGGACAGACATGACCCCGACTTCTCCCATGCTTTTCTACTTCGACTTCACCTCGCCCTATTCCTACCTGGCGAGCGAGAAGATCGACGCGCTCGCCGAGAAATACGGCCGCAAGGTGCAGTGGCGGCCGCTCCCGCGCGGCGGCGTGTTCAAGGCGCTCGGCACGGTCTCGCTGGTCAAGCAGCCGGGGCAGGCGGACTACAGCGTGAAGGACTTCGCGCGTTCGGCGCGTTTTCTTGGCCTTTCCTATGCACAGCCGGCCGAGTTTCCAGTGTCGACCGTCGCGCCGGCGCGCGCCTATTACCGGCTGCCGCAGATCGAATGCTGGCTTGAAACCGGAGGCTACTGATGGCGGTCATAAAATCGAATCTAAACCCGCGGTCCGCGGAGTTCAAGGCCAACGCGGCGGCGCTGCAGGCGCTCGTTGCCGATCTGCGCGAGAAGTCCTCACGGGTCGCCCGCGGCGGCAGCGAGGAGGCGCGCCAGAAGCATCTGGCCCGCGGCAAACTGCTGGCGCGCGACCGGATCGACGGACTGCTCGATCCCGGCGCCGGCTTCCTCGAGATCGCCCAGCTGGCCGCCTTGGACATGTATGAGGGTGGCGTGCCCGCCGCCGGCGTCGTCGCCGGCATCGGCCGTGTCTCCGGCGTCGAGTGCATGATCGTCGCCAACGACGCGACGGTGAAGGGCGGCGCCTACTACCCGCTGACGGTGAAGAAGCACCTGCGCGCGCAGGAGATCGCGCGCGAGAACCGCCTGCCCTGCCTCTATCTCGTCGACAGCGGCGGCGCCTTCCTGCCGCTGCAGGACGAGGTGTTTCCCGACAAGGAGCATTTCGGCCGCATCTTCTTCAACCAGGCCAACCTCTCCGCGCAGGGCATCCCGCAGATCGCCGTGGTGATGGGCTCCTGCACGGCGGGCGGCGCTTATGTGCCGGCGATGTCGGACGAGTCGATCATCGTCAGGAACCAGGGCACCATCTTCCTCGGCGGCCCGCCGCTGGTGAAGGCCGCCACCGGCGAGGTGGTCAGCGCCGAGGACCTCGGCGGCGGTGACATCCATACCCGAGTGTCGGGCGTTTGCGACCACCTCGCCGAGAACGACCAGCACGCGCTGTCCATCGCGCGGCGCATCGTCGCCAACCTCAACTGGAAGAAGACGGTTGCGCTGGAACTCGCCGCGCCCGAGGAGCCGCTCTACGCGCCCGAGGAACTCTACGGCGTGATCCCGACCGACACGCGCAAGCCCTACGACGTGCGCGAGGTGATCGCCCGCCTCGTCGACGGCTCGCGCCTCGACGAGTTCAAGGCGCGCTATGGCACGACGCTGGTGACCGGCTTCGCGCACCTGCACGGCTACCCGGTCGGCATCGTCGCCAACAACGGCATCCTGTTCTCCGAGTCGGCGCAAAAGGGCGCGCACTTCATCGAGCTGTGCGCGCAGCGCGGCATCCCGCTCGTCTTCCTGCAGAACATCACCGGCTTCATGGTCGGCCGCAAGTACGAGAACGGCGGCATCGCCAAGGATGGCGCCAAGATGGTCACCGCCGTATCGACGGCGGCCGTGCCGAAATTCACCGTGATCATCGGCGGCAGCTTCGGCGCCGGCAACTACGGCATGTGCGGCCGCGCCTACTCGCCGCGCCTGCTGTGGACCTGGCCGAACGCGCGCATCTCCGTGATGGGCGGCGAGCAGGCGGCGAGCGTGCTGGCCACCGTCAAGCGCGACGGCATCGAGGCCAAGGGCGGTTCATGGAGCGCGGCGGAGGAAGAGGCCTTCAAGGCGCCGATCCGCGCGCAGTATGAAACTCAGGGCCATCCCTACTATGCGACCGCGCGGCTGTGGGACGACGGTATCCTCGATCCGGCGCAGACGCGCCGCGCGCTGGGGCTGGGCATCTCGGCGGCGCTCAACGCACCGATTCCGCCGACCCGGTTCGGCGTGTTCAGAATGTAAGGAGCCGGTTCATGTACCAGAACATCCTCACCGAAATCGATGCCGGCGTCGGCATCGTCACGCTGAACCGGCCGGAGCGCCACAACGCCTTCGATGACGCGATGATCGCCGAGCTGGCCGAGGTGATGCTTTCGATGGCCAACGATCCCGCCGTGCGCGTCGTGGTGATTTCCAGCATTGGCAAGAGCTTCTGCGCCGGCGCCGACCTCGCCTGGATGCAGCGCGCCGCCGGCTACGATTTCGCGCAGAACCGGCACGATGCCGGCATGCTGGCCGAGATGCTGCGGCGCATCGCCGCCTGCCCGAAGCCGGTGATCGCCCGCGTGCAGGGCCCGGCCTACGGCGGCGGCGTGGGCGTGATCGCCGCCTGCGACATGGCCGTGGCGACCTTCGAGTCGCGCTTCGCGCTGACCGAGGTCAAGCTCGGCCTGATCCCCGCGGTGATCGGTCCGCACGTGCTCGCCGCCATCGGCGAGCGCTACGCGCGCCGCTACATGCTGACGGCCGAGGTCTTTTCCGCCGCCGAGGCCTACCGCATCGGCCTGCTGCACGAAATGGTCGCCGACGAGGCGGCGCTCGACGCGGCGGTCGGCGAATGGGTCGA
>CAZPIE010000121.1:0-4454 GCA_964586275.1 uncultured Methyloversatilis sp. | reverse complement strand
GTCAGGCTCATGCGCGCTTCGTTGGCGCGCGCCTCGGCCCGGTCGACCCATTCCAGCAGGCTGCCGGCCGGGTGTCCTTCCTGCACGGTGTGGCAGGCGGCGATGCACTGCGCGCACTGGGTGCAGGTAAACATCTGGTGCTTCGGCACGCGCGGCCGCAGGCGCATCGGGCAGACCGCCTCGCAGGCTGCCGTGCCCATCGAGGCGGCGCTGTAGCAGGTCGCGCAGTCGGCGGCGCGCGGGCGCTGGAAGCCGACCACCATGGCGTCGCGGTTGGCCATCCAGGCGAGGCTCTGGAACAGGCCGACGGCGCAGCCGAAGCGGCAGAACAGGTGGCGCGCGAAGAGGAATTCGAGCGTCAGCACGACCGTCGCGGCGGCGATGAAGATCGCCTCGCCGCGCAGCGGCGCGAGGGCGAACAGGCGCGCATACACCTCCAGCGGCGGCATCAGGTAGGTCAGCAGCACCACGGCCCAGAGCGCGGCGAACAGGAGCGCGAGCGGCACGGTGACGAGCCACCAGCGCCGGTCGACGCGGAACGGGCTGCCGTCGGGGTTGGCGGCGGGCAGCGGTTTCGCCTCCCACAGGCTGGGCTTGCCGGAGGCGCGGCGCATCAGGGCGTTGAGGGTTTCGACCACGGAGAAATGCGGGCAGAGCCAGCCGCAGTACAGCCGGCCCCAGCGCCAGGCGACGGCGATGAACAGCGCCGCGCCGCCGAGGATGGGCAGGAACAGGTTGAGCAGGATATTGATGCCGGCCCGCGTGCCGGTGATCCGGCCGGCGAAGTAATCGTCGAGGCCGAGCCGCCATTCGCAGCCGAGCAGGTAGGCATGGCCGCGCGTCAGGTCGTAGCGCAGCAGGTCGAACACCGGCGCGAGCACGAACAGCACGAAGAAGCCGATCTGCGTCCACAGGCGCAGGCGCTGCCTGCCCGCTGGCGTGCCGAGCGCCATGCGCCCTATTTGCCGAAGGTGGCGAGCACCACTTCGTCGAGCGCGGCGGCGACTTCGGCGTCGTCGGTGAGCGTCTCGACCAGCGCCGCGCGGCAGGCTGCGACGGCATCCATGCCGTCGCGGATGAGGATCGCCGCATAGACGAGCAGGCGGGTGCTGGGGACTTCCTCGAGGTCGACGTCCTTGAGCGCGCGCAGCGCATGGCCGATGTTGACGAGCCGCTTGGCGGTCATTGCGTCGCAGCCGGTCTCGCCGAGCAGGATGCTTTCCTCGCGCGCGGCGTTCGGGAAGTCGAAGCGCAGGGCGAGGAAGCGCTGGCGCGTCGAAGGCTTCATGCCCTTGAGGAAGTTCTGGTAGCCGGGGTTGTAGCTGACCACGAGCATGAAGTTGTCCGGCGCGTGCAGCACCTCGCCGGTGCGGTCGATCGGCAGCACGCGGCGATGGTCGGCGAGCGGGTGGATCACCACGGTAGTGTCCTTGCGCGCCTCGACGACTTCGTCGAGATAGCAGATGCCGCCTTCGCGCACGGCGCGCGTCAGCGGTCCGTCCGACCAGTAGGTGGCGCCGTCGCCGATCAGGTGGCGGCCGACGAGGTCGGCCGCCGTCAGGTCGTCGTGGCAGGCCACGGTGTAGAGCGGCAGGCCCAGCTTCGCGGCCATGTAGGCGACGAAGCGCGTCTTGCCGACGCCGGTCGGCCCCTTGATGAGCACGGGCAGGCGGTTCTTGTGCGCGTGCTCGAAGAGGCCGACCTCGTTGCCGGCGGCTTCGTAGTAAGGCAGGCTCACGTCAGGCGGCCTTCGGCTCGCTCTTGACGAAGAAGCTCCAGATATAGGCGATCAGGCCGATCAGGAAGACGACGCCCGACCACTCGCGCATCCAGTAGAACAGGCTGACCTGCTCCTGCGCCACCATGAAGGGCAGCGGGTTGTCGGAGACGCGCTGCAGCCAGACCTGCAGGATGCCGGCGGCGGTCAGGAACAGCGTGATGAAGACCATGGCGACCGTCATCAGCCAGAAGCCCCACATCTCGAGCACCTGCGACTTGTTGCTGTTGGCGGCGCGGCCCATCAACTGCGGCCAGGCGTAGGAGATCATGGTGATCACCGCCATCACGTAGGCGCCGTAGAAGGCCATGTGGCCGTGCGCCGCGGTGATCTGCGAGCCGTGCGTGTAGTAGTTCACCGGCGACAGGGTGTGCAGGAAGCCCCACACGCCGGCGCCGAGGAAGGCCATCACGCCGGTGCCGAGCGCCCACAGCGTCGCCGCCTTGTTCGGATGCTCGCGGCGGCGGCGGTTCACCATGTTGAAGGCGAACAGGGTCATGGCGAAGAAGGGGATCGGCTCCAGGGCGGAGAAGATCGAACCGATCGGCTGCCAGTATTCCGGCGTGCCGATCCAGTAGTAGTGGTGGCCGGTGCCGAGGATGCCGGTGACCAGCGTCAGCGTGATGATGACGTACAGCCATTTCTCGATGACTTCGCGGTCGACGCCGGTGATCTTGATCAGCACGAAGGCGAGGATCGCGCCGAGGATCAGCTCCCACACGCCTTCCACCCACAGGTGCACCACCCACCACCAGTAGAACTTGTCGCGCACGACGTTGTGGGGGTTGTAGAAAGAGAACAGGAAGAGCAGCGCCAGGCCCCACAGGCCGATCAGCATCACGGTGTTGATCGCGGTCTTGCGGCCCTTGAGCACCGTCATGGTGAGGTTGAAGAGGAAGGCGAGCGCGACGACGACGATGCCGACCTTGGTGAGCAGCGGCTGTTCGAGGAACTCGCGGCCCATGGTCGGGAGCAGGTCGTTGCCGGTCATCTGGGCCAGCGTGGCGTAGGGCACCATCAGGTAGCCGACGACGGTGAGGCCGGCGGCGACGAGGAAGATCCAGAACAGCGCGAGCGCCAGCTTCGGGCTGAACAATTCGGTCTCGGATTCCTCCGGGATCAGGTAGTAGGCGGCGCCCATGAAGCCCATCAGCAGCCAGACGATCAGCGCGTTGGTGTGCACCATGCGCGCGACGTTGAAGGGAATTTCCGGGAAGAGGAAGTCGCCGACGACGTACTGCAGGCCCATGATCAGGCCGAACAGGACCTGCGCGACGAACAGCGCGATGGCCGCGATGAAGTACGGCTTCGCGACGGCTTGGGATTGGTATTGCATATCGATCTCCTTGGTCGGTTGCCGCATCAGCCCTGGATGTTGGGCGGCCACTTGGCGGTGTTGATCTGGCCGACGTAGTCGAGGAATGAGGCGATCTCCTCGAGCTGCTGGTCGGTGAAGTTGAATTGCGGCATGCTGCGGCGACCCGGGATGCCCTCCTTCGGGCGGCTCTGGATGAAGGCCTTGACGGCTTCCTTGCTGCCGAGGCGCTTGACCACGTTGCCCAGTTCCGGCGCGAAGTAGGCGCCCTCGCCGAGCAGGGTGTGGCAGCCGATACAGTTGTTGGTCTCCCAGAGCTTTTTGCCGGCGACGACGTTTGGGTCCGCCAGCAGCGCGCGAGCGTCGCGCGACGGAATGCTCCGTTCGGTCTGGTAGGTCAGTGCCAGAAACACCAGCAGGAAGAAGATCGTCCCGCCGTAAAAGATGTTCCGGGCGGTCGAGGTGGTGAATGCTTCGCTCATAAAGCCCCCTGAAAGTTGTCGTCCGCCACGGGTGTGGCGAGCCGCGACTTTAGGGAGGGGGGAGTAAGGCTTCCTTGATAATAGTCAAGTAAGTTGCTAGGTTATCGGTCTATCGTCCGCTGGCAAGGAGATGGGATCATGACGCATGAATCGAGCGAAGAAGGCAAGTGCGAACTCGAGTTGTCCGATGAGGACATCCTCGACGCGATGCAGCACATCCCGGGCTACCTCGACATCAGCACCGAGGATTTCCGCATCATCTACCACCTTGCCTGGCAGCATGCCATGGAACGCCTGCAGGCGCGAAAGGGCAGGGGATGAAACCCGAAACCGGCGCGCGTGCATATTTCAGGAAGTGGCGCGGCACGACGGCCGGCGGCCCGCCGCGCGTCGGCAACGCGGAAGTCTTCTGGTCATGGGTCGGCGCCTTTCTCGGCATCGCGGCGGTCGCGGGTGTCGGTCAGCTTTTTTTCAAGGGGCTGGACCTCACGTTGATGATCGGCTCCTTCGGCGCGTCAGCCGTGCTGCTCTACGGCGCGCCGCGCAGCCCGCTCGCCCAGCCGCGCAATCTGATCGGCGGCCACATGCTTTCCGCGCTGGTCGGCGTGCTGTGCTGGACGTGGCTGCACGACGCGCCCTGGCTCGCCCAGGCGCTCGCCGTCGCCACCGCCATCGCGCTGATGCACCTCACACGCACGCTGCATCCGCCCGGCGGTGCCACCGCGCTGATCGCCACGCTCGGCTCGGCGGAGATCACGCGGCTCGGCTTCTGGTACGTGCTGATGCCGGCCACCCTCGGCCCGCTGATCCTGCTCGTCGTCGCCTTGCTGATCAACAATATTCCGCAGTCGCGGCGCTATCCGGAAATCTGGTTCTGATC
>CAZPIE010000120.1:0-4480 GCA_964586275.1 uncultured Methyloversatilis sp. | reverse complement strand
CTGCGCACCGCGATCAAGAAGGTGCGCAAGGCCGTCGTCGCCGGCGACAAGGCAGCCGCCCAGGCAATCTTCAGGGAATCCCAGAGCGTCATCGACTCGATCGCCGACAAGAGGATCGTGCACAAGAACGCGGCCGCGCGTTACAAGAGCCGCCTCTCCGCCGCGATCAAGGCGCTCTAGACCGTCAAGAAACATCCGGAATCAGGCGCGGGCGCCCTCATGTAACGAGGGGCGCCCGCGCCGTTTTGTTTAGCGTGGAACGCCTTACGTGCCGACCCCGACCCTCAGCGTTTCATTGGCCGATGGGTGGCCCAAGGTCGGCGATGCGGCGTTATGGCGGTATCGAAACGAAATCTATACAGTCCGCGGATTTTCACTTATGATCGTCCGTCCGCATCAAAACACGACGGCGGCCGAGGCAGGCCGCCGTCGTGTTTTCCGGATGCCGAATCATTGTCTGAAACCGCGGAGCGGATCATGTCGCACCTGATGAACAACTATGCCCGGCAGGCCGTGGCATTCACCCATGGCGAGGGCTGCCAGCTGTTCGACGCTCACGGCCGGCGCTATCTCGATGGCCTGGCCGGCATCGCCGTCAACACCCTCGGCCACAATCATCCCCGTCTGACGGCGGCGCTCGAACGCCAGGTGCATCGTCTCATCCATACCTCGAATCTCTATCAGGTTCGGGAGCAGGAGGCGCTGGCCGACCGGCTGGCCCTGTTGTCCGGCATGGACGAGGTCTTCTTCTGCAATTCCGGCTGCGAAGCCAACGAGGCGGCGATCAAGCTGGCGCGCCTCTACGGTCACCAGCAGGGCATCGAAACCCCGGCCATCATCGTCATGGAGCAGGCTTTCCACGGCCGCACGCTGGCGACGCTTTCCGCCACGGGCAACCGCAAGGTGCAGGCCGGCTTCGAGCCGCTCGTCCCCGGTTTCGTGCGCGTGCCCTTCGACGATCTGGGCGCGATCGAGCAGGTCGCCGCCAACAACGCCAACGTCGTCGCCGTGCTGTTCGAGCCGGTGCAGGGCGAGGGCGGCATCAACATCTGTCATGATGAATTCATGCGCGGGCTGCGGCGCATTTGCAACGCCAAGGGCTGGCTGTTCATGGTCGATGAAGTCCAGTGCGGCATCGGCCGCACCGGCCAGTGGTTCGCCTACCAGCACGCCGGCATCAAGCCCGACGTGATGACGCTGGCGAAGGGGCTCGGATCGGGGGTGCCGGTCGGCGCCTGCCTGACGGCAGGTCCTGCGGCCGGCGTCTTCAAGCCCGGCAACCACGGTTCCACATTCGGCGGCAATCCGCTCGCCTGCATCGCGGCCTTGACGACCCTGACCGTGCTGGAGGAAGACAATCTGCTGTCCCGCGCAGCCGTGCTGGGCGAGCGCATCCGAGCGCGGTTCGCCGGGCAGTTGGCGGGTCAGCCAGGAGTTGTCGACATCCGCGGCAGCGGCCTGATGATCGGCATCGAGCTGGACCGTCCCTGCGCCGCCTTGGTCGCCGCCGGTCTGGAGTCCGGCATCCTCATCAACGTGACCGCCGAGAAGGTGATCCGCCTGCTTCCCCCGCTGGTGATGAGCGATGCCGAAGCCGACGAACTGGTCGATGGCATCGTGACGCTGGTACGCCGTTTTCTGGCCGGCTGAGGAGGGCAGCATGAGAACGCCACGCCATTTCCTGCAGTTCAAGGATTTGAGCCGGGCCGAGTTCGACTACCTGTTCGAGCGCGCGCGCGCGCTCAAGCAGCAGTTCAAGACTTACCAGAAATACTGGCCGCTTGAGGATCGCACGCTGGTGATGATCTTCGAGAAGGCCAGCACGCGCACGCGCCTGTCGTTCGAGGCCGGCATGCACCAGCTCGGCGGTGCGGCGATCTACCTCAACACGCGCGATTCGCAGCTCGGCCGCGGCGAGCCGGTCGAGGATGCGGCCGAGGTCATCTCGCGCATGAGCGACGCGGTGATGATCCGCACCTACGAGCAAAGCATCGTCGAGCGCTTCGCCGCCCATTCGCGCGTCCCGGTCATCAACGGTCTGACCAACGAATACCATCCCTGCCAGATCATGGCGGACATCTTCACCTTCATCGAGCAGCGCGGCCCGATCCAGGGCAAGACCGTGGCGTGGATCGGCGATTCGAACAACATGTGCAACACCTGGCTGCAGGCCGCCGAGCTGCTCGATTTCAACGTGCATGTATCGACGCCGCCCGGCTACGAGGTCGAGCCCGAGCGTGCCGGGCTCTACGGCACCGACCATTTCGAGCAGTTCGCCGACCCGCTCGAGGCGGTGCGTGGCGCGGACCTCGTGACCACCGACGTGTGGACCTCGATGGGCTTCGAGGCGGAGAACGAGGCGCGCATCAAGGCCTTCAAGGACTGGCAGGTCGATGGCGAGATGATGCAGGCGGCGAATCCGCAAGCGGTATTCATGCACTGTCTGCCGGCGCATCGCGGCGAAGAGGTGGCGGCGGAGGTGATCGACGGGCCGCAGAGCGTGGTCTGGGACGAGGCCGAGAACCGGCTGCACACCCAGAAGGCGCTGCTCGAGTTCCTGATCCTGGGCAAGGTTTGAGCATAGGGAGCATTGCGACATGGCGAAAGCAAAAAGCAAGTCGGGCGTGAATAAGGTCGTGCTGGCCTATTCGGGCGGGCTCGACACCTCGGTGATCCTCAAGTGGCTGCAGGACACCTACGGCTGCGAGGTGGTGACCTTCACCGCCGATCTCGGCCAGGGCGAGGAGCTCGAGCCGGCGCGCGCCAAGGCGCTCAAGCTCGGCATCAAGGAGAAGAACATCTTCATCGACGACCTGCGCGAGGAGTTCGTGCGCGACTTCGTCTTTCCGATGTTCCGCTGCAACGCGCTCTACGAGGGCGAATACCTGCTCGGGACCTCGATCGCCCGGCCGCTGATTGCCAAGCGCCTCGTCGAAATCGCCAAGAAGACCGGCGCCGACGCGATCTCGCACGGCGCCACCGGCAAGGGCAACGACCAGGTGCGTTTCGAGCTCGGCGCCTATGCGCTGATGCCCAACGTGAAGATCATCGCGCCCTGGCGCGAGTGGGATCTGCTGTCGCGCGAGAAGCTGCTCGCCTATGCAGAAAAAAACGGCATCCCGATCGACATGAAGCACAAGAAGGGCGGCTCCCCCTATTCGATGGACGCCAACCTGCTGCACATCTCCTACGAGGGACGGCACCTCGAAGATCCGTCCGCCGAAGCCGAGGATGCGATGTGGCGCTGGACCGTCAAGCCCGAAAAGGCGCCGAACACGCCCGAGTACCTCGATCTCGAATTCAAGTCCGGCGACCTCGTCGCCATCAATGGCGAGAAGATGAAGGCGCACGAACTGCTGGCCACGCTCAACCAGATCGGCGGCAAGCACGGCGTCGGCCGGCTCGATCTCGTCGAGAACCGCTATGTCGGCATGAAGTCGCGCGGCTGCTACGAAACGCCCGGCGGCACGATCCTGCTCAAGGCCCATCGCGGCATCGAGTCGGTCTGCCTCGACCGCGAGGTTGCCCACTTGAAGGACGACCTGATGCCGCGCTATGCCAGCCTCGTCTACAGCGGCTACTGGTGGAGCCCCGAGCGCAAGGCCCTGCAGGTGCTGATCGATCACACGCAGCAGACTGTCAACGGCTGGGTGCGCGTCAAACTCTACAAGGGCAGCGTCAGCGTCGTCAGCCGCGACTCGAAGACCGATTCGCTGTTCGACCCGACCATCGCCACCTTCGAGGACGATGCCGGCGCCTACAACCAGAAGGATGCCGAGGGCTTCATCAAGCTCAATGCCCTGCGCATGCGCATCGCCGAGAACGCGCGCATCAAGCGCGGCGGCAAAACTGGCAAGCGCTGAGATCGCCGTAGCGCATGGAAGGCACGCTCTTCGGATTTACCGAAGCCCAGATCGCCGGCTTCGGCGTCACCTTCGGACTCGGCGCCTTCATGCTCTACATGCTGTTCATCATCGGCGAGCTGGCCTATCGTTCGAAGGCGGGCAAGATCGGCACCTTCGTGCTGTTCTTCGTGCTGGCCTTCGGCATGCTGGGCTTCGTCGCCAAAAACATCATCGAGAAAATGTGGGGTATCTAAATGAGCCAGTTCGATAATGTCTCCGTCATCAAGAAGGCCAACGTCTATTTCGACGGCAAGTGCGTCAGCCATACCGTGCAGTTTCCCGACGGCACCAGGAAGAGCGTCGGCGTGATCCTGCCGGCAACGCTGACCTTCAACACCGGAACGCCGGAAATCATGGAAACCGTCGCCGGAGCCTGCCGCTACAAGCTCAAAGGCGAGGACTGGAAGGCCTGCGGCGCAGGCGAATCCTTCCAGGTGCCGGGCAACTCGTCCTTCGACATCGAGGTATCCGGCGCGCCCTACCATTACGTTTGCCACTTTGGTTCCGACTAACCTAAAGGTTAGTCTTCACCGCAACCTTCCGCTGCGCGGCTGGTTGTGGGTGGTTAAAGGAGA
>CAZPIE010000119.1:0-4491 GCA_964586275.1 uncultured Methyloversatilis sp. | reverse complement strand
CTTATATTGCAACGCATGATCAATCGTCGATAGGAGACACGTCATGGATCGTCGCGCAGCATTGAAAACCACCCTTCTCGCCGGCGCCGCCCTTGCCGTTGGCACGCAGCATGCGCAAGCCGCTGTCTGTGAAGGCGACGGCACGCCCAGCCAGTTCATCCCCAAGAAGCCGGCCGACCCGCAGGCCAACATCAATGACATCGAGAAATATCCGAAGTGCCCCTACTGCGGCATGGACCGCAAGCAGTATCATCACTCGCGCATGCTGGTGCAATACAGCGACGACCTCGCCGACGGCACCTGCTCCCTGCACTGCGCGGCGATCTCGCTGTCGCTCAACATCGACCGCGAGCCGAAGGCGATCTGGGTCGGCGATAACGCCGCTCCGGGCGAGATCAAGCCGCTGGTCGAGGTCGACAAGGCCACCTTCCTGATCGGCAGCAAGATCCCCGGCGTGATGACGGCGAACAGCAAGGTGGCCTACGGCACCGAGGACGCCGCCAAGGCCGCGCAGGCGGCGAACGGTGGCGAACTGGCCAAATTCGACCAGGCGCTGCTGGCGGCCTACACCGACATGTCGAAGGATGTCAGCCGCATCCGCAAGATGCGCGCGGAACGCCGCAAGCGCATGATGGAACAGCAAAAGAGATGAAACGTTTTCTCCTTGCGCTGCTGGTCGGACTCTGGGCGAGCCTAACGCTCGCCCAGGCCCTCCCCAAGCCAGGCCCGAAGGACTTGTGTCCGGTCTGCGGCATGCTCGTATCGAAGTATCCGCACTGGGTGGCGACCATCGTTTACAAGGATGGCCACGCCCATCACTTCGACGGCGCCAAGGACATGTTCAAGTTCTGGTTCGACCCGCCGAAATATGCAGCCGGACACAGCCGCGAGCAGATGGCGCGCATCGCCGTGACCGATTACTACAACCTGCAGCCGATCGATGCGAAGACGGCGTTCTACGTGATCGGCTCGGACGTGCTCGGGCCGATGGGCCATGAATTCGTGCCGCTCGCGAATTTGGCCGACGCCGAGGAGTTTCTCAAGGAGCACAAGGGCAAGCGCATCCTGCGCTTCGACCAGATCACGAAGGAAATGCCGCTCCAGCTGGATAACGGCAAGTTCTAACGGCTCGTTTTGGGCTGCCGAATGCGGGCGGCGGCTTCCTGCGCCAGCGCCTGCGCCGTCTTTTCCATCGTCTCGAACAGCCCGGCCAGCACGCGTCGCCGTAGCGGCGACAGCAGCGCCGGCATGCGCACCGATTCGCCGAGCACCTGCGTCTCGCGCGCGTAGAGGACCATCAGTTCGAACAGCAAACGTTCAAGTTCCGCTGCGGGAAAGGTCTCGGCCAGAGCGGCGCGCAGCTTGTGGCGCGGCGACCAGACGGCGCCGAGCCGGCTGCCCGCGTCGAGCATCTTGCGGATGCGCTGGGTGCGCACCGGGTTCACCGCCTCATAGCGGATCGGGATTTCGAGCGGACTGCGCGCGCGGGCGAGGAAGTCGCGATCGATCTCGCGCGCGATCTGCAATAGAGAAATCACCAGTGCATCGTCGATCGGCAGTCCGGCTTTCGCCACCTGTACGGCGCGACCGATCACGTGCGCGTCCTTGCGCACTTCCTTTTGGACATTGATGAGCAGCAGCTGGTCCAGCCAGGGTAGCGCCACCGGCAGGGGCAGCCGCGCGCGCAGTGCCGCCGTGGTGCGGCGGCTGTAGGCTTCGAGAATCTGCCGGTTCAGCTCGGCGAGCAGCCTCGCCTGGTGCATTCCGTTCAAACCGGTTTCTGTGCCCTGTGCACGCCGATCATGCCGGCGAGCAGGCTCTTGTGCACGACATTGATCATGCCGTGGGCCCGCAGCAGGTCGGAGAATTCCTGCGGCGAATAGAAGTTGTCGAGCACATCGACGAAGTATTTGCGGCAGTTGAGCGCCGGCTCCTTGCTGCGGAAGATGCCGGCGGTGAAGTTCAGGCCGAAGCGCAGGTAGCCGAAGTACATCTTCGCCACGGTCGGGTTGGGCGGGCGCAGCATGTCGCAATGATGGAAATGGCCGCCGGGCTTGAGCACGCGGCGCACCTCGTCGAACACCCGGTCGAGCTGCAGGTGACGCGCCGCCCATTGCAGCGTGACGATGTCGAAACGGTTGTCCGGGTAGGGCAGCTTGTGCGCGTCGCCGATGCTGGCGCGGATGTGCATGCCGCGCTCCCGCGCGCGCTGGCGGCCGACGGTCTGCATCGCCACGTTGCGATCGAGCGCATAGGCTTCGAGCGTCGGCTCCTTCTTCAACAGCGCGATGCCGACCGCGTTGGTGCCGGCGCAGATGTCGAGCGAGCGCATGTTCGGCCGGGTCTCGACGAGGTCCATGTGGTGGCGCAGGAACCAGTTCCACAGGCCGAGGCTGGCCACCTGGTTGGCGTTGTCGTAATAACTCGCCACGTCGGTGAAAACGAGATTCAGGTCGTTCTTCCAGTAATGGCTGTAGAGCTGCTCGCGCCGGGTTTCCTTGGAGACGGTGGCGTCCACGCTCTTTTCCCTTCGTAGCTGCGGCTCAGATGGCGGACTCGTTGGTCTCGCCGGTGCGGATGCGCACGGTCTGCTCGACCGGCATGATGAAGATCTTGCCGTCGCCGATCTTGCCGGTACGCGCCGCCTTGATGATCGCCTCGATGGCGCCGTCGACCGTCGCATCGGCGACGACCAGCTCGACCTTGATCTTCGGCAGGAAGTCGACGACATACTCGGCGCCGCGATACAGCTCGGTGTGGCCCTTCTGGCGGCCGAAACCCTTGACCTCGGTGACGGTCAGGCCGGTGACGCCGACCTCGGAAAGCGCTTCGCGCACTTCGTCGAGCTTGAACGGCTTGATGATGGCTTCGATCTTTTTCATGAACTCAACTCCACTCGTCTGGATACCGGGATGTTATCGGATAACGCCAGTCCTTTCCGAAGGCGCGGCGGCTGACGCGCACGCCCGGCGGGGCCTGGCGGCGCTTGTATTCGCTCTTCTTGAGCAGATCGACCACGCGCCGCACGTCGGCTTCCGGCCAGCCCTGCGCGATGATTTCCTTCGGGCTCTGGTCGCGCTCCATGTAGGCCTCGATGATGGCGTCGAGCACCGCGTAGGGCGGCAGGCTGTCCTGGTCGGTCTGGCCCGGCTTGAGCTCGGCCGAGGGCGCGCGCGTGATGATGTTCTCGGGGATCGCGTCGGAGAGCGTGTTGCGCCAGCGCGCCAGCCGATAGACGAAGGTCTTGAAGACATCCTTGATGACCGCGAAGCCGCCGGCCATGTCGCCGTAGAGCGTCGCGTAGCCGACCGCCATCTCGCTCTTGTTGCCGGTGGTCAGCACGATGCGGCCGGTGCGGTTCGACAGCGCCATCAGGATCATGCCGCGGATGCGCGCCTGCAGGTTCTCGTCGGTCGTGTCCCGGTCGGACTTCGGGCCGAGCGGCGCGAAAGTCGGCGCCAGCAGGACGGCAAACTGCTCCATCGCGCCGGCGATCGGGATCTCGTCATACTGCACGCCGAGCCGCCGGATCATCGCGCGCGAATCTTCGAGGCTCATCCGCGAGGTCCAGGGCGAGGGCATCATCACCGCGCGCACCCGGTCGGCGCCGAGCGCGTCGACGGCGATTGCCAAGGTCAGCGCCGAATCGATGCCGCCCGACAGGCCGATGATCGCGCCGGGAAAGCCGTTCTTGCCGAGGTAGTCGCGCACCCCGAGCTGCAGCGCCGCATAGACGTCCCCCTCGATGGACTGCGCCGGGGCCTGCGCGCCGGGCAGCAGATGACCATCGCGGAACTCGACGATGGTCACCGCCTCCGCGAAGGCCGGCAACTGATGCGTCAGCCGCCCGGCGGCGTCGAGCGCGAAGGAGCCGCCGTCGAAGACGAGCTCGTCCTGGCCGCCGACGAGATTGCAGTAGATCGCCGGCATGCCGGTGCCGGCGATGCGTTCGCGCAGCACCGCCTGCCGCGTCGCCGGCTTGTTCATGTGGAAGGGCGAAGCATTGAGCGCCAGCAGCAGTTCCGCGCCGGCGGCGCGCGTCGCCTCGACCGTGCCGTGCAACCAGATGTCCTCGCAGATCGCCAGGCCGACGCGCACGCCGCCAATTTCGAACACGCAAGCTTCGGTGCCGGCGGCGAAATAGCGCTCCTCGTCGAACACTTCGCTGTTCGGCAGGCGCTGCTTGCAATAGGTCGTTTCGACACGCCCGCCGCGCAGCAGCGAGGCGGCGTTGTAGCGCAGCAGGCCGCGCATCTCGGGATGGCCGACGACGGCCGGCAGCAAGAGCCCATCGAGTTGCTGCGCCAGCGCCGTCAGTTCGCGCTTGCAGGCGCGATGGAAATCCGGCCGCAGCAGCAGGTCTTCCGGCGGATAACCGCAGAGCGCGAGTTCCGGCGTCAGCAGCAGGTCGGCGCCCAGCCGCCGCGCCTCGTCCGCGGCGGCCAGAATGCGCGCGGCATTGCCGGCCAGATCGCCGACCGTGCAATTGAT
>CAZPIE010000118.1:3450-4579 GCA_964586275.1 uncultured Methyloversatilis sp. | reverse complement strand
AGCCGTTGTCCTTGGCGAGGTAGCTTTCGATCTCGCTGAAAGTCGATTCGACGTTGAAGGTCTGGATCGCCGCGCCGAGCTGGCGGCCGATCTGGGTCGCCGAGAACACGCCGCGGATGCGCGTCTGGCCGGTGATCGGATCGCGTTCGCCGACCATCGCGTGCTGGCGCTTGAGCGCCTTCAGCGTGGCGACGATATCCTCGACCTTGGCGGCCAGCACATCGCGCGTGTCGATCAGGTCGATAAGCTCGCGCGGGCACATCAGGTCGGCGACCAGCAGGTCGTTGAACTTGGTGCCGGTCTTCTGGACCATCTGGATCGGCTTTTCGCCGCTGGTGTCGCGCGAGGTGATCAGGCCGAGCACCTCGTCGTTGCGGTCGACCACCAGCAGCAGGCGCACGCCGCGCGAGATCATCGTCTGGTTCGCCTGGGCCAGCGTGGCTTCCGGCGCGATGGTGGCGACGGAAACCTGCTTGAAATCGGTCATCACGCACATCGCCGGGGAATCGGCGCGCACCAGCGTGAAGGTGCTGGGCTCGCAAAAACCGGTGCCGGCCGGCGCCTTGCTGGTGGGCAGGGCGCGCGGGGCGGGGATTTCCTTCTCGATCTTGCTCATGTGTTCCTTATCCTCCTTGACGAGTCTCCGTTATGGGCCGGAACCGGCCGCGGCGCGCATCAGCCGGTCGATGGCGGCCGGCCAGGGCGGCCGCTGCACGATGATCAGGTCGGCGCCGACGGCGTCCAGAGTGCGCAGCGTAGCATACAGCTCGCGCGCATAGTCGTCGGCAGCGGTCGGCGCGACGTGCCAGGCCACGATCAGGGGATGCTCGAGCGGCGCGGGGTAGGGCGCCAGCACGGCGACGCGCTCGCGCTTGCCGATGCTGGTGCGCAGGGCGATGGCGACCGTGTCGTCGGGCACGAGCAGGAGCGGGGTGCGCGGCGCGTAGTGGGCGAGGTGCGAGCCCGGCGTCTTCACCGAACTCGTATTGACCGCCTCGGCGGGCATGCGCCCGAGGAACAGGCCGATGTCGAAGCCGGCGAGCATGCCGGGGCGCAGCACGGTGGTCCGCTCGCTGCTCATGTCGAGGATGGTCGATTCGATGCCGACCTGGCAGGGCCCGCCGTCGAG
>CAZPIE010000118.1:0-3350 GCA_964586275.1 uncultured Methyloversatilis sp. | reverse complement strand
GTTCACTCATCGCGGATGCCGATGGCGTGCCGTGCCGCCAGCGCCGATTTTTGCACTGCTTCCGCGTCCGCGCCGGTCACGGTGAAGTGGCCCATCTTGCGGCCGGGGCGCGGATGATGCTTGCCGTAGAGGTGCAGCTTGAGGTTGGGCACGGCAAAGAGCTTCCCCCAGTCCGGTTCCTTCGCGTGATGCGGATCATCGGGATACCAGATGTCGCCGAGCAGGTTGACCATGACCGCCGCCGAATGCGCGCGGGCATCCCCCAGGGGGAGGCCGCAGAGCGCGCGCAGCTGCTGCTCGAACTGGTTGGTGATGCAGGCGTCGAGGCTGTAATGGCCCGAGTTGTGCGGGCGCGGGGCCATCTCGTTGACGTAGAGCTGGCCGTGCACGACGAAGAACTCGACCGCCAGCGTGCCGACGTAATCCATCTTCTGCGCGATGCCCGCGGCGATTTCCTCGGCATTGCCCGTCATGCAGCCCGAGCTGCGCGCCGGCACGATGCTGACATCGAGGATGCCCCGGCGATGGCTGTTTTCGGCGGTCGGGAAGCACTTGACCTTGCCCGCCGCGTCGCGGGCGAGCACGACCGAAACCTCGTAGTCGAGCTTGAGCTGCTGCTCGAGCACGCAATGTTCGTTGCGGAAACCGTTCCAGGCGGCCATGGCTTCCGCGCGGGAACCGACGCGCGCCTGGCCCTTGCCGTCGTAGCCGAAGCGCGCCACCTTGAGGATGCCGGGGAAGAGGCCGGCATGGGCGCTCTGCAAGTCGTCTGCGCTGCGGATGTCGGCATGGGGTGCATGGGGGAAGCCGTGGCGCTTCAGGAAGGCCTTTTCCTCGCTGCGATTCTGGCAGGTGCGCACGGCTTCCGCATTGGGACGCACGGTGACGTATTTCGACAGGAAAGCCAGCGTGTCGGCCGGCACGTTCTCGAACTCGGTGGTGACCGCCGCGCACTGGCCGGCGAGGCGCTCGAGCGCCGCGGCGTCCGCGTAGTCCGCGGCAATATGTTCGTCCGCGATCCGGCCGGCGGGGCTGTGCGGATCGGGGTCGAGCACGACGACCCGATAGCCCATCTCGTGGGCGGCAATCACGAAGAAGCGGCCGAGCTGGCCGCCGCCGAGCATGCCAAGGGTGGCCGGAGGATGAATCGCGGTCATTGCCGGCGGGGCAGCTCCAGCGTCATCGCCATGACTTTTTCGCTCTGCGCGACGCGGAAGGCTTCGAGCTTCTGCGCCAGTTCCTTGCCGCGTTCGTCATTGCAGGTGGCGATGATGGCCACGGCGGCGAGCGCCGCGTTGGCCGCGCCAGCCTCGCCGATGGCGAAGGTGGCGACCGGCACGCCCTTGGGCATCTGCACGATGGAGAGCAGCGAATCGAGGCCCTTGAGGTGCTTCGACGGCACCGGCACGCCGAGTACCGGCACGATGGTCTTGGCGGCCAGCATGCCGGGCAGGTGGGCGGCGCCGCCGGCACCGGCGATGATCGCCTTGAGGTCGCGCTCCTGCGCGACCGCGGCGTAGTCGTAGAGCAGGTCGGGCGTGCGGTGGGCGGAGACAACCTTGGCCTCGTAGGACACGCCGAATTCCTCCAGCACTTGCGCGGCGGCCTGCATGACCGGCCAGTCGGAATCCGAGCCCATGACGATGCCGACCAGGGGATGCAGGGTGCTCATTTCAGCGTTCTTTCCGCTGCCTCGAGCGTGTTGGCGAGCAGCATGGTGATGGTCATCGGGCCGACGCCGCCGGGCACCGGCGTGATGGCGCCGGCGACTTCCTTGGCCGACTCGAAGTCGACGTCGCCGCAGAGCTTGCCGTCGGGGAGGCGGTTGATGCCGACGTCGATCACGGTCGCGCCGGGCTTGATCATGGCGCCGGTGATCATCTTCGCCTGGCCGACCGCGGCGACGAGGATGTCGGCGCGCCGGGTATGGAAGGCGAGGTCCCGCGTGCGCGAATGGCAGACGGTGACCGTGCAGCTCTGCGCCAGCAGCAGCATGGCCATTGGCTTGCCGACGATGTTGCTGCGGCCGACGATGACGGCTTCCGCGCCCTTGAGCGGGACGTTGGCGCTTGCCAGCATCTTCATCACGCCGTAGGGCGTACAGGGGATGAAGCGCGGGTTGCCCTGCATCAGCGCGCCGACGTTCTCGGCATGGAAACCGTCGACATCCTTGGCCGGGTCGATCGCCTCGAGCACGGCGTCGCTGTCGAACTGCCTGGGCAGCGGCAATTGCACGAGGATGCCATGCACGGACGGATCGGCGTTGAGCGCGGCGATCTTGCCGAGCACGACCAGCGGCTCGACATCGGCGGGGTAGGTTTCCCTGATCGAGCGGAAGCCGGCCTTTTCGCAGGCGGCGACCTTGTTTCGCACGTACACGGCCGAGGCGGGGTCCGCGCCGACGAGGATGACGGCGAGGCAGGGCGTGATGCCCTGCGTGGCCTTGAGGGCGGCGGCTTTTTCGGCGAGTTCCGTGCGAATCTGCTGAGCCAGGGCGTTGCCGTCGATGAGCTTTGCGGTCATGGTGGTTCCGGAAGAAAAAACCGTCTGCGGTCGGACTGTTCCAAGACGCAGCGGGTGGTTCCGCCATTATCCGGGTTCGCCATGCTCCCGTCCATACCGTCGGCCGGCGCGACGGCAAGGATGCCGGCCAAGACATAGACATCTCCTATCCGCCGCGAAAATCAAACTATGGGTCGGGCGCGGGCGGGATCGTTATACTTTTTGCGACCCCAATTACCGGAAGCACAGCCATGACCTTCGCCGATCAGCGCGCGCCCGCCCGCATGCCCCTCAGACATTCCGAGATGGGCAAGTATCTCAGCGACCTCGATTGCGAAGCCCTGGTGACGGTGATGAACGTGCGCGACTACGCCGACGGCGAGGTCCTGGTCAAGGCGGGGGACCCGGACAACACGCTGTTCATCGTCGTCAGCGGCACGATCGACGTGATCGACACCGTCAATGGCCGCAAGAAGATCGTCAACAAGATGAAGGCCGGCGACTGCGCGGGCATCCGTTCCTTCGTCGAGCGCACGCCGCGGGTCGTGACCCTGCGTGCCAAGGGACCGGTCACCGTGTATACGATCCGTCCCGACGACTTCGAGCTGCTGCTCGACAGCAACCCGCGCCAGGCCTACAACTTCATGCGCGGGTTGTTCCGCATGCTCAACATCAACATGGAGCGCATGCACGAGAAGATCCGCAAGCTGGCGCTCTCGCCCGGCAGCCGTCCCTGAGGCGGATTCAATGGTCAACGCATAGTCGGCGCTGGCGGGACGGCATGCGGCCGCTGCCAGTCGTTGAGGATCTCCAGCGCCGTTTCGAATGCGAAGCCGCGCATCGCCCGC
>CAZPIE010000117.1:0-4618 GCA_964586275.1 uncultured Methyloversatilis sp. | reverse complement strand
AAGGACGCCACGGCGTCCTTTTTTGTTGCTCTGGTGCTGTGCCCGTTACTGCGCGGCAGGGACCTCGGCGGCCGGCGCGGCTTCGGCCAACAGCGCCTTCATCGATAGGCGCACGCGGCCCTTGTCGTCCATCTCGATGACCTTGACGCGCACGACCTGGCCTTCCTTGAGCTTGTCGGACACGGCATTGACGCGCTCGTTGGCGATCTGGGAGATGTGCAGCAGGCCATCCTTGCCCGGCAGGATCTGGACGATCGCGCCGAAGTCCAGCAGACGGAGCACGGTGCCTTCATAGACCTTGCCCACCTCGACCTCGGCGGTGATGTCCTCGATGCGTTTCTTCGCCACTTGCGCGGCATCGGAGTTCACCGAGGAGATCGTCACGCTGCCGTCGTCCTCGATGTCGATCACGCAGCCGGTTTCTTCCGTGAGGGCGCGGATGGTGGCGCCGCCCTTGCCGATCACGTCGCGAATCTTCTCCGGATTGATCTTCATCGAGATCATGCGCGGGGCGAAGGTCGACACTTCCTGGCGATGGCCGGTCATGGAGGATTCCATGATGCCGAGGATGTGCATGCGGGCCTCCTTGGCCTGCGCAAGCGCAACCCGCATGATTTCCTTGGTGATGCCCTGGATCTTGATGTCCATCTGCAGCGCGGTCACGCCATCCTTCGTGCCGGCGACCTTGAAGTCCATGTCGCCGAGGTGATCCTCGTCGCCGAGGATGTCGGTCAGCACGGCGAAGCGGTTGCCTTCCTTGATCAGGCCCATGGCGATGCCGGCGACGTGCGCCTTGAGCGGCACGCCGGCGTCCATCAGCGACAGCGAGCCGCCGCAGACGGAGGCCATCGAGGAAGAACCGTTCGACTCGGTGACTTCGGAAACGACGCGCATCGAGTAGCCGAACTCCTCTGCGGACGGCAGCACGGCGACCAGCGCGCGCTTGGCGAGACGGCCGTGGCCGATCTCGCGGCGCTTCGGCGAGCCGACGCGGCCGGTTTCGCCGGTGGCGAAAGGCGGCATGTTGTAGTGGAGCATGAAGCGCTCGCGATACTCGCCATGCAGCGCGTCGATGATCTGCTCGTCGCGGCCGGTGCCCAGCGTGGCGATCACCAGCGCCTGGGTTTCGCCGCGCGTGAACAGCACCGAGCCGTGGGTGCGCGGCAGCACGCCGGAACGGATGGTGATCGGACGCACGGTACGCGTGTCGCGACCGTCGATGCGCGGTTCGCCATTCAGGATCTGGCTGCGGACGATCCTGGCTTCGAGCTCGAAAATCAGGTTGCCGACGACGGTTGCATCGGGAGCACCCTCGCCGGCGCAAATCGCCTCGATGGTCTTGCTCGCAACTTCACGGCACTTCTGCGTGCGGGCCTGCTTGCTGGTGATGCGGTAGGCCTCGCGCAGCTCGGCTTCGGCGAGCGCGGCCACCTTGGCGACCAGCGCCTCGTCCTTGGCGGGCGCCTGCCAGTTCCACTCCGGCTTGCCGGCGACTTCCACCAACTCGTTGATGGCCTTGATGGCGGCCTGCATCTGGTCGTGGCCGAACATCACGGCGCCGAGCATCACGTCTTCGGGCAGCTGCTGGGCTTCGGACTCGACCATCAGCACGGCGGTCTGGGTGCCGGCGACCACGAGGTCGAGCTGGCTGTCAAGGAGTTGAGTACGCGTCGGGTTGAGCACGTACTGGCCGTCGATGTAGCCGACGCGCGCGGCGCCGATCGGGCCGTTGAAGGGAATGCCGGAGATCGCCAGCGCGGCGGAGGCGCCGATCATCGAGGGAATGTCGGGATCGACTTCCGGATTGCTCGACAGCACGTGGACGATGACCTGGACTTCGTTGTAGAAACCGTCGGGGAACAGCGGACGCAGCGGGCGGTCGATCAGGCGCGAGGTCAGCGTCTCTTTCTCGGAGGGACGGCCTTCGCGCTTGAAGAAGCCGCCGGGAATGCGGCCGGCGGCATAGACCTTCTCGACGTAATCGACGGTCAGCGGAAAGAAATCCTGGCCGGCCTTGGCTTCGGTCTTGGCGACGACGGTGGCGAGCACGACGGTGTCATCGACATTGACCAGCACGGCGCCGGTGGCCTGGCGCGCAAGCTCGCCGGTTTCCAGCGTGACGGTATGCGCGCCGTAGGAAAAACTCTTCTTGATAGGTGTGAGCACGGGATGTCCTTTTATTTGCGCAGCTTATTTGCGTAACCCCAGGCGCTCGATCAGCGCGCGGTAGCTGTCGGCATTCTTGCCCTTGAGGTAGTCGAGCAATTTGCGGCGCTGGCTCACCATCTTGAGCAGGCCGCGGCGGGAGTGGTGATCCTTGACGTGGGTTTTGAAGTGCCCGGTCAGGTCGTTGATGCGCGCGGTCAGGAGTGCGACTTGCACTTCGGGGGAACCGGTGTCGCCCTGCTTGCGCTGGAAATCGGAAACGATCTTTGCCTTGTCGGCGGTATTGATGGCCATGGAGTTTTCTCTCAAACGCTGGGTTGAAAAATCGGCTGCGGCCCCGGTTTGATAGAGCGCACAACCACGAAAATGCCGCGGAAAAAAAGAGGGGCGGATTATAGTCGAATCAGGCAGTTGCGATCAGCCTTTTTGGCTTCAACCAGCCATCCGTAGTGATTTCGCCGAGGCCGATGAAACCCTGCGGCCCCCAAAGTCGGCGCTGGCCGGACGGCATGCCGTCCCGGCGGAGGGACTGCCCCTGCAACAGGCACGCGGCATCAGACGCGCCGAGCCGTTCCGCGGGCAACCCGGCCAGCAAGGCGTCGGTCGGCTGCAGCAGGCTGTCGCGCAATTCCGTTGCCGTCGCTTCGATGGTTTCGATCGTCACCGCCTGCGCTATGTCCAGGCTGCCGACGCGCGTGCGGCGCAAGGCGGCCAGGTGGGCGCCGCAGCCGAGCGCGCTGCCGATGTCGGCGGCCAGCGTGCGGATGTAGGTGCCCTTGCTGCAGGCCACGCGCAGGTCGAAGTGGTCGCCATGCCAGGCCAGCAGTTCGATGGCGTGGATCGTCACCCGGCGTGGCTGCCGCTCGACTTCGATGCCCTGGCGCGCGAGTTCGTAGAGGGGAACGCCGTCGCGCTTGAGGGCGGAATGCATCGGCGGCACCTGTTCGATTGCGCCCGTGAAACGGGTTAGGACGGCACGCACCCCGGCTTCGGTCACATTGACGGGATGCCTCGCCAGGATCCGGCCTTCGGCATCGCAGGTATCGGTGACGATCCCCAGCTTCACCGTGGCTTCGTAGGTCTTGTCGGCGTCGAGCAGGGTGCTGGAAAACTTGGTCGCCTCGCCGAAGCACAGCGGCAGCAGGCCGGTCGCCATAGGATCGAGCGTGCCGGTATGGCCGGCCTTTTCGGCGTTGAACAGCCAGCGCGCCTTCTGCAGCGCGGCGTTCGAACTCATGCCCGGCGGCTTGTCGAGCAGCAGCACGCCGTCGACACGCCGGCGCGCGCATTTGCCAACCGAGCGCCTCGGCTTATTCACCGTGCTTGTCGGATTCGACCGCCGCGTCGATCAGTTGGGACAGTCGCGTGCCGCGCTCGACCGAGGCGTCGAAGACGAAGTGCAGCTCGGGGATGTGATGGATGTGCAGGCGGCGGCCGAGCTCGCGCCGCAGGAAGCCGGCCGCATGCGCCAGGCCCCTGGCCAGGTCGCTGGCGCGTTCCTCGCCGGCCAGCGAGGTGTAGAACACCTTGGCATGCGCGTAGTCGGGCGTCACCTCGATGTCGGTAATAGTGACGAGCGGCAGCAACCGGGCCACGCGCGGATCTTTCACCTGCCGCAGCAGGTCGACGAGATCGCGGCGGATCTGCTCCGCCACGCGCTCGCCGCGCGAGAACCCTGCTGTCTGGTGCCGTCCCGCCATCGCCGACTTTCAGCGCGCCATCACAGCGTGCGCGCGATCTCCTGTACTTCGAAGACTTCGAGCTGGTCGCCTTCGTTGATGTCGTTGTAGTTCTTCAGCGACAGGCCGCACTCGAAGCCTTCCTTGACCTCGCGCACGTCGTCCTTGAAGCGCTTGAGCGAATCGAGTTCGCCGGTATGGATCACCACGTTGTCGCGCAGCACGCGCACCTGCGCGCCGCGCTTGACGAGGCCGGACAGCACCATGCAGCCCGCCACCGCGCCGACCTTGGAGATGCGGAACACCTGGCGGATCTCGACCAGGCCCAGCAGGTTCTCGCGCTTTTCGGGCGCCAGCATGCCGGACAGCGCCGCCTTCACCTCATCGACGGCGTCGTAGATGATGTTGTAGTAGCGGATGTCGACGCCGAAGTTTTCGGCCGCCTTGCGCGCGCCCGCATCGGCGCGCGTGTTGAAGCCGATGATGACCGCTCGCGAGGCCTGCGCCAGGTTGACGTCCGATTCGGAAATGCCGCCCACGGCGGCATGGATGACGTTGACCTTGACCTCGTCGGTCGACAGTTTGGTGAGCGCCTGCGCCAGGGCCTCCTGCGAACCCTGCACGTCGGACTTGATGATCAGCGCCAGCGTCTTGACCTCGCCCTCGCCCATCTGCTCGAACATGTTCTCGAGCTTGGCGGCTTGCTGCTTGGCGAGCCGCACGTCGCGGAACTTGCCCTGGCGGAACAGCGCGATCTCGCGCGCCTTCTTCTC
>CAZPIE010000116.1:0-4680 GCA_964586275.1 uncultured Methyloversatilis sp. | reverse complement strand
CAGCGTCTGCCGCGTGTCTTCTTCCAGATCGTGGAGGACGAAATGCTGAAAGTCCGAAACGACGACGAAGCGCGGCCGTTCCCTGTCGTTCAGCCCATCGAAGTAATCGGCGGCCTGCTGAAAGGCGGCATCCAGATCGGCGCCGGCGCTTTTGTGCTCGGCGAGCATCAGGCCGGGCCAGAATACGTCGATGCGGCCCAGGCCGGGATGCTTCAAACGGGAAACCGTTTTCTCGTAAACGGCGACGCGGCGGCGTTGCACGCCGAAGACGGCGAAGAATTCGTTCCAGAAGGTTTGCGCTTCGGCACGCTCCGAGCTCGCGCCGGCCCACTCATGGGCGAAGCGTTGGGCGTTGGCGCGGATTTCGGACCAGGTGAGCGGCATGGCGCGGCTGGGGGCATGAATGCCGCATCATAGCCGAGTCATGCTCTGTCCAAGCGTGTCCGCCCCAAGCGCCCCGAAATCCCGTACCATGCGCGCGCCCCCATTCTTTCGGTACCGCCCATGAAACCCATGGAACATCTGCTCGAACGCTTCATGTTCGCCAGCCGCTGGCTGCTGGCGCCCTTCTATATCGGGCTGGTGGCCGCGATCGTTCTGCTGCTGGTCAAGTTCGTCAAGGAGTTCTTCATCCTGCTGCCGCAGGTGCTCGTTCTCGAAGGCGGCCAGGTGATGGTCGGCATCCTCACGCTCGTGGATGTGGTGCTGGTCGCCAACCTGCTGCAGATCATCGTGTTTGCCGGCTACGAGAATTTCGTCTCGAAGATCGACACCGGCGACCACGAGGACCGTCCCGAATGGATGGGCCACGTCACCTTCGCCGACCTGAAGATCAAGGTGATCGGCTCGATCGTCGCCATTTCCGGCATCGAGCTGCTCAAGGTCTTCGTCGATATCGCGGCCTACAGCAACGAGCAGATCGCGTGGAAGGTCGGTCTGCACATGGTGTTCGTCGTATCCGGCGTCCTCTTCGCGCTGATGGACCGGCTGACCGCCGGCAAGCCCGGCGGGCATTGAGCAGCCGTCCCGCCAACGCCGACTTTTGTTTTGGAGACCTTGATGATTCCCAACCTTGTGACCCGCGAACTGAGCGCCGCCTTTGATGCCATGCTGCGCATGGCCGTACAGGAAACCCTGGCCACCACCGACTTTGCGATTGCCTTTGAGAACTTTCTCGCCGAACTGCCGCGCCAGGCGCCGGGCTTTGCGGCCCGGATTCCGCCCGGCGCCGAGCGGCCTATCGGGATGGCGCTGTTCCGCGAAATCTGGAACCACACGCCACGCCCGGACATGGGCTGGAAGCGATTGACGCTGCCGGCGCCGGAGCGCAATGCGCCCTGCCCGTGCGGCTCGGGCCGCAAATACAAGCAGTGCTGCGGCGAACCGGGCAACGTTTCCCTATTTCCCACGCAGGGATTCAGCGTGCTCTCTTATGTGCTGGAAACGATCCCGGTTGCGCAATACGGGCAATTGCCTTTCAAACAGCTCGATCCGCAAGAGGTGGCCCACGTCGCCAGCGAATGGTGCAAGGAGGGGCGCATCGAACCGGCCACCCTGTTGCTCGAAGCCTTGCTGGCTCCCGGCGCCAAACTCGATGCACGCCATGAGTTCGCCTTCGACAAGTTGTGCGACCTGTATCTGGATGCCGGTCGCACAGCGGAGCGCGCAGCGCTGGTGGAGCGTCTGCTCAAGGTGGAAGATAAGGGCTTGCGAGCGGCCGTCTGGCAGCGACGCGCGACCCTGCTGGCGGATACCGGAGCGCATGACCGGGCCTGGGAGGCCTTCAAGGAAGCACAGCGCCTCGACCCGGACGCGCCGGCCCTCGCCCATCTCGAACTGGTGCTGCTCGCCAGCCAGGATCGCTACGCCGAGGTGCAGACGCGCGCCGCCTTCTGGGCGAAGCGGCTGACGAAACGCGGTTACGACGGCAGCGAGCAACTGGTGCGGTTGATGGAGGAGGTAGCGCGCGATCCGGACGTGCTGCGCGAGATGATGGCCGAATACGCGGGCGAGCCTGAAAATACGTAGCGCTTCCGCCGTGCCGCCCCAAGGAAGCGCGGCACGCGCCGGCCCAGTCATGGGCGAAGCGTTGGGCGTTGGTGCGGATTTCGGACCCGGCGAGCGGCATGGCGCGGCCGGGGATATGAAAGCCGCATCATAGCCGAGGCGCTGCGTCCCGACCGCGTTTCAGATGCCGCCGCGCAACAGGTTTTTGGCAACCGTGTAGCAATGCAGGCTGGTGGGAACGAACTCGATCTCCATCTCCCTGTCGCGGCCCATGCCCGTTCTGGTCAGCGTCGTCACCAGCGGGGCGCGTTGCAGCGGGTGCCGTGTCGCGAATTCGCGCAAGCCCTTCAGCTCGCTCCAATTGTCGTAGGCCGAATCCGACCATTTGACCTCGACGGCAAAGCGCGGCGCTTGCGTTTTCGGGTCCAGCGCCACCAGATCGACCTCCATGTCCTTGCGCCCTTGTCGCCAGCGCGCGTAGTGCAGGGCGTCGATCGTCGCGGCGCTGTGCAGCCATTGCGACCAGAGCGCGGTTTCGGCCAGTCGCCCCATCGCCTCGTCGTCCGGACGGATATTGCCGAACAGCGCAGCGCGTATCGAAGGGTTGGTCAAATAGACCTTGAAGGTGGTCGTGCGCTGCAGACGGCGCGCGTTGTCCTCGATACGCTGCACGCGCCGGATCAGAAACGCGGCCTCGAGGTATTCCAGATAGGCCGCGATCTTGGTTTTCTCGATTCCCGAACGCTTGGACAGGTCTTCGGGCTTCATCTCCTCGCCGGTGTTGTAGGCCAGCACGTTGAAGAAACGGTTCAGTTCCTGCGTGTCGCGGATACCGAACAGGCTGGGCAGATCCTTGAGCAGCACCTTGTCGACGATGTCCTGCTTGAGGAAGCGGTCGGGGTTGGCGCGAATGGCGGGGTTCATGACGGCTTCGGGAAAGCCGCCGAAATTCAGGTAGTCGATGAAGGCGGCATTCAGTTCCAGCACATTGCGCGCCCGATAATGCGGCAGGCGCCCGCCGCCCCGGTCTTCCGCTTCGATGAGGGCGTTTTCGATGCCGGCGAATGTCAGGTATTCGGCGAAGGTCAGCGGCGGCAGCAGGAAGTCCGTGAAGCGCCCGGCCCCGGACTCGCGGCTTTTCATTTTCAGGGTTGCCGCGGCGGAGCCGCTGACGACGAAACGGATCGAGCCGTAGCTATCGACCAGCGACTTGAGGTGGACCTCCCAGTCGCGCAGATACTGCACCTCGTCGAAGAACACCCAAAGCTGACGGCCTTTCTTGTGGCCGTGCAGGTCCATGAAGTCGCGCAACAGGGTTTCCAGCGCGCGGCCCGAATACAGTGGCGTTTCCAGCGACAGGTAGAAGATGTCGGTGCCCGCGACCCCATCGGCAAGCAGGGCCTCGATGATCTGCTTGGTCATGACCGTCTTGCCGACGCGGCGTGGACCGATCAGCACGATGGCGCGGGAGACCTCCAGATCGCGCACAAGATGCATCAACGGCTGGAAATAGGCGCGCCTGTGAAGGTTGCGCCATTCCGGCTCGATATTGCCGCCGGCTACCCACCAAGGGTTGTCGTCGGCCATGCGGCGCAGGACCTCGCGGAGCGGGATTTCGAGGGATTTGACCATTAAGCCTCCACGTAAGAGGCTATTTTGTCAAAATAAACAAAAATTACAATATCTATTTATACATTACCAGCTAACACGATGAAATCGCTTGAGGTTTTCTGTTCAGAGCTCCAGCGGATCGACGTCGAGATGCCAGCGCAGCTCGCGCGGTGTCTTGAGCGCATAGAGCGCTGCCATCCACTCCGTCAGGAAACCCTGCAGCGCCGGCCGGCTCTTCGACTCGACCAGCAACTGTGCGCGTTCGCGGTTTTTTAACCGCGCGAGGCGCATCGGTACCGGGTCGTAGAGCAGCACTTCCGCAAAAGTCGGCGCTGACGAGACGGCATCGTGAAGGAAGGCAAGCGCTTCTTTTAGTTCGCGGGCCTCGGCGCGCAGCAGCGCCTGGAAGGCGAAGGGCGGGAAGCCGGCGGCCGCGCGCTCGGCGAGTTGCGCGCTGGCAAAGGCCGTGTAGTCGTGTTCGACCAGCGCGCGGTAGAGCGGATGGTCGGGATATTCGGTCTGGATCAGCACTTCTCCGGGCAGATCGTGCCGGCCGGAGCGGCCGCCCACCTGCATGAGCTGCGCGAACAGGCGTTCGGGCGCGCGGAAGTCGGCGGCGAACAGCGCGGCGTCGGCGCCGACCACGCCGACCAGCGTGAGCCTCGGGAAGTCGTGGCCCTTCGCGAGCATCTGCGTGCCGACGAGGATGTCGACCTCCCCGGCATGGATGGTCGCCAGCAGCGCCTGCCATTTCCTGGGCGAGTCGGCGGAGTCCCGGTCGATGCGCAGGATGCGCGCCTCCGGAAACAGCGCGGCCAGCCGCTCTTCCAGCCGCTGCGTGCCGCGCCCGAAGGGCTGCAGGTCGAGGTTGCCGCAGTCCGGGCAGGCGTGGGGGATCGCCACTTCCAGTCCGCAGTGGTGGCAGCGCAGCCGGCGGTCGGCCAGATGCACGACGAGGTTCGCCGCGCAGCGCCGGCAGTGCGAGATCCAGCCGCAGGCCGGGCAGGCGAGCACGGGCGCGTAGCCGCGCCGGTTGAGGAACAGCAGGCTCTGCTCGCCGCG
>CAZPIE010000115.1:0-4690 GCA_964586275.1 uncultured Methyloversatilis sp. | reverse complement strand
CCAGTCGTCGAGAATGCGCCGGGCCTGCTGGCTGCCGGTCTCCGTTAGGTGCTTCTCGATCAGCGACTTCAACAGCGCCTCGTCGGTGCTGTGGCGATGGCGCGTGCCATCGTCGGCTTGCTCGGTTGCCGGCAACACTGTTTCGAGCGCAACCTGCGCGGTGTTGCAGCGCTTGGCGAACATCTCCTCCTCGTCGAGCACATAGGCGATGCCGCCCGACATGCCCGCCGCGAAGTTGCGCCCGGTCGCGCCCAGTACCACCACGGTGCCGCCCGTCATGTATTCGCAGCCGTGATCGCCGACGCCCTCGACGACCGCCGTGGCGCCGGAATTGCGCACGCCGAAGCGTTCGCCGGCCACGCCGCGGAAGAACGCCTCGCCCGCGGTGGCGCCGTAGAGCACGGTGTTGCCGACGATGATGTTCTCGCACGGGCGGCCGCGGAACGCTGCCGGCGGCTTGACGACGATGCGGCCGCCGGACAGGCCCTTGCCGACATAGTCGTTGGCCTCGCCGGTCAGTTCGAGCGTGATGCCGCGCGCCAGGAAGGCGCCGAAACTCTGTCCGGCCGTCCCATTCATGCGGATGCGGATGGTATTGTCGGGCAGACCCTTATGACCATAACGCTTCGCCACCTCGTGCGAGAGCAGGGTGCCGACGGTGCGGTTGCGGTTCTTCACCGCGACGGCGAATTCGACCTGCTTGCCCTTTTCCAGCGCCGGCATGGCCTGGGCGATCAGCTCGCGGTCGAGCGCCTTGTCGATGCCGTGATCCTGCGTCTCGCAGTGCAGGCGCGCCACTTCGGCGGGGACGTTCGGCATGTGGAAGATGCGCGAGAAGTCGAGGCCGCGCGCCTTCCAGTGGTCGATGCCGTCCTGCATGTCGAGCAGGTCGGAACGGCCGATCAGCTCGTCGAACCGGCGGATGCCCATTTCAGCCATCAGGCGGCGCGCTTCCTCGGCAACGAAGAAGAAATAATTGACGACGTGCTCGGGCTGGCCGGTGAAGCGCTGGCGCAGCACCGGATCCTGGGTCGCCACGCCGACCGGACAGGTGTTGAGGTGGCACTTGCGCATCATGATGCAGCCCTCGACGACCAGCGGCGCCGTCGCGAAACCGAATTCGTCGGCGCCGAGCAGCGCGCCGATCACCACGTCGCGGCCGGTCTTCATCTGGCCGTCGACCTGCACGCGGATGCGGCCGCGCAGGCGGTTCAGCACCAGGGTCTGCTGCGTCTCGGCCAGGCCGAGCTCCCACGGGGCGCCGGCATGCTTGATCGAGGACAGCGGCGAGGCGCCGGTGCCGCCGTCGAAGCCGGCGATCACCAGATGGTCGGCCTTGGCCTTCGATACGCCGGCGGCGACGGTGCCGACGCCGACCTCGGAAACCAGCTTGACCGAAATCGAGGCGGCCGGATTGGCGTTCTTCAGGTCGTGGATCAGCTGGGCGAGATCCTCGATCGAGTAGATGTCGTGGTGCGGCGGCGGCGAGATCAGGCCGACGCCCGGCACCGAATGACGCAGGAAGCCGATGTACTCCGAGACCTTGTGGCCGGGCAGCTGGCCGCCCTCGCCGGGCTTCGCGCCCTGCGCCATCTTGATCTGGATCTGGTCGGCATTGGCCAGGTACTCGGCGGTGACGCCGAAGCGGCCGGAGGCCACCTGCTTGATGGCGGAACGCAGCGAATCGCCCTCCTTGAGCGGGATGTCGCGCTCGACGCGATTCTTGCCGATCACGCTCGCCAGCGTCGCGCCGGCGCCGACCGTGCCGAAGCGGCGCGGATCCTCGCCGCCCTCGCCGGTATTCGACTTGCCGCCGATGCGGTTCATGGCGATGGCCAGCGTGCTGTGCGCCTCGGTGGAGATCGAGCCGAGCGACATGGCGCCGGTGGCGAAGCGCTTGACGATCGCGCTGGCCGGCTCGACTTCATCGAGCGGCGCCGGCGCGCCGGCCGGCTTGATCTTGAACAGTCCGCGCAGCGTCATGTGGCGGCGGGTCTGGTCGTTGATGATGCGTGCGTACTCTTCGTAGGTCTCGTATTTGCCTGCGCGTGTCGCATGCTGCAGCTTGGCGATCGCGTCGGGCGTCCACATGTGTTCCTCGCCGCGTACGCGGAAGGCATACTCGCCGCCGATGTCGAGCGCATGTGCCAGGATCGGGTCGTTGCCGAAGGCGGCGGCATGCACGTTGAGCGCTTCGAGTGCGACTTCCTTGAGGCCGATGCCTTCGATGCGCGTCGCCGTGCCCTTGAAATAGCGCTCGACGAACTCGGACGACAAGCCCACCGCCTCGAAAATCTGCGAGCCGACATAGGACTGGTAGGTCGAGATGCCCATCTTCGACATCACCTTCATCAGCCCCTTGCCGATCGCCTTGATGTAACGCTTGCGGCAATCGTAAGCCGCCAGCTTGCCGGGCAAGGTCGGGGCGACGGCATCGATGCTGGCGAAGGCCATCCAGGGGTGTATCGCCTCGGCGCCGTAGCCGGCCAGCAGGGCGAAGTGATGCACCTCGCGCGCGTCGCCGGTCTCGACGAGCAGGCCGCACGCGGTGCGCAGGCCGGCCTTGACGAGATACTGGTGCACGGCCGAACAGGCCAGCAGCGACGGGATCGCAACACGCGTCGCATCCACCAGGCGGTCGGACAGGATGATGACGTTGCTGCCCTGGCCGACGGCGCGTTCGGCGGCGGCGCACACCTCGTAGAGCGCGCGGCTCATGCCCGCCGGCCCGCCGGTGGCGGGCGTGGTGATATCGATGACCTTGGAGCGGAACACGCCGTCGGTGAGGCGCGCAATATCCTTGAGCTTCGCCATGTTCTCCGGCGCAAGGATCGGCTGCAACACCTCGAGGCGCGGCGTCGGCTCGCTTTCGTCGACATTGAGCAGGTTCGGGTTCGGGCTGACCAGCGAGATCAGCGACATGACGATCTCTTCGCGGATCGGGTCGATCGGCGGGTTCGTCACCTGGGCGAACAGCTGCTTGAAATAGCTGAATAGCGGCTTGTTCTTGTTCGACAGCACCGGCAGGGCGACGTCGTTGCCCATCGAGCCGATCGCCTCCTCGCCGTTGGTCGCCATCGGCTCCAGCACGAACTTGATGTCCTCCTGCGTGTAGCCGAAGGCCTGCTGCAGTTCGAGCAGCGGCGCCGCGGGCAGGGCCGGCACGGGAACTTCGGGCATTTCATCGACGTAATGCCGCGACCGCTCGATCCACTGGCGATAGGGCTTGGCCTGCGCCAGGCCGTGCTTGATTTCCTCGTCGTCGACGATGCGGCCCTCTTCGAGGTCGATCAGCAGCATCTTGCCCGGCTGCAGGCGCCATTTCCTGACGATGCGCGCTTCGTCGATCGGCAGGACGCCGGCCTCCGATGCCAGCACCACCAGGTCGTCGTCGGTCACCAGATATCGGGCAGGCCGCAAACCGTTTCTGTCGAGCGTGGCGCCGATCTGGCGGCCATCGGTGAAGGCCACGGCCGCCGGGCCATCCCACGGCTCCATCAGCGCCATGTGGTATTCGTAGAAAGCGCGCCGGTCCTCGTCCATCAGCGGATTGCCGGCCCAGGCTTCCGGGATCAGCATCATCATCGCGTGCGGCAGGCTGTAGCCGCTCATCGTCAGCAGCTCGAGCGCGTTGTCGAAGCTGGCGGAATCGGACTGGCCGTCGTAGATCAGCGGCCAGATCTTTTCCAGGTCCTCGCCGAACAACGGCGAGGAGATGTCGTGCTCGCGCGCGCGAATCCAGTTGACGTTGCCGCGCAGGGTATTGATCTCGCCGTTGTGGGCGATCATGCGGAAGGGGTGCGCCAGGTCCCAGGTCGGGAAGGTGTTGGTCGAGAAACGCTGATGCACCAGGGCCAGCGCGGAGACCAGACGCTCGTCCTGCAGGTCGAGGAAGTATTCGCCGACCTGGTCGGCCAGCAGCATGCCCTTGTAGACCAGGGTGCGGGTCGACAGCGAGGGAACGTAGAACATCTTGACATCGGGCAGCTTCAAGGCCTGGACGCGATGGCCGGCCTCCTTGCGGATGACGAAGAGCTTGCGCTCGAAGGCATCGGCATCCCCGACGTCGATGCCGCGACCGATGAACACCTGGCGCATCACCGGTTCCAGATCGCGCGCGGCTTGCGCCAGGCCGCGATTGTCGACCGGCACGTCGCGCCAGCCGAGCAGCTTCTGGCCTTCGTAGCGGATCGTCCGCTCGATCGCCGCCTCGCAGGCGCGGCGGCTTTCCGCATTGCGCGGCAGGAACAGCATGCCGACGCCGTACGCGCCGGCGGGCGGCAGTTCGACGCCCTGCGCGGCCATTTCGGCGCGCAGGAAAGCATCGGGGATCTGAATCAGGATGCCGGCGCCGTCGCCGAGCAGCGGGTCGTAGCCGGTGGCGCCGCGATGCTCGAGGTTTTTCAGAATCTGCAGACCCTGCGCGACGATGGCGTGGCTTTTGCGGTTCTTGATGTGGGCGACAAAGCCGACGCCGCAGGCGTCGTGCTCGTGGGCGGGATCGTAAAGCCCCCCGCGGCGCGGTTGTTCCATGGTGCGGTTCCCGAATGGTCAGTCATCGAAAGGCCGGAGCGCTTGCCCCGGCCGCCTGCGACAGGCGAACCGCGAAATATACTGCGAAAGCCCCCCCCTCTCAACATTTCCGAGGGGGGGATGTCAGACGGCGATCAATACACGCCTTGGGCGGTCA
>CAZPIE010000114.1:3437-4694 GCA_964586275.1 uncultured Methyloversatilis sp. | reverse complement strand
GCGCTGGCGGACTGCCAGGCCGCCTCGTCGGCTCGCGTCAGGGCATCGAGGTCGGCCGGCGCGGCGGCGTGATCGTCGACCCATTCGCGCAGCAGCGGGCTGCCGTTGATCAGGTCGATGGCCAGCCGGTCGTGCTCGTATTCGTAGGGGAAGTCGCGCCACAGCGGGTAGTCGGGGCGCAGGCGGCGCAGCGCCTTGAAGGCGAGCGCCATCAGACGCCAGGGCTTGAAGGCGGCATGATCGTAGTGGGCCGGGTCCTCGACGTGGATCTGGATGCCCTGGCAGAGCTGGCCGGCATGTTTGTGGAAGGTCGGTTCGAACCAGCAGGGGCGCAGCCTGCAGCCTGTCAGCCAGTGAGGCGCCAGTGCGTGCATTTCCTTGAGCAGTGCTGCAGCGTCGAGGTCGGGCGCACCGAACAGCTCGAGCGGCCGCGTCGTGCCGCGCCCCTCGGAGAGGGTCGTGCCTTCGAGCATCACCGTGCCGGCGTAGCAGCGCGCCATCGAGAGGTTGGGCGCGTTGGGACTCGGGTTGATCCACTCGCGTGCGCCCAGCGGCCAGCCGAAGCCGGGCGCCGCCTCGGGTTGCCACTCCTCCATCGCCACGACTGCGCACTCGAGGTCGAGCTTGAGCGTGGCGACGAACCAGCGCGCCAATTCGCCGAGCGTCAGGCCGTGGCGCATCGGCAGCGGGCCCGCACCGACGAAGCTCTCCCAGCCGGGGCGCAATGTCAGCCCCTCGACGGGCCGGCCGGCGGGGTTCGGGCGGTCGAGGACCCAGACCGCCTTGCCGTGCTGCGCGGCGGCCTCGAGCACGTAGGAGAGCGTGGTGACGAAGGTGTAGATGCGGCAGCCCAAGTCCTGCAGATCGACGAGCAGCACGTCGAACGTATCCATCATCGCATCCGTCGGGCGACGCACCTCGCCATAGAGGCTGAAGACGGGAATCCGGTGCACCGGATCGATGAAGTCCGGCGACTCCATCATGTTGTCCTGCTTGTCGCCGCGCAGGCCGTGCTGCGGGCCGAAGGCCGCCGTCAGCCTGATGTCGGGCAGCGTGGCGAGAGCATCGAGGCTGTGCGTCAAGTCGCGCGTCGTCGAGGCCGGGTGGGCGAGCAGGGCGACGCGCCGTCCGGCGAGCGGCCGGCGCAGGGCGGGTTCGGCGAGCAGACGGTCGATGCCGAACTTCATGCGCGCATTTGCGTCCTGTCGAGGCACAGGCTGAAGCCGCCGCGATGGTGGAAATCGGGTTTGCCCGGCG
>CAZPIE010000114.1:0-3337 GCA_964586275.1 uncultured Methyloversatilis sp. | reverse complement strand
AGCAGGGCGGCGACCGGACGCATCGGACGTAACGGGTGCCGTCCTGCCGGCGCCGACTTTTCGGCGGCGGATTTTTCGGCGGGCGCCGCTGCGCCGCCGCCCTCCTTGGGCGAACTGGGCATATAGGGTTTCGAGAAGTCGAAGCCGTCGGCGGCGATCAGTGGCTGCCTGGGCAGGCGCGGCAGATGGGCGGCGGGCGCGGGCAGGTGGTCGATCGGGGATTTCGGCCCCCGACCGGTGCGCGGTTCGTGCCGATGGCCGTGACCGCCGCGGCCGGTCCTTTCGCCCCGCTCGCGTTCCTCCGGCGGCGCGGCGGAGCCCGGTTCGAAACCGGGGACGACGACCTGCTCGATCTTGAACTTGGTCAGCTTCTCGATCTCGGCGAGGCGCGGCTTTTCCTCGGGCGCGACCAGCGAGGTGGCTTCGCCCTTCTTGCCGGCGCGGCCGGTGCGGCCGATGCGATGCACGTAGTCCTCGGCGACGCGCGGCAGCTCGTAGTTGATGACGTGGGGCAGGTCGTCGATGTCGAGGCCGCGCGCCGCGACGTCGGTGGCGACCAGCACGCGCACCGCGCCGGACTTGAAGGCTGCCAGCGCCTTGCTGCGGTCCTGCTGGCTCTTGTCGCCGTGGATCGCGGTGGCGTTGATGCCTTCGCGCTCGAGCCAGGCGGCCAGCCGCGAGGCGCCGAACTTGGTGCCGACGAACACCAGCACCTGCGTCATCGCCGGATCGTCGAGCATCCGCTTGAGCAGGTAGCGCTTGCGGTCGGCGGCGACCGGGTGCACGCGGTGGGTGATGGTTTCCGACACCTGGTTGCGGCGCGCCACCTCGATGAGTTGCGGCGCCTTGAGCATGGCGTCGGCCAGCTTCTTGATCTCGTCCGAGAAGGTGGCCGAGAACAGCAGGCTCTGGCGCGTGGTCGGCAGCAGCTTCAAGATGCGCTTGATGTCGGGGATGAAGCCCATGTCGAGCATGCGGTCGGCCTCGTCGAGGACGAGGAACTCGACGAAGTTGAAGCTCACGGTCTTCTGTTCGATGTGGTCGAGCAGCCGGCCCGGCGTGGCGACGACGATCTCGCGGCCTTCCTTCAGTTCGGCGATCTGCGCCCGCATGTCCACGCCGCCGTAGATGCAGACCGAGCGCAGCGCGAGGTGCTTGCTGTAGGTCTTGACCGATTCCTCGACCTGCATCGCCAGTTCGCGTGTCGGCGTGAGGATCAGCGCGCGCACCGGGTGGCGGGCCGGCGAGGGGGAGCTGTTGGCGTGGCGGGCCAGCTTGTGCAGCAGCGGCAGGGTGAAGCCCGCCGTCTTGCCGGTGCCGGTCTGCGCGCCGCCCATGACGTCGTGGCCGGCCAGGACGATGGGAATGGCCTGGGCCTGGATCGGGGTGGGTTCGGTGTAGCCGGCATCATGCACGGCCCTGAGGATTTCGGGCGCCAGCCCGAGGTCGGTGAATTTCACGGTTGAACTCCGGTTGTTTGCGGCGTTGCGTGCCCATTCACCCCGCAATCGCGGGGATCGGCCGGCTCAGGCAGGCAGGGTACGAAAGAAGAAATGCCAGGGAAAGCGTCCAACCGGCAGGACGCGGGCGGATTCTACGGCAAGTCGCCAGAGGCGGTTTTTCAGGCCGATTTGCGGCCCGGCGCGGGCGCCTGTGCCGGCGGCTCGGCCGAACTCGGCGTCGCGCCGGATTTGGGGGCGGCTTCGGCCGGCGCGGCCTCGGCGGCGGGCGCCTTCTTTGCCGGACCATTGTCGCTGGGCACGATGGCGATGTTGTTTTCGCGCATGTAGGCATCCATGTCGCGCCAGCCGGCGTAGATCGCCGCCTTCGAGGCCTTGGCGTTGAGCTTGTAGCAGTCCTCCAGCGCGCGGCCGCTGTGCCGGCAGGCGCCGCCGACCGCGCGCCCTTCGGCTTCGCGCGCCGCTGCGATCTTGGCGGGATCCTCGATGCCCAACTGCTCGCAGGCGGCCAGCAGCAGGCTGCAGACGGAAACGAGCAAGACGGTGGAAGGGGCTGGGCGCATGGTCGAAGAAAAGGATCGAATCGCCGGCAGTTTACGGCAAAAGCCGGGCAGTCCTGAAAGCGGAATAGACGGCATGAAGCCGGCCCTTATGTCGTTTACACTGGGCGCCTTCCCAAACCGACAAGAACCGACCGATGAAGCCTTCGTTGACGAAACTCGTCCTCTGCGCCTGCCTGGCCTTGCCCGTATCCCTGTTGGCCGCGCCCAAGCAGCCGCCGGCCAAGACCCCGCCGCCGCCCGCCGAGCCCCGGCAGATCGTGTTGCGTCATGATTTGTCCGGCGCCGCCTTGGACGCGCTCGCGACGCTGGTGCTGCGCTTCAACGACGCGGAAGCGAAGCTCAAGACCGGCCGCGGCCGCATCCAGCTCGAGGATGTCCATGGCGTGGCCGACAAGGCGCGCCTGCCGCATCTGGCGCTGTTCGACCAGGACGATGCCATGGAGATGTTCGACGCCCGGCCGCGCTTCCGCCCCCTCCATCGGGTGATGGCGGCCGGGAAGCAGAGGTTCGACCCGAAGCTCTTCTATCCGCAGATTTTCGATGCCGTGGACGACCTCGCCGGCAGGATGCAGGCGCTGCCGCTGGCCCTGTCGCTGCCCGTGCTGTTCTACAACAAGGCGGCGTTCGCCGAGGCGGGGCTCGACCCCGAGGCGCCGCCGCGGACCTGGTGGGAGCTGCAGGAGCTTGCCGGCAAGCTGCGCGATGCCGGTTCGCAATGTCCGCTGACCAGTTCGCGCTTCGCCTGGGTGCATGTCGAGAACGTCGCCGCCCAGCATGCCGAGCCGCTGGTGGTCAAGAACGGCAAGCACAACCAGCTGGCGCTCAACAACCTCGTCAACGTCAAGCACATGGCCTTGCTCACCAGCTGGCACAAGAGCCTCTACTTCATTTACTCGGGGCCGGGCCGCGCAGGCGACGAGCGCTTCGCCAGCGGCGAGTGCGCGATGCTGACCGGCGAATCGGCGCTCTATGCGCGGCTGGCGAGGCAGAAACCGGACTTCCCCTTTGGCGTTGCCGTGCTGCCGCATTACGACGATGTCCATGGGGCACGGCCGGGCAATGTGCTGCCGGATGGCGCGGCGCTCTGGGTGCTGGCGGCGGACAGCAAGCCCGAGCTGCAGGTGATCGCGCGCTTCATCGCCTTCCTGATGCGGCCCGATGTGCAACGCGACTGGGTGCGCGCCACCGGCTTCCTGCCGATGTCGCCGGCCGCCGTGCAGGCCTTGCGCGAATCGGGCGGCGATCCGAAATTGCTCGCGCAGGCCGAGGCGCGCCTGGCCATGCCGAAGCGCGATGCGGCGCGCACCAAGCACG
>CAZPIE010000113.1:0-4739 GCA_964586275.1 uncultured Methyloversatilis sp. | reverse complement strand
GCGCGCGGCGAGTGCCTGCACCTTGCGCGACTGCGGTCCGCTGGTGAAGCCGTGCAGGTAGAGGATCAGTGGGCGGTCCAATCGACCAGATCCAGTTGCCAGGTGGCGAGCACGACGAAGCCGAAGGCGATGCGGTACCAGGCGAAGATCGTGAAATCGTGGGTCGAGATGTAGCGCAGCAGCCAGCGCACGCAGAGGAAGGCGGAGAAGAACGCGGACACGAAGCCGACGATCCACATGCCGAGATCCTCCCAGGCCAGCAGGTGGCGTTCCTTGATCAGTTGGTAAACCGTTGCGGCGCCCAGGATCGGCACGGCGAGGAAGAAGGAAAACTCGGTCGCGGCCTTGCGCGAGAGGCCGAAGAACAGGCCGCCGATGATCGTCGAGCCCGAGCGCGAGGTGCCGGGAATCAGCGCGCAGGCCTGGGCGAGGCCGAGCTTGAGGGCGTCCCAGGGGCCGATCTCGTCAACCGAGTGAATGGTGATCGTATGTTTGCGCTTTTCGGCCCAGAGGATGATCAGTCCGCCGACGATGAAGGCGATGGCGACCGGCACCGGCGCGAACAGGGTGTCCTTGATCGCCTTGCCGAACAGCAGGCCGAGCACCGCGAGCGGCATGAAGGCGATGGCCAGGTTGACGACGAGGCGGCGGGCAAGCGGATCGCGCGGAAAGCCGGCAAGGGTGCTGACGAAGCGGGCGCGGTATTCCCAGACCACGGCGAGGATGGCGCCGGACTGGATGACGATTTCGAACAGCTTGCCGCGCTCGTCGTTAAAATCCAGAAGATCGCCCACCAGGATCAGGTGCCCGGTGCTGGAGATCGGCAGGAATTCCGTCAGACCCTCGACGATGCCGAGAATCAGCGCCTGGAACAGGGGGTAGACGTCCATGAAATGCAAGCTGGAAAAAGGCCCGCGAGTCTAACATGCTGAAAAAGATCACCGTCGATCAGGTCAAGCTGGGCATGCACATCCGGGAGTTTTGCGGCTCATGGATGGACCACCCGTTCTGGCGCGAGAACTTCATCCTGCGCGATCCGGCCGACCTCAAGGCGATCCAGACCTGCGGCATCAAGGAGGTCTGGATCGACGCGCAAAAAGGACGCGACGTCGAGATCGTCGGCGCGACCAAGGAGGAAGCCGAAGCGCAGATCGACGCCACGCTGGTGAAGATCGCCGCGCCGCAGGAACCGCCGCCGCAGGTGACGATGGCCGAGGAGGTCCGGCGTGCCGCGAAGATCTGCGCCACTGCGAAGCAGGCCGTCGTCTCCATGTTCCAGGAAGCGCGCATGGGCAAGGCCATCGATCACGCCGCCGCCGGCGCGCTGGTCGAGGAAATCGCGGATTCGGTGATGCGCAACCCCGGCGCCCTGATCAGCCTGGCGCGGCTCAAGACCGCGGACGATTACACCTACATGCACTCGGTGGCGGTCTGTGCATTGATGGTCGCGCTGGCGCGCCAGCTCGGCGTCGACGAAAAAACCACCCGCGCAGCCGGCATGGCCGGCCTGCTGCACGACCTCGGCAAGGCGGTGATGCCGCTGGAGGTGCTCAACAAGCCGGGCAAGCTCACCGACGAGGAATTCCGCATCGTCAAGTCGCACCCGGTCGAGGGCCATCGCATGCTCGTCGAGGGCGGCGCTGTCGGCGAACCCGCGCTCGACGTCTGCCTGCATCACCACGAAAAGGTCGATGGTTCGGGTTATCCGCAGGGACTGAAAGATGCCGAGATCAGCCTGTTTGCCAAGATGGGCGCGGTCTGCGACGTGTACGACGCCATCACCTCGAACCGTCCCTACAAGGCCGGCTGGGATCCGGCCGAATCGATCCGCAAGATGGCCGAGTGGAGCGCCGGCCATTTCGACACGCGCGTCTTCCACGCTTTCGTGAAGAGCGTCGGCATCTATCCGATCGGTTCTTTGGTGCGTCTCGAATCCGGCCGGTTGGGCATCGTCATCGACCAGACCGAACGCTCCTTGTTGAATCCCAAGGTGCGCGTGTTCTTTTCGACCGAGTCGAATACCCGCATTGCGCCCGAAACCGTCGATCTATCCCGCCCAGGCAGCAACGACAAAATCCTCGGCCGCGAGGATCCGGGAAAATGGAATTTCCCGAATCTCGACAGGATGTGGGGGAGTGCCTGATTGTTCTGAGCGCCGTTGCGGCGATCAGGATTTCTTTTTCGTAGCGGTTTTCTTCGCGGCAGGTTTTTTCGGCGCCGTCCCGCCAGCGCCGACTTTTGCTTCCGTCTTCGCCTTGGCGGGTTTGGCCGCCCGCTGCTCGAACTCGAAACCGACCTTGCCGTCGGTGCCGCGCACGAGATAGGCGGAAAACTTCTTCTTGGTGCGGTTGGAGACGAAGCCCTTGAGCAGGGATGTCTTGCCGGTTTCCAGCAGCTTCTGCATCTCGGTTCTGGAAATTTCCTGCTGGAGGATCACCTTGCCCGAGCGAAAGTCGCAGCTCTTCGCCGCCCCCGTGGACTTTTCGCAGACATAGGCCATCGGCTGCTCGAAGACGCGGGCGCCGCATCTCGGGCAGGCGCCCAGCGCTTCCAGCCCGCTGAAATCGACTTCCTCGGCGGAGTCTTCCTCGTTGCCGAAGTCGAACTTCGGCGCGTGCTCGTCGTCGAGCCGGATGACGGCGGCGAAGGCGCGGCCCATCTTGCTGCGGAAGCCCGAGAGCGGGCCGATCTGCCGGTCGCGCAGCAGCGCGTCCATCTCCTCGGGTTCCCACTGGCGGCCGGCGACGACCTTCCACAGCTTGTAATCGCAGCGGTCGCACTTGAAGTGGCGGTAGGTTTCGTGGATCGTGCCGCCGCACTTCGGACAGGGCGTCTTGAGCGTGCCGAAATCGGCGTCGGCGAATTCGCCGGTCTTGATGCGCTCGACCATCTCCTGCGTCTGCTCGGTGATGTGGGCCATGAACTCCTCGCGCTTGAGGCGTCCGTGCTCCATCTCGCGCAGCTTCCATTCCCACAGGCCGGTGAGTTCCGGCGAGCGGATCTCGTCCACCTTGAGCTGCTCCAGCGCGAACAGCAGGTTGAAAGCCTTGGCGGTCGGCTGCAGCTCGCGGCCGTTGCGATGCACGTATTCTTCGGCGATCAGGCCCTCGATCGTCGCGGCGCGCGTCGCCGGCGTGCCGAGGCCGCGCTCGGCCATCGCCTCGCGCAGTTCTTCGTCGTCGACCCGCTTGCCCGCGCCTTCCATCGCCGAGAGCAGCGTCGCTTCGTTGAAGCGCGGCGGCGGCCTGGTGGCATTGGCCTTCACCTCGACGTCGTTGGCCCAGACCCGCTCGTTCTTCTGCAGCGGCGGGAGATTCGGGTTTTCTTCGTCGCTCTGTGCTTCCTTGCCATACACAGCCAGCCAGCCGGGGGTGACGAGCACCTTGCCCTCGGTCTTGAACGGTTCGCCCTCGACGCGCGTGATGCGCGTGGTGACGAGATATTCGGCGGCCGGATAGAAGATCGCGATGAAGCGCTTGACCACGAGGTCGTAGAGCTTCTGCTCCGGCTCGCTCAGGTGCTTGGGCGCGGCGCCGGTGGGGATGATGGCGAAGTGATCGCTGACCTTGGCGTTGTTGAAGATGCGCTTGGTCGGATGCACCCAGCCGTTCTTCAGCACGTTGCCGGCCAGTGCGCCGTAGCCTTCCTCGGACAATGCGCGCAGCGTGTCCTTGACGGCGCCGAGATAGTCCTCGGGCAGGTAGCGCGAGTCGGTCCGCGGGTAGGTCAGCACCTTGTGCTTTTCATAAAGCGCCTGCGCCAGCGCCAGGGTGTTGCGCGCCGAAAAGCCGAAACGGCCATTGGCCTCGCGCTGCAAGCTGGTCAGGTCGTAGAGCAGCGGGCAGGCCTCGGTCCTGGGCTTGGATTCCTCGGTGACGTCGCCGTGCTTGCCGAGGCATTTCTTGCGCAGGGATTCGGCGGCGGCCTGCTCCCAGAGGCGCTCGGCCCGGGCGTGCTCGTCGTCGGATTTCCCGAACTTCTCGTCGAACCACTTGCCGCGGTAGGCGCCGGCCACGGCCTGGAACTCGGCTTCGACTTCCCAGTAGTCGCGCGGCTGGAAGGCGCGGATCGCCCGCTCGCGCTCGACCAGGATGGCGAGCGTCGGCGTCTGCACACGGCCGACGGTGGTCTTGTAGAAACCGCCCTCCTGCGAGTTGAAGGCGGTCATCGCGCGCGTGCCGTTGATGCCGATCAGCCAGTCGGCCTCGGAACGGCAGCGCGCGGCGTCGGCGAGCGGCAGCATCTCGGCGTCGCTGCGCAGGTGGGCGAAGCCGTCCTTGATCGCCTGCGCGGTCATCGACTGCAGCCAGAGGCGGCGGATGGGCTTGTCGGATTTCGCGTGCTGCACGACATAACGGAAGATCAGTTCGCCTTCGCGGCCCGCGTCGCAGGCATTCACCAGGCCGGTGACATCCTTGCGCTTGATCAGGCGGGTGAGCAGCCGCAGGCGCTCGGCGGTCTTGTCGATCGGGTTGAGGGCAAAGCGCGGGGGAATCACCGGCAGGTGGGTGAAGGTCCACTTGCCGCGCTTGACCTCGTATTCCTCGGGCACGGCCAGTTCGAGCAGATGGCCGATGGCCGAGCTCAATACATAGCGCTCGCTCTCGAAGTAGTCGCCTTCGCGGGTAAAGCCACCCAGCGCCCGGGCGATGTCCTGGGCGACCGAAGGTTTTTCGGCAATGATCAACTGTTTACTCATGGGGGGCGGATGTTAAGCGCCAAACAGGCCGGTATGCAAG
>CAZPIE010000112.1:0-4745 GCA_964586275.1 uncultured Methyloversatilis sp. | reverse complement strand
TTCGAGCCGCTGGCGGTAGATCGCCTCGAAGTTCACCGGGGCGAGCAGCACGGGCGGGAAGCCGGCACGCGTGATCGCGTCGGAGATCGTCTCGCGCGCGTAGGGAAAAAGGATGTTCGGGCAGGCGACCGCGACGATCGGCTCGAGTTCTTCCTGCGGCACGTTGCGGATCTGGAAGATGCCGGCCTGGGCAGCCTCGACGAGGAAGTGGGTCTTTTCGCCGACCTTGGCGGTCACGGTCAGGGTCAGCACGACGTTGAAAATGCCCTCGCCGACGGCTTCTCCGCCGGTCTGCATCTGCAGGTTGACCTGGGCCTGCTCGCGTTCGAGAAAGCAGTGGGGCGCGTTCGGCACTTCGAGCGAGAGGTCCTTGACATAGATTTTTTCGATGCTGAAAACCGGGGCGTTGGTCTGGGCTTGATCGCTCATGATGGTCCTGGGGGTAGGGGGGGTTATTTGGCGAGCAGGGGGTCGAGCTTGCCCTGCCGGTCGAGTTCGTGCAGGTCGTCGCAGCCGCCGACGTGCAGGCCGTCAATGAAGATCTGCGGCACGGTGCGCGCGCCGGGGACG
Organism: uncultured Methyloversatilis sp.; assembly: GCA_964586275.1. Classification (GTDB taxonomy): domain Bacteria; phylum Pseudomonadota; class Gammaproteobacteria; order Burkholderiales; family Rhodocyclaceae; genus Sulfuricystis. Next base: position 4,175 of record CAZPIE010000112.1, on the reverse strand, counting down.
CGCGCCTCCATTTCCTGGCGCTTCGCCGGGTCGAGGTCGACGCGGATTTTCTCGATGTCGGTCACGCCCTTGCGCCTGAGGAGCGCCTCGGCGCGCACGCAATAGGGGCAGACCGCGGTGGAGTACATCTCGACTTTCGGCATGATCGCCCCCTTATTTCTTGGTCATCGGCAGGCCGGCGTCGCTCCAGGAGCGGATGCCGCCCTGGAGGTTGAACACCTGCTGGAAGCCGGCCTTCCTGAGCAGGCCGCAGGCGGAGCGCGAGCGGTTGCCGCTGGCGCAGACGAGAATCACCGGCTTGTCCTTGAACTTCTCGATTTCGGAGAGATGCTTGCCGAGATGGCCGAGCGCGATGTGGCGGGCATTGGGGATGTGGCCGGCCGACCATTCGGCGGTTTCGCGGACATCGACGATCAGCGCGTCCTGCCGGTTGATCAGCAGCGTGGCCTCGCCGACGGAAATATTCTTGCTGCCCACGCCGCTGAAGATCTGCCACAGCAGCATGCCGCCGCTGACGACGGCGAGACCGACCCAGATCAAGTTCTGCTGGATGAAATCCATTCCGCTTCCCGTGAAAAAAGAAAACTGCTCAAGCCCCGTTCAAGTCTTCTGCGGCACGCCGCAGAAGACCTCGCGCATCATCCCGATCAGTTGCAGGGTGCGCTGGTCGGCGACCCGGTAGAACACCCGGTTGGCATCCTTGCGCGTGGCCAGCACACCTTTGTCGCGCAGGATGGCGAGATGCTGGGAGATGTTGCTCTGGGAGGTGCCGACGGCGTCGACGATGTCCTGCACGCAGACTTCCTGGTCGCCGACGATGCAGAGAATCTTGAGTCGCAGCGGATGGGAGATCGCCTTGAGGGCGCGCGCCGCGATCTGGATGTGTTCGTGATGGGCGGCCAGGTCGGTGAATGTCGTGCTTTGCATGAGTCGGTGTGTTGCGTGGTTCGAGATCGGGCCCGCAGCCGCGAAAACCGTTGGGTTGCATCGGCAGTGGCCGCGATCATACTTGGATTAGAATTCCCTGTCGATGCTCCTTGCCATCGCCCCAGGCTTGCCCCGTCTTTTCGCGTTCGCCCTTCTTCTCCTGCCGGCCTGCGGGCTGGCGGCGGGCGAGCGCGAAAAGGCCAGACTCGAATCCGTGCGCGAGCAGCGTGCGGCGCTCGAGCAGCGGCTGAAGGAAACGCAAGCGACGCGGGCGGCCGCCGCCGATCGGCTGCGCGATACCGAGAAGGCCATCGCGACTTCGGCCCGCAAGCTGCGGGCCATAGCGGATGACCAGGCGGCGGCGCATGCCGAGCTGGCCGGTCACGAGCGCGAGCTGAAGCGGCTCGAAGCCCGGACCGCCGCCCGGCAGGCCCAGCTGGCCAGTCTGCTGCGCTACCAGTTTCGTCCGCGGGAGGCGGAGGCGGACGCGCTCGCGACCCTCCTGGCGGGTGGCGATCCCAATGCAACAGCGCGCGATCGCCATTTCCTGACCCTGTTGTCGCGCGCGCAGGCGGACCTGATCGCCGGTCTGCGCCACGACGCCGCGGAAACCCGCCGGCTGGCCGGGATCGTGCAGCAGCGCGGCGAAAAACTGGCCGAATTGGCGCAGCAGGCGGAAGCGGAGCGCGCCAACCTCCGGCAGCGCCAGCAGGAACGCCAGGCCGTGCTGGCGAAAATCTCCGGGCAGATCGAGGCGCAGCGGCGGGAAATCCAGACGCTCAGGCAAGACGAGCAGCGGCTCGGCAACCTGATCGCTGCGTTGGCGAAGAAAGCGGCCGAGGCGCGCAAGAAGAAGCCGGCCCCGTCGGGAAAGGCGCCGCGCGCAAGCCAGCCGCCACCCGCGCAGACGGTCGGGGCGGACCCGGTCGGCGCCGCGGGCGACTTTGCCCGGCTGCGCGGCCGCCTGATCCAGCCCGTGCGCGGAACCGTCACCGGCCGCTTCGGCATGCGCCGCGCGGATGGCCAGTCGATCTGGAAGGGTCTGTTCATCCGCGCGGCCGATGGCGCCGACGTGCGGGCGGTGGCGGCGGGCACGGTGGTGTTCGCCGACTGGCTGCGCGGCTACGGCAACCTGCTGATCATCGACCACGACGACGATTTCCTGTCGGTTTATGGGAACAACCAAACTTTGCTGGCCGACGTCGGTCAAAAGGTCGGTGCCGGCGAGCCGGTGGCGACCGTCGGGGCCAGCGGGGGACAGGAAGATTCGGGTTTATACTTTGAACTCAGGCATCGGGGGCAGGCGTTCGATCCCGGCAAATGGCTCGGGGCCAATTAGCGACCCAATATGCCTCAATGGCCAATAGGGGATCACATGCGTAGCAAGCTGCAGCAAATCGGCCTCGTGCTCGTCGGACTGGTCGCCGGCGTCGCCCTGAGCCTCAATTTTTCCGCCATCGCCCAGAAAACCGGCAGCGTTCCGCTGCCGGTCGAGGAGCTGCGCAGTTTCGCCGATGTCTTCAATGCCATCAAGCAGGGCTATGTCGAACCGGTCGAGGACAAGCAGCTCATCACCCATGCCATCAGCGGCATGCTGGCCAATCTCGATCCCCATTCGGCCTATCTCGACGCCGATGCCTTCAAAGAACTGCAGGTGTCGACGCAGGGCGAGTTCGGCGGCCTCGGCATCGAGGTCGGCATGGAGGATGGCTTGGTCAAAGTGGTGGCGCCGATCGAGGACACCCCCGCATTCAAGGCTGGCGTGAAAAGCGGCGACCTGATCTTCAAGCTCGACGACACGCCCGTGAAGGGCATGTCGCTCAGCGACGCCGTGAAGAAGATGCGCGGCAAGCCGAAAACGACGATCAAGCTCACCATCCTGCGCAAGGGCGAGGCCAAGCCGCTCGAGATTTCCATCATGCGCGACGTCATCAAGGTGCAGAGCGTCAAATCGAAGCTGATCGAGCCGGGTTTCGGCTACCTGCGCGTCACCCAGTTCCAGGAAGAAACCGCGCCCGATGTCGTCAGGCACCTCGACAAGCTTTACAAGGCCGATAGCGAAGCAAAAGGTACGGGTCTGAAGGGGTTGGTGCTCGACCTGCGCAACGACCCGGGCGGCTTGCTGCACGGCGCGATCGGCGTCGCCGCCGCCTTCCTGCCGCCGCGCAGCGTCGTCGTGACGACCGACGGTCGCGTCGAGGACGCCAAGCGCAAGTACATCGCCGCCAGCGAGGATTACCTGCGGGGCGGGCGCGAGGACTTCATCAAGAAGCTGCCCGAGGGCGCCCGCACGGTGCCGATGATCGTGCTCGTCAACGGCGGCTCGGCCTCGGCTTCCGAGATCGTCGCCGGCGCCCTGCAGGATCACAAGCGCGCAGTGGTCATGGGCACCCGGACCTTCGGCAAGGGCTCGGTGCAGACGGTGCTGCCGCTGTCCTCCAAGACCGCGATCAAGCTGACGACGGCCCGTTACTACACCCCGAACGGCCGTTCGATCCAGGCCAAGGGCATCGAGCCCGACATCGTCGTCGAGGAATCCGCCAACGGCGGTTCGCGCGAGCGCCTGCGCGAAGCCGACTTGGGCCGGCACCTGGCCAACGACAAGGAGGGCAAGGAGGGCGAGAAACCCGCCGCGCCGAAGAAGGAGAAGAATGAAAAAGCGCCGGCCAAGGAAGGCGCCAAGGAAGGCGAGAAAGACGAAGCGCATGCCAAGCCTTTCGAGCCCGCCTCGAAGGACGACTACCAGTTGATGCAGGCGATGAACCTGCTCAAGGCGCTGAACGTCGTGAAGCGATGATGAACCCCGAGCGCGCCCGCCTCTTGCGCGACCAGGAGCGCGGCCTGCACCGGCCGCATCCCCTGGCGCCGCAGGCCGGCACGCGCAAGCATCGCGAGATCCGCTTCTTCCGGCTCAAGCCGGAGCAGGTGACCGATGCCATGGCCCTGCTGGCCACGCTGCCGGGGCTGGAGGTGGCGCCGGGCACCGAGCCGAACGGGGTGTCGGTCTGGTACGAAATCACCGACCATTGCATGGAAGATCTGGAGGCCCTGCTGATCGACCGCGGCTTCCATCTGGAAACCACGCTCTATTACAAGCTGATCCGCGCGCTGGTGTATTTCACCGAGGAGACCCAGCGGCGCAATCTCGGCCAGCCCGAGCGGCTGATCAAGAAATCCCACGACGTCTATTCGAAGGCCTGGGAGCACCATCCCCACGGCGATCGCGACGATACGCCGCCCGAGCTACG
>CAZPIE010000111.1:2713-4750 GCA_964586275.1 uncultured Methyloversatilis sp. | reverse complement strand
TGCCGTCTCCATGTTGGCGGCGGGTCGGCTAGATGCCGTCCCGCCAGCGCCGACTTTTACAAGAATGCGCTGCTCTTCGCCGGCCTCTGGACGCTCACCGAATGGCTGCGCGGCTGGCTGTTCACTGGTTTTCCGTGGCTGGCGCTCGGTTACTCGCAGACGCCGCCGAGCCCGCTCGCCGGCTATGCCGCCGTGCTCGGCAGCTATGGCATCGGCTTCCTCGTCGCCCTGATCGCCGCGCTGCTGGCCTCGGGCTGGAAGCGCAAAACCGCCTGGGTCGCCATCGTCGCCATTCTCGGCACGGGTGCGCTGCTGCGCGGCATGGACTGGACGCAGCCGAGCGGCAAACCCGTCACGGTCAGCCTCCTGCAGGGCAACATTCCGCAGAGCCTCAAGTGGGTACCCGAGCGTTTGCCGCTGTCGATCGACAGCTATGTCGACCTCGCGCGGAAGCACCCCGCCGCGCTGACCATCCTGCCCGAGACCGCCATCCCGCTGTTCTTCGACGAGCTGCCGCGCGACGTGCTGAAAGCGCTGACGCAGCACGGCGATGCGCTGCTCGGGATCGCCATCCGCCACCGCGACGGCGGTTACGTGAATGGCGCGGTGGCGATTACTCCCGACCGCCTGCAAAGCTACGCCAAGCGGCATCTCGTCCCCTTCGGCGAATACATCCCGCCCGGTTTCGACTGGTTCTTCAAACTGGTGCATATCCCGATGGCGGATTTCTCCGCCGGCCCGCGCGACCAGCCGCCGCTGGTCATCGCCGGCCAGCGGATCATGCCGAACATCTGCTACGAGGACCTGTTCGGCGAGGAGATCATCGGTGCGCTGCCGCAGGCCACGCTGCTGGTCAATCTCTCGAACACCGCGTGGTTCGGCGATTCGCTCGCCCAGCCGCAGCACCTGCAGATCGCGCGGCTGCGCGCCATGGAAACCGGCCGCAGCATGCTGCGCGCCACGAACACGGGCATCACGGCGGCGATCGCGCCGGACGGCCGCGTGCTCGGCCAGCTGCCCGCCTTCACCGCCGGGGCGCTGCGCGTCGAGGCGCAGGGATTTGCCGGGATGACGCCCTACGCACGCTGGGGCAACACGCTGGCCCTGCTGCTGGCGATCTGCGCTTGTTTGCCGGCACTCTTGCAGGCTTATCGGCGGCGCCGGAGCCGTTAGAATCCGCTTTTCGAAAAATTCGTTCCATTTCAAGATGAAACCGACGTTTCAAGAGATCATCCTGCGCCTCCAGGCATTCTGGCACCAGCAGGAGTGCGCCCTCCTGCAACCCTACGACATGGAGGTCGGCGCCGGCACCTCGCACACCGCCACCTTCCTGCGCGCGCTCGGCCCCGAGCCGTGGAAGGCCGCCTACGTGCAGCCCTCGCGCCGCCCCAAGGACGGCCGCTACGGCGAGAACCCCAACCGCATGCAGCACTACTACCAGTACCAGGTGGTGCTCAAGCCCGCGCCGGCGAACATTCTCGAACTCTATCTCGGCTCGCTCGAAGCGCTCGGCTTCGACCTCAAGAAGAATGACGTGCGCTTCGTCGAGGACGACTGGGAAAACCCGACGCTGGGCGCCTGGGGCCTGGGCTGGGAAGTCTGGCTCAACGGCATGGAAGTGACGCAGTTCACCTACTTCCAGCAGGTCGGCGGCATCGACTGCAAGCCGATCACCGGCGAGATCACCTACGGCCTGGAGCGCCTGGCGATGTACCTGCAAGGCGTCGAGAACGTCTTCGACCTCGTCTATGCGCCCGGCAAAGATAGGCCACTGAGGTACGGCGACGTGTTCCACCAGAACGAGGTGGAGCAGAGCGCCTACAACTTCGAGCACAGCAACGTCGACTTCCTGCTGACCGCCTTCGGCGCCCACGAAGGCAACGCCAAGCACCTGATGGAGCAAAAACTGGCACTGCCGGCGTACGAGCAGGTACTGAAGGCCGCGCATACCTTCAACCTGCTCGACGCGCGCGGCGCGATCTCCGTCACCGAGCGCGCCGCCTACATCGGCCGCATCCGCAACCTGGCGAAGAGCGT
>CAZPIE010000111.1:0-2613 GCA_964586275.1 uncultured Methyloversatilis sp. | reverse complement strand
CTGTTCGTCGAGGAACTGCCGCCCAAGGCGCTCAAGAAGCTCGGCGAGTCCTTCGCCGCCACGCTGGCGGACAAACTGAAGGCCAGCGGGCTGGTGGCTGATGACGCCGCGACCGCCTTCGCCTCGCCGCGCCGCCTCGCGGTGCATCTGACCAACGTCGCCGCCAAGGCCGCCGACAAGCCGGTGCAGCAGAAACTGATGCCGGTCGCCGTCGCGCTCGACGCCAGCGGCCAGCCCACGCCGGCGCTGCTCAAGAAGCTGTCCGCCCTCGGCCTGGACGCGTCGGTCGTGCCGACGCTCAAACGTGCGATGGACGGCAAGGCCGAGGCGCTGTTCCTCGACAGCGTCGTACCCGGCGCGACCCTGCGGGAAGGCCTGCAGGCGGCGCTGGAAGCCGCGCTTGCCGCACTGCCGATTCCGAAGGTGATGAGTTACCAGTTGCAGGACGGCTGGAGCAGCGTGAACTTCGTGCGCCCGGCCCACAGGCTGGTCGCGCTGCATGGCGCCGACATCGTGCCGGTCGGCGTGCTCGGCCTGAAAGCCGGCCGCGAGACGCAGGGTCATCGCTTCGAAGCGAAGAACTCCGTCGTCGCCATCCGGGATGCCGACAGCTACGCGCAGCAACTCGAAACGGAAGGGGCGGTGATCGCCAGCTTCGCCGCGCGCCGCGCCGAGATCGAGAAGCAGCTCAAGGCTGCCGCGGCCAGGGAAGGCTTGCAGCCGATCGAGGATGAGGCGCTGCTCGACGAGGTCACGGCGCTGGTCGAGCGGCCGAACGTGCTGACCTGCCAGTTCGAGAAGGAGTTCCTCGACGTGCCGCAGGAATGCCTGATCCTGACGATGAAGGCGAACCAGAAGTACTTCCCGCTGCTCGACGCCGCCGGGAAATTGACCAACAAGTTCCTCGTCGTCAGCAACATCAATCCGGACGACCCCTCGGCGGTGATCGGCGGCAACGAGCGCGTGGTGCGGCCGCGCCTGGCCGACGCGAAGTTCTTCTTCGACCAGGACCGCAAGAAATCGTTGATGGACCGCATCCCCGGCCTCGCCAAGGTGGTTTATCACAACAAGCTCGGCACCCAGGGCGAGCGCATCGAGCGCGTCGCTGCGCTGGCGCGCGCCATCGGCCAGCAACTCGGCGGCGAAGCGCTGGCCAACGCCGCCGACCGCGCCGCGGTGTTGGCCAAGGCCGACCTGATGACCGACATGGTCGGCGAATTCCCCGAGCTGCAGGGCATCATGGGGCGCTACTACGCGCTGCACGACGGCGAGCGGGCGGCGATCGCCGACGCCATCGAGGACCACTACAAGCCGCGCTTCGCCGGCGACGAACTGCCGCGCGGCGAGGTCGGCCTGTGCGTCGCGCTGGCCGACAAGCTGCAGACGCTCGTCGATATGTTCGGCATCGGCCAGTTGCCGACCGGCGACAAGGACCCCTTCGCATTGCGCCGCCACGCGCTCGGCGCGATCCGCATGCTGATCGAACGCGATCTGCCGCTCGACCTCGACTGGCTCTTTCATGCGGCCAGGTTCGCGGCCGGAGATGCAGTCCAGCAGCTCGATGGTTTCATCTACGAGCGCCTCGCCGGCAGCCTGCGCGAGCAGGGCTATTCGGCGCAGGAAGTCGATGCCGTGGTGAGCCTGCGTCCGCGCCGCCTCGGCGACATTCCGAAGCGTCTCGCCGCCGTGCGTGCCTTCGCAGCGCTGCCCGAGGCTGCCAGCCTCGCGGCCGCCAACAAGCGCGTCGGCAACATCCTCAAGAAGGCTGAGGGCACGGTCGCCGCCCGGATCGATGCCGGGCTGCTCGGGGAGCCCGCCGAGCGCGCGCTGTGCGACGCGCTGAACGCCGTCAAGCCGCAGGCCGACGCGGCCTTCGAGCGCGGCGACTACACGGCCTCGCTGCAGGCGCTCGCCGCCCTCAAGGCGCCGGTCGATGCTTTCTTCGACACGGTGATGGTGAATGCCGAGGACGCCGCGCTGCGGCAGAACCGCCTCGGCCTGCTCGCCATCCTGCACCAGGCGATGAACCGCATTGCCGACCTCGCCAAGCTGAGCGCGTAAGCCGATCATGCCGATCTCGAAACTGATCATCCTCGACCGCGACGGTGTGATCAATCACGACTCCGACCTCTACATCAAGTCGCCGGACGAGTGGGTGCCGATCCCGGGCAGCCTGGAAGCGATCGCGCGGCTCAACCAGTGGGGCTATCGCGTCGTCGTGTGCACCAACCAGTCGGGCATCGGTCGCGGGCTGTACGGCATGGACACGCTCAACGCGATCCACGACAAGATGATCAAGGCGGTCGCTCATGTCGGCGGCAGCATCGACGCGATCTTCTTCTGTCCGCACACCAACGCCGACAACTGCGAGTGCCGCAAGCCCAAGCCCGGCATGCTCAAGGAGATTGCGGCGCGCTACAACGTCAGCCTCGCCGGCGTGCCGGTGGTCGGCGACTCGCTGCGCGACCTCGAGTCGGCCGTCGCGGTGGGCGCGCAGCCGATCCTGGTGCTGACCGGCAAGGGCAGGAAGACCGAAAAGGATGCCGCCCTGCCGAGCCACAGCTTCATCTTTCCCGACCTGGCTTCCGCGGTCGCGCACCTCACGACATGACC
>CAZPIE010000110.1:0-4775 GCA_964586275.1 uncultured Methyloversatilis sp. | reverse complement strand
TGCCGCAGCGTGCCGTGATGAACACTCCGCAGGGCCAGTCGGTCATGCTGGTCGACGCGGAGGACAAGGTCGCGCCGCGGCCGATCCGCACCGGCGCGATGGCCGGCGGCGATTTCATCGTCACCGATGGCCTCCAGGGCGGCGAGCGCGTGATCGTCAATGGCTTGCAGAAGGTCAGGCCGGGCGCGCTGGTGAAGCCCGTGCAGTGGACACCCGGTGCGCCGCTGCTCGCGCCTCCGCCGGCTGCCGCACAACCCGCCGAGAAAAAATAAGCCGTGTTCGCCAAGTTCTTCATCGACCGGCCGATCTTCGCCTGGGTCATCGCGCTGGTGATTCTGCTGAGTGGCGTGCTGGCCTTGCGCCAGCTGCCGGTCGCCAGCTATCCGAGCGTCGCGCCGCCGGCGCTGGCGATCAACGTCAGCTATCCCGGTGCCGCCGCGCAGATCGTCGAGGAGACGGCCATCGCGCTGATCGAGCAGGAGATGAACGGCATCGAACGGCTGCTCTACATGGACTCGGCCGCCGAGCTCGGCCAGGGTTCGATCACGCTGACCTTCGAGGCCGGCACCAACCTCGACCTCGCCTCGGTCGAGGCGCAGAACCGCATCAAGCGTGTCGAGGCACGCCTGCCCGAGGAGGTGCGCCGGCTCGGCGTGACGGTGACGCGCTCGGCACGCAACTTCCTGCTGTTCATCTCGATCTTCTCGCCCGACAAGTCGCTCGACAACATCGGGCTCGGCAGCTACGCGGCCGCCAACGTGCTGGAGAGCATCCGCCGCACGCCCGGGGTCGGCGAGGCCATCCTGTTCGGCACCGAATACTCGATGCGGCTGTGGCTCAAGCCCGACCGCCTGCAGGCCTTCGGCCTGACGCCGTCCGACGTGGCGCGGGCGGTGCGCGCCCAAAACACCCAGCTCGCCGCCGGCGAACTGGGACAGGTTCCGGCCGCGGCGGGCCAGCAGACGAACGCGGTGATCGTCACGCGCTCGCGCCTGTCTACCCCCGAGGAATTCGGCGCGGTGATCGTCCGCAGCGACGCGCGCGGCGCGACGGTGCGCGTCAGGGACGTGGCGCGCGTCGAACTCGGCGCGCAGGACTACTCGATCGCGGCGCGCATCGACGGCCAGCCCAACGCCGCCATCGCGGTGCGCATGGCGCCCGGCGCCAACGCGCTCGATACTGCGCAGGCGGTGAAGGCGAAGATGGCCGAGCTGGCGCAATATTTCCCCAAGGGTGTCGACTGGGTGATTCCCTACGACACCTCGCAGTTCGTCGAGATTTCGATCCGCGAGGTGCTCAAGACGCTCGCCGAAGCGATGCTGCTGGTCGTGCTGGTGATGTACCTGTTCCTCGAAAACTGGCGCGCCACCTTCATCCCGGCCATCGTCGTGCCGGTCGCGCTGGTCGGCGCGACGCTCGGCCTGTATTTCTTCGGCTATTCGATCAACGTGCTGACGCTGTTCGCCATGGTGCTGGCGATCGGCATCGTCGTGGACGATGCCATCGTCGTCGTCGAGAACGTCGAGCGCATCATGAGCGAGGAAGGGTTGTCGCCCCGCGACGCCACGCGCAAGGCGATGGACCAGATCGTCGGCGCGATCATCGCCATCACGCTGGTGCTCTCCGCGGTGTTCATCCCGATGGCCTTCTTCGGCGGCTCGACCGGCGCGATCTACCGCCAGTTCGCCGTCACGCTGGTGCTGGCCATGGGCTTCTCGGCGCTGATGGCGCTGACGCTGACGCCGGCGCTGTGCGCCTCGCTGCTCAAGCATCAGCCCGGCAAGGAGGTGCTGCCCTCCACCGGCTTCTTCGGCTGGTGGAACCGCGGCTTCGGCGCGTCGGTGCGGCTCTATCTGGCCGGCACGCGCCGCATGCTCGGCCGGCCGGGACGCTGGCTGCTGGTCTATGCCGCCATCGTCGCCGCGACCGGCTGGCTGTTCGTGAAGCTGCCCGGCAGCTTCCTGCCCGAAGAGGATCAGGGCTACTTCATCAACGTCGTGCAATTGCCGCCGGGCGCGACGCGCGAACGCACGCTGGAAGTCTTGTCAACGGTCGAGCAGCACTACCTTGCGCAGAAGGAAGTCCAGCATGTGATCGGCGTGGCCGGCTTCTCCTTCTTCGGGCGCGGCCAGAGCGCCGCGATCGCCTTCGTGCGCCTGAAGAGCTGGGACGAGCGGCCGGACAAGGACAGCAGCGCCTCGGCGCTGGTGAAGAGGGCGAACATGGCCTTCTTCCGCGTCAAGCAGGCAATGATCTTCGCGATCAACGTGCCGCCGATTCCCGAGCTGGCGGCGGTCGGCGGCTTCGACCTGCGCCTGCAGGACCGCGGCGGGCTCGGGCGCGAAAAACTGCTCGAGGCGCGCAACATGGCGCTCGGCCTGGCCGCGCGAAATCCCGCGCTGCAGGGCGTGCGTCCGGAAGGGCAGGAGGCCGCGCCGCAGGTCTTCCTCGACATTGACCGCCTCAAGGCCAGCGCGCTGGGCGTCAACCTCGCCGACCTCAACGAGACGCTGCAGTCGGCGCTCGGCGTCGCCTACATCAACGACTTCGTGCGCCAGGGCCGCATCCTGCGCGTGCAGATGCAGGCCGAGGCCGATACGCGCCGCACGCCGGAGGACATCCTGCGCCTGCCGGTGCGCAACGCGCGCGGCGAGATCATGCCGCTCGCCGAGATCGCCAGCGCGAAGTGGGTGGTCGGCGCGCCCAAGCTCGATCGCTACAATGGCCTGCCGGCGATGAAGATCTCCGGCAGCCCCGCGCCGGGCCGCTCGACCGGCGAGGCGATGGCGGCGATGGAGGCGGTGGTCAAGCAGCTGCCGCCGGGCGTCGGCTTCGAATGGTCGGGCACTTCCTTCGAGGAGCGCCGGTCCGGCGCGCAGGCGCCCCTGCTGTTCGCCATCTCGCTGATCGTCGTCTTCCTCTGTCTCGCCGCGCTGTACGAAAGCTGGTCGATCCCCTTCGCGGTGATGCTGGTCGTGCCGCTCGGCATTTTCGGCGCGGTGCTCGCGGTGATGCTGCGCGATTTGCCCAACGACGTCTATTTCAAGGTCGGCCTGATCGCGATCATCGGCCTGTCGGCGAAGAACGCGATCCTCATCATCCAGTTCGCGCGCGAGCTGCAGGATCAGGGCAGGGAACTCGTCGAGGCGACGCTCGAGGCCTGCCGCCTGCGCATCCGCCCGATCGTGATGACCTCGATCGCCTTCATCTTCGGCGTGCTGCCGCTGGCGATCTCGACCGGCGCCGGCGCCAACAGCCGCCACGCGATCGGCACCGGCGTGATGGGCGGCATGATCACGGCGACGCTGCTGGCGGTCTTCCTCGTGCCGGTCTTCTTCGTCGTCATGCGGCGCATCTTCCCCGGCCATGCGCGGCACCACAAGGAAGACGCTCATGAATAAGCTGCTGCTGCCGCTGGTCGCGCTGCTCGCCGGCTGCTCCTTCATCCCGCCCTTCGAACGGCCGGCCGCCCCGGTGCCGGAGCAGTGGCCGCAGCAGCGACCGACCAAAGTCGGCGCTGGCGAGACGGCATCTGTAGGCGACTGGACCGCCTATTTCGCCGATCCGCAACTGCAGAAGCTGATCGCCGCCGCGCTCGATCACAACCGCGACCTGCGCATCGCCGTGGCGCGCGTCGAGGAGGCCCGTGCGCTCGCCGGCGTCGCCCGCGCCGACCGTTTCCCGACCGTGGATGTCAACCTCCAGCAGCAGGCGGCGAAACTGCCCGGCAACCTGAGCAGCTCGGGGCAGTCGGTCATCAGCCGCCGCTACGACGCCAGCCTCGGCATCGCGAGCTTCGAGCTGGATTTCTGGGGTCGCGTCGCCAGCCTCGAGACGGCGGGACGCGCGAACTTCTTTGCCAGCGAGTTCGCCCAGCGGGCCTTCCGCCTGTCGCTGATCGCCGACGTCGCCGGGGCGTACTACAGCCTGGCGGAGCTGGCTGCGCGCCTGCAGCTCGCCGAGGCCACGCTGCGAAGCCGCGCCGATAGCCGGCGGCTGGTCGGGCAGCGTCGCGATGTCGGTCTCGCCACCGACCTCGACTTCCTCGCCGCCGACGGCGCCTATCAGAATGCCCGTGCCGAGGCCGCGAATCTCGCGCGCCAGCGAGCTGCAGCGGAAAACGCCCTGCGCCTGCTGGTCGGTAGCGAACCAGGTGCCGTCTCGCCGGAGCCGACTTTCAGCATGCCGGAAATCGCCGTCGGCCTGCCGTCCGACGTGCTGCTGAATCGTCCCGACGTGCTCGCGGCCGAGCAGAAACTGATCGCCGCCAACGCCAACATCGGCGCGGCGCGCGCGGCCTTCCTGCCGAGGATTACCCTGACCGCCACGGCGGGCACGGCGAGCCGTGCGCTCTCCGGCCTGTTCGGCGGCGGCAGCGGCGCGTGGAGCTTCGTGCCGCTGCTCAGGTGGCCACTGTTCGATGCGGGGCGCAGCGCGGCGAACGTCGAGCTGGCCGAAGTGCGCAAGCACATCGCGGTCGCCGAGTACGAGAAGACGATCCAGCAGGCCTTCCGCGAGGTGGCCGACCTGCTGGCGGCGCGCGAGCACTACACGGCGCAACTGCAGGCGCTGGAAGCTGCGGAACAGGCGCAGACCACACGCCTCAAACGAGTAGAGCAGCGCCATTTCGGCGGGGTGTCGAGTTATCTGGAACTGCTCGATGCCCAGCGCGAACAGTTCGCCGCGCAACAGGCGGTGCTGGCGACGCGGCGCGCGCTGGCGGCGACGGCCGCCGGTTTTTTCAAGGCGATTGGCGGAAGCTGAGCGAAAAAGCG
>CAZPIE010000109.1:0-4827 GCA_964586275.1 uncultured Methyloversatilis sp. | reverse complement strand
AGGGAAGCCAGGTCGAGCAGCAGCGTCTTGGCGATGGGCGCGTAGGCGCTGCCGGCCAGCGCCGGCCGATCGGCCACATCGCTTGCCGCTGTCAGGTCGAGCCGATAGATGCGCGCGCCGTTGCCCACCCCCATGACATAGCTGCGTTCGAGCGCCAGCAGCATGCCATGCCCGCCCAGCAGCTCGACCAGCCCGTTGGTGCGATACAGGCCCGGCAGGGGCGGCGCGACGGGCACCGCGTCGACCGGATAGACATGCTCGGCCAGTCGCCGGCCGCTGGCCGCGTCGAACACCAGAATGCGCGCCGGACTCGGCTGGCCGAGATCGGCTTCCGGTCCGTCCTGCGCCAGCGCATTCTCGGCGCCCGCGTAGAGTTTTCCTTCCGCCAGCGCCAGGCTTTCGAAAGCCAGGTTGTAACGCACGCCCGCGCCGGCGGCGGGCAGGACGTGGCTGGGCAGCGGGAGTCGGCGCAGCGCCGTCCCGCCGGCGCCGACTTTCTCGATGGCCGGCGGGATGCCGCGCTTGACATTGCCTTCGCTGGCCCACCAGAAGCCGCCATCGTCCGCGCACCGGATCGCCTCCGGATCGACCGTGCCTTCCGGATACGCCGCCCCGCCGCTCGTCTTGAGCGTGGTCGCGGCCACGAAGCGCACGCCGTCGAAGCCGGGCTGCGCGCGGGTATTGAAGGCGGCGAGGTCGAGCGCCAGCGTGTAGAAACGCGCCGGCTGCCGTTCCGAGCGGTCGTCCGGGATCGCCACGAAACGATTCGTCGCCGCATCGTAATCGAGACCGGACAGCCCGCCGACGGTCGTGCCCTGGAATTCATGACCATGCGGCAGAACCTGCTGGCCGAGGTAGCGCAAGGTCTGCGCCTGCGCGGGCAGGGCGATCCAGCAGAGCAGCAGAACGAGGAAAGTCGGGGCTGGCGGGACGGCGCTCATGCGGGCAAGGAGAAATGGTCGGGAACCGCATTATTCCCGATCAGCGCCGCGAGGGCGCCAAGTCCTCCAGTTCGCCATCCAGCGCGGTCGTCGCGGCATCTGGATGCGGCATGAGGCCGCGCTACCCGAGGCGCGCCAGGCGGAAGGCGGCCCGCGTTTCCCGGTAAAGCACCTTCGCGGCAACGCTACCCGCCGACCGCCTGATCTGAGCAACCGGCCGGCGGCGGCCTTACGTGCCCACCAATCCGCCGTCCGCGCGGCGAATGACCAAGGTCGCCGAGCGCGGACGGCCTCCGGCATGCTGTGGAAACTGGTTGGCCGGCCAGGCGCTGATCGCCGTCGGCGCGGCCGGATCGCTACGTTCGGAAGCGGTCTCGCCCGGATGCTGGATATTGACGAACAATGTCCGACCGTCGGGCGTCGCGGCAATGCCCGTCACTTCGCAGCCGCGCGGCCCGGTCAGGAAGCGACGAACCTCGCCGGTAACCGGATCGGCAACGAGCATTTGGTTGTTGCCGAAGGCGACATGGTCGGCATTGCCCAGCACCGAGGTCGACACGTCGGTCTGGATCCACAGCCGGCCGCCCGCGTCGAACCACAGGCCGTCCGGGCAGGCGAACAGGTCGCCCTGGATGTTGCCCTTGCGCTGATCCTGCGCCTGCGCCGGATCGCCGCACTGGACGAAGATGTCCCACGAAAAGCGTGTCGCCGCGGCATCGCCGCCCTGCTCGCGCCAGCGCACGATATGGCCGTAGAGATTTTCCGCGCGGGGGTTGGCGGCGTCGGCGCCCGGCTTGCCGTCCTTGCCGCGCTGGGAGTTGTTCGTCAGCGTGCAATACACCTCGCCGCTGTGCGGATGAACGGCGATCCACTCCGGACGGTCCATCGGCGTCGCCTTGACGAGATCGGCGGCCTGGCGGGTTTTGACCAGCACCTCGGCCAGGTCGGCGAAACCGTTTTCGGCCGTCAAGCCGTTTTGACCATGAGCGAGCGCGATCCACTCGCCGCCGCCTTCCGCATCGAAGCGCGCGACATGCAGCGTGCCCTCGTCGAGCAGCTTTTCGGTTGAACGGCCGGGTCGATAGGGGCGTGCCGAGACGAACTTGTAGATGTATTCGAAGCGTTCGTCGTCGCCCATGTACACGACAACGCGCCGATCCTTGGCAAGCGTGACGAAGGCCCCCTCGTGCTTGAAGCGGCCCAGCGCCGTGCGTTTTTTCGGCATGCTGGCGGGGTCGTAGGGATCGATCTCGACGACCCAGCCGAAACGGTTCGCCTCGTTGGGATGCTTCTCGGCGTCGAAGCGTTCGTCGTGCTCGTGCCAACGGTAACCGGCGGTCTTTTCCGTGATGCCATAGCGTTTTTGCTCGGCCGTCCGGGTTTTGCCCGCCTTGAAATAGCCGTGGAAATTTTCCTCGCAGGTCAGGTAGGTCCCCCAGGGCGTGACGCCCATCGCGCAATTGTTCAGCGTGCCGCGCACGAGGCGGCCTTGCGGATCGGCCGCTGTACGCAAGGCAGGCGAACCGGCAGCCGGCCCGGTCAGGGCGATGGGCGTATCGCCGGTGATGCGGCGGGCATGGCGCGAAGGACGCACCACCTGCCAACGGCCGTCGGCCAGCTTCAGCTCGATCACCGATACGCCATGCGCCGCCTGCGATTTGGCGACTTTCTCGGCGCTCCACTCGACCATGCCGTTCGGATGCAGCAGGCCATCGTCGGTGTATTCGTGATTCACGCACAGCAAACCGTGCGTGCTGCTGCCCTTGAGCGGAAAAAAGTGCATGCCGTCATGGTGCATGCCGGCCTGCTGCGCCTGATCGGCGGCGCTATTGCCCGCGTCGGGCCGGAAGGCAGGGCCGGCCGAGACCGGATCGCCCCAGGGAAATATGACATCGACGATATAGCCGGCCGGCACACGCACCGCATCGTCGGTCGATGCGCCGATGGCAGCAAAGCCAATCGGCGGGTGCGACGCACGGCCCGCCCGGGCGGCAGCCTGGACCTGCGCCGGCAGGCTGCCCAGCACCGCGACGGCGCCGGCGGCTTGCAGCAGAGACCGGCGGCGGCGGTCGATCAGCTCTTCAAGGCAGGGTGTGGTCGATGGATTGCAGGGGGGGTCGAGGTCGCGCAGTTTCATGCTAGCTCCAGCAGTGGTTTCGGGATATCCAAATTTGACAAAGGGACGTTACGGATTCGTGACGCCACGCCATGACGCCACGCCATTGGGTGCGCGCACGGTCTGGCTGCTCTGTCCAAAGTTTGGTAACGTATTCGTAACAAACCCGGGCTAGGCTGGCCATCGCCCGAACCCCCCATCGTTCGCTCCAACTTTCCCATTGTGTCGCGCAAGCCCAGATCAATAGCCATCCATGTCGATTGGTGGCCGCCGCTGCTTGTCATTTTCATCATGATCAGTCTGTGGGTCATGCTGCTCCAGCGCAACAGCGAGCATGACAAGGCTGTACTGCTTGACGCAGCGGTCATGCAGCAGAATGTCGCCGAGGCGATGGCAATCCACACCG
The DNA here is from genome assembly GCA_964586275.1 of uncultured Methyloversatilis sp. Lineage (GTDB taxonomy): Bacteria > Pseudomonadota > Gammaproteobacteria > Burkholderiales > Rhodocyclaceae > Sulfuricystis. The sequence goes on along the minus strand of CAZPIE010000109.1, from coordinate 1,364 downwards.
GGCAACTACTGGAGAGATTGCGTTCGCTTGGTCGATCGCTGGCCAAAGCGAACGACAACGCATCAAGGGAACAGGTGCGTGGCATGATTGCTCGTGACGGTGCCTTCCTGCGCCTGCTGGTTTTCAACGCGCGGGGGGAGTTTCAGTTTTCCAACCGGTCGAGACCCGAACCCTGGGAAATGGAAGCCATCCGGGACTTTCTCGCCCGGAATTCGACTGAAGAACGCGAGACGCTGGTCGTGGGTCGTCCGCCCGATCCAAGCCAGCGCGAGGACTGGAACCTGCCCCTCATCTATCGGCCCGGGGCGCAGGCAAACAAGACCGGTTTTTTCGTGATGGCCGTCATCGACGCCCGTCACTTCGTCGAACACTTCAGTCTCATGCAGCTCGGCAGGAGCGGCGAGATCATCCTTGTCACCGAAGACGGACAGGAAATTCTCCACATGCATGACGGGCGCCTCGATTTTCTCGATTCCATCGCCGGGACCGAGCGCTTCCGCCGCGCATTTTCCGAGACTTCGGGTTCGGTGAGCGAGCGCATCCACAACGCCTACGAGCGCCTCTACGCTTACCGCCGGGTACCCAACAGCCCGATTGCCGTACTGGTCAGCCGCACGCACGATGACGTTCTGAGCGACAACCAGTCGGCACAGCGCGGCTACTGGCTGGCCACCTTCCTGATGAGCGTGCTGATGCTGACATTCACGCTGTTCTGGTGGCGCGCCATGCAGCGCAAGCGGAAACTGATGGCCGGCCTTGCGCGCTCGCAGGAGGAGAACGCGCAACTCATTCAACAACTCCAGACGGAAAAGCAGGCGGCCTACCACCTGGCCACCCATGACAAGCTGACCGGGCTGGCCAACCGCATGCTGTTCGGCGAGATCGCGGAACGCTACCGGGCTCGCGCCCTGCGGCTGCGGGATCGATTTGCCATCCTGTTCATTGATCTCGACCGTTTCAAGCCGATCAACGACACCCATGGGCATCGTGCCGGCGATGCGCTGTTGATCGAGGTCGCCCACCGCCTGCAGGTCTGCGTCAGGCAAAACGACCTCGTCTCGCGCTTCGGCGGTGACGAGTTCGTGACACTGGTGCAGGATGTCCACGGCAGCCAGGATGCCGCGCGCATCGCGGACAAGGTCATTCACGCCTTAAGCCAGCCATTTTCCGGCATCGTTGCCGAGGACCTGTTTGTCACGCCCAGCATCGGCATTGCGCTTTATCCCGACGATGGCGAAGAAATCGACACCCTGGTCAGGCAGGCTGATGGCGCGATGTATCAGGCCAAGTTTCAGGGGCGCGCCACCTATGTTTTTGCCGACCCGGCCCTTAACCTGCGCAACAGTCTCAAGAGTCAGATCCAT
>CAZPIE010000108.1:0-4830 GCA_964586275.1 uncultured Methyloversatilis sp. | reverse complement strand
TTCGCCGATGCGTTCGAGGTAGAGCGTGCCCATCTCGGGATAGAAGCGCTCGGGCTCCTCGCTGCCGAGCGCCAGCAGCCCGAAGGTGCTGTCGCCGTTGCGCAGCGCGACGATCGCCACCGAACGGACGTGGGCGCCGTCCGCGCCGAACCAGGCTTCCACATCCGGGCCGCTGCCGGCGCCGCAGTAGGGGCGCTTCTGCGTGCTGACGAATTCCTTCGCCGCCGCGCCCAGCGGCTGGAACTCGAGCGACTCGGGATCGCCCGGGAGATCCCACAGCCGCACCGCGACATGCGGAATGGCGAAGCTGCCGCCCAGATGGGCATACAGCACGAGCAGCACGCTGGCGGCATCGGTCGACGCCATCAGGGAGGTCGCCAGCCGATGCGTCTTGCCGGAGAGCACGTCGTTCTCCTCGCCGAAGCGCAGCAGTTCGGCGAGCCGGCCTTCGAGCCGCTTGACCTGGTCGCGCAGGGCGCCGATCTGCCGCTCGGTGATCGACACGGCGCGGCCGCCGTGCGGATCGGGAATGCTGATCTGGGCGAGCGCTTCGGCATACTGGTTGAAGAAATCGGGATGATCCTTCAGGTACTGGGCCACGTCCTTGGCAAGCAGCGTCATGTGATGTCCTCGGGCAACTCGGGAATGGCGATTTCGCCGCTGAATACCGTGACGGCCGGGCCGGTCATCAGCACGGGCCGGCCCAGGCCGTCCCAGGCGACCCGGAGTTCGCCGCCGCGCGTACCCACGCGCACGGGGGAATCGAGCAGTCCGCGGCGGATGCCGGCGACCACGGCGGCGCAGGCGCCCGTGCCGCAGGCGAGCGTCTCGCCCGCGCCGCGCTCGTAAACGCGCAGGCGGATCGCATGCCGGTCGACGATCTCCATGAAGCCGGCGTTGACGCGCTTCGGGAAGCGCGGGTGCGCCTCGATCAGCGGGCCGTCACGCCCCACCGGGGCGATGTCGACGTTGTCGACCACCTGCACGGCATGGGGGTTGCCCATCGAGACCGCGGTGATCGTCGCGCTGCGGCCGGCGAATTCGAGCGTCTGGAGCAGGTCGTCGGTTTCGGTGAGGAAGGGAATGTCGGCGGGCGTGAAGCGCGGCACGCCCATGTCGACCGTCACCAGGCCGTTGTCTTCGAGGCGCGGCGCGATCAGTCCCGCCATTGTCTCGACGCGGATCTCGCGCTTGCCCGTGAGGCCTTGCTCGTGCACGAAGCGCACGAAGCAGCGCGCGCCGTTGCCGCACTGCTCGACTTCGCCGCCGTCGGCGTTGAAGATGCGATAGCGGAAATCGGCATCCGCCCGGGTCGGCCGCTCGACGACGAGAATCTGGTCGCAGCCGATGCCGAAATGGCGGTCGGCCAGCCACCGCGCCTGCGCGGCGGTGGGCACGAAGTCCTGGCCGTGCGTGCCGGTGGCATCGAGCACGACGAAGTCGTTGCCGAGGCCATGCATCTTGGTAAAGCGGATCTTCATAAGCGGTGGATATTACGCCGTCCCGCCCGCGCCGACTTTTCTCAATTGAGGGGAATTAAGCGGTCAATACAAACGTTTTTCACCGGCCGGCCGCGTCTTGAAACGTTTGTGCAGCCAGAAATACTGTTCGGGCATGCCGCGCACCTCGCTCTCGATGAAGGCATTCATGCGCCGGGTGTCGGCCTCGAGATCCGCACCGGGAAAATCCTGCCACGCCGCGCCGATCTCGATGACATAGCCATCTTCGGTCATGCGGGCGATCACCGGGAGCACCGTCGCGCCGGTCAGGCGGGCGAGCCGCGACAGTCCGGTAATCGTGGCGGCCGGCACCCCGAAGAAGGGCACGAAAATCGCGTCGCGCGCGCCATAGTCCATGTCCGGCAGGTAGAAGAAGGGATAGCCCGCCTCGATCGCCTTGATGCCGCGCCGCGCGCCGTCCTGGCGCGACAGCATGATGGCATTGCCGAATCGCGCGCGGCCCTTGTAGAGCGCGGCATTGAAAGCCGGGTTCTTCTGGTTGGCGTAGATGCCGGACATGTCGTGCTCCATCGACAGGCGGGTCCAGGCCGCGTCGAGGCCGACGAAGTGCGGCACCAGCAGGATCAGCGGCCGGTCTTTCAGGGCGGCCAGCCGCTCCCCGCCCGCGATGCGCACATGGCGGCGGATGCGCTCCGGCGACGCCCACCAGAGGAAGCCGCGCTCGAGAAAGCTGCGGCCGAACAGCTCGAAGTGCCGTCTTGCCAGCGCCGACTTTTGCGCGTCGTCCAGTTCGGGGAAGCACAGGCCCAGATTGGTCAAGGCGATATGCCGGCGCTGACGTCCGAAGCGATGGAACAGCCGGCCGAACAGCCGGCCGCAAGAGGCCAGCAGCGGAAAGGGCAGCCACTGGAGCAGCCACATCAGGGCCAGGCCGATGCGGGTCAGCATGGCGGAGGCACGACGCCAGCAGGGCGCTTGTAACGGTTGTAGCCCCAGAGATACTGCTCGGGACACAGGCGCACGATGCGCTCGATCTCGCGGTTGATGCCGGCCGGCGTCGTCACGTCGCCCTGCGGGGCCAGCAAGCGCAGGTGGTAGCCGGCGCCGTAATGCAGCCGCTCGGCATACGCGAGGATCACCGTCGTGCCCGTCTTGGCGAGCCGCGCGGCCAGCGTCATCGTGTAGGCCGGCTTGCCGAAGAACGGCGCCCACTCCCCCTCGCCGCTGCCGGGCACCTGATCGGGCAGCATGCCGACCGCCTCTCCCGCCTTCAACGCCCTGATCAGCTTGCGCACCCCGCCCAGATCGGCCGGCGCCAGCTTGAGCGTCGCGCCGCGCCCCTGCTCGATCAGCGGCGCCAGCCAGTCCTGTTTCGGGCGACGATAGAGTACGGTGATCGGCCCATGCGCAGCATGTTCGGATTGCGCGGCGTAATACTGGGCGGCGATCTCGAAACAGCCGAGGTGGGGCGTCAGGAACAGGATGCCGCGTCCGGCCGCATGCGCCGCTTCGACATGCTCCCAGCCCGTCACCTTGACCACGCGGCCGACGATCTCCTCCTGCGGCCGCAACCAGAGCTTCGGCAATTCGAGCAGCGTCTTGCCGGCTTCGGCGATCGCCGCGCCGCGCGCAGCGTCGCACCCAGCCAGCGCGATGTTCTCGCGCAAATGGCGGCGATAGGTCGGCGAGAACGCATAGATCAACCAGCCGGCGATGGCGCCGAGGTTGTGCAGCACATGCAGCGGCAGGCGAGCGAACAGGCGGAACAGGAAGCCCATGATATCGGCGTGGTTTTACGGGGCAGGAAAATGCGCTATTATCCGTGACCTCCGCCGAGTTAAGGCGCCGACCTCCCAAGGTTCGGGCCAGGACAACTTGCAGGGCGGGTCCGGTTCAGCCGGAAAAATTCTGCTAAAGCGTCGCCTGCTCCGTTTCCCCCGAGCCGGTCCGACGGACCCAGCAGCGGGGAAGTTCGAAAGGAGCCAGCATGACCAACACCGCCCATCAATACCTCTTCACCTCGGAATCCGTGTCGGAAGGGCACCCCGACAAGGTGGCCGACCAGATCTCCGACGCCATCCTCGACGCGATCCTGTCCCAGGATCCGCACTCGCGCGTCGCCGCCGAGACGCTGTGCAACACCGGCCTCGTCGTGCTGGCCGGCGAGATCACCACCAACGCCAACGTCGATTACCAGCAGGTCGCGCGCAACACCATCAAGCGCATCGGCTACGACAACACCGAATACGGCATCGACTACAAGGGCTGCGCGGTGCTGGTGGCCTACGACAAGCAAAGCCCCGACATCGCCCAGGGCGTGAACAAGGCCTACGACGACAACCTCGACCAGGGCGCCGGCGACCAGGGCCTGATGTTCGGCTACGCCTGCGACGAAACGCCCTCGCTGATGCCGCTGCCGATCTGGCTGTCGCACCGCCTCGTCGAGCGCCAGGCGATGCTGCGCAAGGACGGCCGCCTGCCCTGGCTGCGCCCCGACGCCAAGAGCCAGGTCACCATCCGCTATGCCGACGGCAAGCCCGATGCGATCGACACCGTCGTCCTGTCGACCCAGCATGCGCCGGAGATGTCGCTGGACGCCATCCGCGAGGCCGTCGTCGAGGAGATCATCAGGCCGGTGCTGCCGAAGGAACTGGTCAAGGGCGAAATCCAGTACCTCGTCAATCCGACCGGCCGCTTCGTCGTGGGTGGGCCCCAGGGCGACTGCGGCCTGACCGGCCGCAAGATCATCGTCGACACCTACGGCGGCGCCTGCCCGCACGGCGGCGGCGCCTTCTCGGGCAAGGACCCGTCCAAGGTCGACCGCTCGGCGGCTTACGCGGGAAGGTACGTGGCGAAGAACATCGTCGCCGCCGGCCTCGCCACGCGCTGCCAGGTGCAGGTGTCCTACGCGATCGGCGTCGCCCAGCCGACCTCGGTGTGGGTCACCACCTTCGGCACCGGCAAGGTCTCGGACGCCACCATCGCCGAACTGGTGAAGAAGCACTTCGACCTGCGGCCGAGGGGCATCGTCAACATGCTGAACCTGCTGCGCCCGATCTACGAGAAGACTGCCGCCTACGGCCACTTCGGCCGGGACGAGCCGGAATTCACCTGGGAAGCGACCGACAAGGCGCTGGCGCTGAAGGCCGACGCCGGGCTGTAAAATGGCTTGACTCGCGGCGAGGGGCGCTGCAGCGATCGAAACAGGATCGTCAGGCTCGCCGCGGCAATCATGGTAACGGCGCCCATTCATTGACTATGAATGGAGAACTCACCATGACCGACTATGCCGACTACGTAGTGGCCGACATGAATCTGGCCGACTGGGGCCGCAAGGAAATCCGCATCGCCGAGACCGAGATGCCCGGCC
>CAZPIE010000107.1:0-4888 GCA_964586275.1 uncultured Methyloversatilis sp. | reverse complement strand
AATGAAATGCGTGGATGATTTCCGCCTGCGCCTGGGCAAGCATGAACTGGTGCCCATCGTCATCGGCGGCATGGGAGTGGATATTTCGACGACCTCGCTGGCGCTCGAGGCCGCGCGGCTGGGCGGCATCGGCCATATTTCCGACGCGATGGTGCCGACGGTCTCCGACCGGCGCTACAACACCAAATACGTCAAGGACAAGCTCAGGAAATACAAGTACAACGTCACCAGGGACGACAAGTCGGACGTGCAGTTCGATCTCGCGCTGCTCGCCGAGGCGACCGAGGCGCATGTGCGTTACGCCATGGATGCCAAGCGCGGCGACGGGCTGATCCTCATCAACTGCATGGAGAAGCTGACGATGAACGCGCCGAAGGAGACGCTGCGCGTGCGGCTGCGTTCGGCGCTCGACGCCGGCATCGACGGCATCACGCTGGCCGCCGGCCTGCATCTCGGTTCCTTCGCGTTGATGGAAGACCACCCGCGCTTTCGCGACGCCAAACTGGGCATCATCGTCTCCTCGCTGCGCGCCCTGCAATTGTTCCTGAAGAAGAGCGCGCGCACGAACCGTCTGCCCGACTATGTGGTTATCGAAGGCCCGCTCGCGGGTGGCCATCTCGGCTTCGGCATGGACTGGGCGAAATACGACCTGGCGACCATCTTCGCCGAGATCCAGGCCTGGCTCAGGACCGAACGGCTGGACATTCCGCTCATTCCGGCGGGAGGCATCTTCACCGGCGGCGACGCCACGACCTTTCTGGAACAGGGTGCGGCGGCGGTGCAGGTGGCAACGCGCTTCACTGTCGCGAAGGAGTGCGGCCTGCCCGACGACGTCAAGCAGGAATACTTCAAGGCCAACGAAGAAGACATCGAGGTCAACGGCATTTCGCCCACCGGCTATCCAATGCGCATGCTGAAGAACAGCCCGGCGATCGGCGACGGCATCCGTCCCAATTGCGAGGCCTACGGCTACCTGCTCGACGCCAAAGGCCATTGCCAGTACATCGATGCCTACAACCGCGAGGTGGCCGCGCATCCCGGCGCGAAGAAGATCAGGGTCTGGGACAAGACCTGCCTGTGCACGCAGATGCGCAATTTCGACCTCTGGACCTGCGGCCACTACACCTACCGGCTGAAGGACACGACGCGCAAGTTGCCCGACGGCAGCTACCGGTTGCTGACCGCCGCACACATCTTCAACGACTACCGGTACAGCAAGGGCGACGCGATCGCCCTGCCGCAGGACTGACGCGTCGCGCCCGAAACACGAAGGGCCGCCCCGTTTCTGCCCCTTGAGGGGAGAACGAGCGGAGCGGGTTTTCGGGGCGAGCTCATTTGATGCGCGTCAAGGCGTGGTGTTGAACGACTGGTGAAAATGTCGACCTCCTGAAGAATCCGTCCCTCCCGTGAGCTCCCTGACCGAACCCCTGCGCAATCACCACAAGCGCTGCGACGAACTCTTCGTTTCCGCCGAAGCGGCGGTCGTCGACCGGGACTGGCCGGCGGCCCAGACTTTGCTGCCCGATTTCATCGCGGCGATGGAAACCCATTTCCGCACCGAGGAGGAGACACTGTTCCCCGCCTTCGAAGCCGCCACGGGCATGACCACGGGACCGACGCGCATGATGCGTCTCGAACACGCCCGGATGCGCGAGCTGTTCGAGCAGATGGACACGGCGCTGGCGGTGCGCGACGCCGCGAATTTCGCGAGTGCTGCGGAAACCCTGCTCGTGTTCATGCAGCAGCACAACATGAAAGAGGAGAACATCCTCTACCCGATGTGCGACCGCGGGCTGGATGCCCAATCCGCGGCACTCGGCCCCGTCTTGCGCGAAAGGCTGGCCGCCCCATGCCCGACAACCTGCTGAAACCTGCAACGGCTGCCCGGGTGGTCGATGGCCGGGACATGCAGCCGCCCGAGCCGCTGGAAAGGACGCTGGAGGGACTGGACAAACTGCAGGACGGCGAGGTGTTGCTGCTCCTTGTCTATTGCCATCCGGTGCCCTTGTTCAACATCCTGCGCAACAACGGCTACGTCTGGCGCGAAGACGTCATGGAAGACGGCACCCACGAGATCCGCATCCGCCGGGCCTGAGCGACAGGGCGGCGCCCGGCATGCATCCCGAGCTTTCCTTCGAACAGGCGCCGCCGATCGATGTCCCCTTCCGGTTCTTCCTGACCGCGCCCCTGTTCGGCATTGCGGCGGGGGGGCTGCTGGCGCTCGAAGGGGAGGGCATGCTGGCCTCGCGCTGGACGCCCGCGGCCCTGGCCGGCACCCACCTGCTGGTCGTCGGCTTCATGCTGCAGGCGATGTGCGGCGCCCTGCTGCAGTTCGTGCCGGTGGCGGCGGGAGGCAACATCTGGCGGCCGCGACGGGTGGCGACCCTCGTGCATCCGCTCCTGATCGTCGCGGCGATATTGCTGGCGACTGCTTTTCTGAGCCAGCCCCCGATGCTCTTTATCGCGGCAGCCCATGGGTTTGCACTGGCACTCGGGCTGTTCGGCAGCGTCGTTGGTGTCGCACTCTGGCGTACGCCGGCACGCGGACCGACCATCGTCGCCCTGCGCATCGCATTGCTTGGACTGCTGGTGACGCTGGCGCTCGGCGTCACGCTGGCGAGCGGGGTCGCGCGGAATGCCGACTGGCCTCTGCTGGCGCTCACCGACCTGCATGCCGCCTGGGGGCTGGGCGGCTGGGCGCTGGTGCTGCTGGCCGGGGTGTCGTACTTCGTCGTGCCGATGTTCCAGCTCACCCCCGCCTATCCGGCCTGGCTGGCGCGCGGTCTGCCGCTGGCGCTGCTGGCGCTGCTGGTCGCCTGGTCGGTGCAATTGGCGATCGCCGAAAACAGCGGGACGCAGGGCTTCCTCGTCGGCGGGCTCGGACTGGGCAGCCTGTTCGCGGCGACAACCCTGCGCCTGCAACAGCGGCGGCGGCGCAAGGTCGGCGACAGCACCCTGCTGTTTTTCCGTACCGCGATGCTGGCCCTGCTCGGCATCTTCGTTTCGGCGCTCGCCTTCCTCGCGCTGCCGGAATTGCGACTGGACCCGCGCGCGGCCATCTGGCTCGGCATACTGGCGCTTGTCGGGGTCTTCGTCTCGGCCATCAACGGCATGCTCTACAAGATCGTGCCCTTCCTGAACTGGCTGCATCTGCAGCAGCTGTGCGGCCTGCAGGCCCTGCCGCCGACGATGCACCAGATGGTTCCCGAACGGGCCATGCGCCGGCAGTTCCAGTTGCACCTGGCCGCCTTGCTGCTGCTGCTCGGCGCGGTCTGGCTGCCCGTGCTGGCCCGGCCGGCCGGGCTGCTGTTCGCGCTGTCCTGCGCCTGGCTGGGCTGGAACCTGATCGGCGCCGTACAGGTCTATCTGCGCTTCAGAAATCGTATTCGCGCAGGCGCTGCAGATCGCCGATCCTGATGCGCTTGCCCTGCATGTCGATCAGCTTGGCCTCGGCCAGATCGTGGAGGATGCGCGACAGGGTTTCCGGTGTCAGGTTGAGGCGCGAGGCGATGATCTGCTTGGAGGTCGGCAGGGTCAGTTCGATGCTGCCTGCGCAACTGTCGGTCGGACAATGCTGCAGCAGGTAGCCGATCACGCGCTGCGCGCTGGAGCGCAACGAGTAGGACTCGACATCATGGATCAGCGAGTGCATGCGCATCGCCAGGCCGGCCAGCATGTGGCGGGCGAAGGAGATGTCGGTTTCGAGCAGTTCGAAGATCGCGTCGCGCGCGATGTGCAGCAGCAGCGTGTCGGCGATGGCCTGGGCGAAGACCGGGTAGGGGCGTTGGGCGAACAGCGCCGCCTCGCCGAAGCTCTGCTTCGGGCCGATGATCTCGACGACCTTTTCGTTGCCGCTGGAGGACGGAAACGCCAGCTTCACCTGGCCGAAGACGATGACATAGAAGCCGTGGGCGAGATCGCCCTTCTGGAACAGCATCTCGCCCTTGGGCAGCCGCTTGTTGCGCGTATGGGCGGAGACATGCGCGATCTGCTCCGGCGTCAGCGCCTGGAACAGCGGCAGGCGGAGCAGCAGGGCGGGTATGTCGATGCGACTTTCGTTGGCGGCTTGCGTCATCCCGCCACGTTACCACGAAGCCTGGATGCCTGGCGCGCGAGCAGTCACCCTGGCCGACTGCCTCTCGGCGGGGCGCATCCGGATGCCGGGACGCCGGGCCGGGGGGGATTGTTCGGCGGGGGATTCGGCGATGGTGTCGCGCAATTGCGCGATGCTGTGAATGACGATGCGCCGCCCGTCGATGTCGATCAGTCCGGCTGCCGCGAGGTCGTGCAGGATGCGCGACAGGGTTTCCGGGGTCAGGTTGAGGCGCGAGGCGGCGATCTGCTTCGAGGTGGGCAGGGCGATCTCGACCCCGCCGGCGGATCCCGCGGGACACTGATGCAGCAAATAGCAGATCACCCGCTCGGTGCTGGTGCGCAGCGTGTAGGACTCGATGTCATGCACCAGGGCGTGGTTGTGCAGCGCCAGTCCGATCAGCATGCGGCGCGCGAAGGCCGGTTCGCTTTCCAGCAGCATGAATACGGCTTCGCGGGCGACGAAGACCAGCAGCGAATCGGCGAGCGCCTGTGCGAAGACCGGATAGGGCTGCTGGGCCAGCATGACGGCTTCGCCGAAGCTTTGCCGCGCGTCGATGATGTCGACCACTTTCTCGTTGCCGTTGCAGGAGGGGAAGGCCAGCTTGACCTGGCCATACACCACCACGTAAAAACCGTGTGCGGGATCGCCCTTGTGAAACAGCATGTCGCCCTTGAGCAGGCGCTTGCCGCGTGCGTGCTCGGCCACGGCGAGGATACGTTCGGACGACAAGTCCTGGAACAGCGGCATGCGCGCGAGGAGCGCCTCGGTGTCGATGCGGTTTTCGGTGGCGTG
>CAZPIE010000106.1:2782-4957 GCA_964586275.1 uncultured Methyloversatilis sp. | reverse complement strand
TTAAACGGAATTGTCGGTCGCGCCATCCAGACTGCTGTCGGGTTTGGCCAGGCAATAACCGAGGCCGCGCATGGTGTTGATACGCACGTCGAAGGGCTCGAGTTTCTTCCGCAGCCGATGCACATAAACCTCGATGGCGTTGGTGCTGACCTCCTCGCCCCAGCCGCAAAGATGATCGACCAGCTGATCCTTGCTGACGAGGCGACCGACGCGCAACAGCAGGATCTCCAGCAGGGCCAGCTCGCGCGCGGAAAGATCGAGGATCTGTTCGTTGCAGCGCGCGACGCGTTCCCCCTGGTCGAAGGACAGGCAACCGAATTCGAGCCGGTTGGCCTGCGCCGTCCCGCGCCGCGTCAGGGCCCGCACGCGCGCTTCGAGCTCGGGCAGCGCAAAGGGTTTGGCGAGGTAATCGTCGGCGCCGGCATCGAGACCCCGGACGCGGTCTTCCAGCCCGTCCTGCGCCGTCAGGATCATCACCGGCAGCGCGTTCTTCCGCGCCCGCAGGCGCTTCAACACATCGATGCCCGGCAACTTGGGCAGCCCCAGATCGAGGACCAGCAGATCGTACTTCTGCGAGACGAGCGCGGTATCCGCGTCGGCGCCGTTGTTCACATGATCGACGGCATACGAAGACTTGCGCAGGGCGCGCACCAGGCCGTCCGCAATCATCGGGTCGTCTTCGGCAAGGAGAATCCGCATGGTTACGGTGCATTCTACCGCCGCGGCATGCGGCGCTATGATTCGCCGCTATGATTCGCCGTTGCTGCATCGCAACGCCGCGAACCGCGACCGCCACTTTCACCGGAACCTTCCTGACCGCATCGCCATGGCTACTCGTCCCACCCTCCATAGTCAGCTGGCGGCGCTGATCAAGCGCAAGCCGATCACCGCCGCGCCCGAGACCTCCCTGCGCGAAGCGGTCCAGCAGATGTCCGAGCATCGCGTCGGCTCGATCATCGTCGTCGAACCCGAAAGCAGTCGTCCGATCGGCATCTTCACGCTGCGCGACCTGTTGCACAAGGTCGCCGCCAAGTCCTGCGACCTCGACCAGATGATCATGAGCGTGATGAGCGACACCGGCCTGCAGATGCTCAACTGGCGCTCCACCGTCTATCAGGCGGCGCTGGTCATGGCGCGTCACGGCATCCACCATGTCATCGTCGTCGATGCCGCCGGCAAACTGCAGGGCATCGTCTCGCAGGAAGACATCTACGAATTGCAAAGCGGTGGCGGCAAAGCGATCTCCGGCGCGATCCGCGGAGCGCGCGATCTGGAAGGTCTGATTGCCGCCGCCGAGGACATCCGCAAGCTGGCGCAGCGCACCCTGGCCGAAGGCGGCGCCGCCGAGCCGCTGACGCAGATGATCTCGACGCTCAACGACCACCTGACCGTGCGTCTGATCGAGCTGACCCAGCAGGAATTCACGCTGCCCAAGGTGCGCTGGTGCTGGCTCGCCTTCGGTTCGGAAGGGCGCTACGAGCAAACCCTATCCACCGACCAGGACAACGGGCTCGTGTTCGCCGCGCCGGCCGCAGAGGCCGAGGCGGTGCGCCAGGCTTTCCTGCCCTTCGCGCTGGAGGTCAACCGGCGTCTCGACAAGCTGGGCTTCCCGCTTTGCAAGGGCAACGTCATGGCGAGCAACCCGCAACTGTGCCTGTCGGTCGAGGAATGGCACGGGCGCTTCGGCGGCTGGCTGCGCTCGTCGACGCCGCAGGCGCTGCTCGATGCGACGATCTATTTCGATTTCCGGCCCATCTACGGCGAGGAAGAGCTGGCCGGCGAACTGACCGAATGGCTGGGCAGGAACATCCCGGCCGCCACGCTGTTCCTGCGTTTCATGGCCGAGAACGCCCTGCGCGTGCGACCGCCGCTGGGCATGATCCGCGATTTCAGTTTCGACAGTAACAAGAACTTTCCGCATACCATCGATCTCAAGGCCAGCGGCGCCCGTCTGTTCGTCGATGCGGCGCGCATTCTGGCCCTGGCCAACGGCATCGGCGCCACCAGCACGCCGGAGCGCCTGCGCGCGGCGGCCGAGCTGGGCAAGGTGGGGCGCGATGACGTCGGCGCAATTATCGACGGCTTTTTCTTCCTCCAGCAGCTGCGGCTGCGCGTACAGCAGGAAGGCACGCCGATGGGGCTGGCCAACCGCGTCGATCCCGAAAAGCTCAACGA
>CAZPIE010000106.1:0-2682 GCA_964586275.1 uncultured Methyloversatilis sp. | reverse complement strand
CCACGACGCGCAAGGCTATTGGAAAGCCACGCTCCGTCTGCTGACATGGATCCTGGCCATTTGGGCCCTGTGCTCGATCGGCGCCGGCATCCTGTTCGCAGGTACGCTCAACAGCATCATGCTGGGCGGCTACCCCCTCGGCTTCTGGTTCGCCCAGCAAGGCGCCATCTACATCTTCATCGCGCTGATCTTCATCTACGCCAAGAAGATGGGCGACATCGACCGCGAATTCGACGTGCACGAAGACTGAGGAGCGACAACCCATGGATCTGCAAACAATAACTTATCTGGTGGTCGGCGCGACCTTCGCGCTGTACATCGGCATCGCCATCTGGTCGCGCGCCGGCTCCACCTCCGACTACTACGTCGCCGGCAGCGGCGTTCACCCCGTCACCAACGGCATGGCGACCGCAGCCGACTGGATGTCGGCGGCCTCGTTCATCTCGATGGCCGGCCTGATCTCCAACCTCGGCTACGGCGGCGCCGTGTTCCTGATGGGCTGGACCGGCGGCTATGTGTTGCTGGCGATGCTGCTGGCCCCCTATCTGCGCAAGTTCGGCAAGTTCACCGTGCCCGAGTTCATCGGCGACCGCTACTACTCGCAAGTCGCGCGTACCGTCGCGGTGGTGTGCCTGCTGATTATCTGCGTGGTGTATATCGTCGGCCAGATGACGGGCGTCGGCGTGACCTTCGCGCGCTTCCTGAACGTCTCCAACGACGTGGGCGTGTTCATCGGCATGGCCATCGTGTTCTCCTACGCGGTGTTCGGCGGCATGAAGGGCATCACCTACACCCAGGTGGCGCAATACATCGTCCTGATCGTCGCCTACACGATCCCCGCCATCTTCATCTCGCTCAACCTGACCGGCAACCCCTTGCCGATGCTGGGTCTGGGATCCAACCTGACCGGCACCGACGTCTCCTTGCTCGCCAAGCTCGACCAGGTGGTGACCGACCTCGGCTTTGCCCAGTACACGACACAGGCGATGGGCTCGACCCTCAACATGGTGTTCTTCACCGTGTCGCTGATGATCGGTACCGCCGGTCTGCCGCACGTCATCATCCGCTTCTTCACGGTGCCCAAGGTGGCGGACGCCCGCTCCTCGGCCGGCTGGACGCTGGTCTTCATCGCCCTGCTGTACACCGTGGCGCCCGCGGTCGGCGGCATGGCCCGTCTGAACCTGATCGGCACGGTCAATACCTCGGTCGGCATCACGCAGGACGCCAGCGGCCAGCTCACCATCAACAAGGACATCGCGTCCACCCGGGCCGACCTCTTCGCTCCGGAAGCCAGCCTGGCGTACGAAAACCGTCCCGAGTGGATGAAGCGCTGGGAAAAGACCGGCCTGCTGAAGTTCGAGGACAAGAACGGCGACGGCCGCATCCAGTTCTACAACGACAAGACCAAGAACGAAGCCGTCAAGGCCAAGGCCGAGGCGGCGGGCTGGAAAGGCAACGAGCTGACGGTCAATGCCGACATCATCGTGCTGGCCAACCCGGAAATCGCGCAGCTGCCCAACTGGGTGATCGCGCTGGTGGCCGCCGGCGGTCTCGCCGCCGCGCTCTCCACGGCGGCCGGTCTGCTGCTGGCGATCTCCTCGGCGATCTCGCACGACATCATCAAGCGGGTCTTCCGTCCCGACTTGAGCGAGAAGGGCGAACTGCTGATCGGCAAGATCTCGATGGCGTGTGCGATCATGCTGGCGGGCTACCTCGGTCTCAACCCGCCGGGCTTCGCGGCGGCGACCGTCGCGCTGGCCTTCGGCCTGGCGGCCTCCTCGCTGTTCCCCTGCATCATGATGGGCATCTTCAGCAAGACCGTCACCGACAAGGGCGCCATCGCGGGCATGATCGCAGGCATGACCGTCACCTGCTTCTACGTGTTCGCCCACCATGGCATCTTCTTCATCAAGGGTACCGAATACCTCGGACTGATCGGCGGAGCGAACAGCTTCTTCGGCCTGACCCCGGGCGCCTTCGGCACCGTCGGCGCCCTGGTGAACTTCGCCGTCGCCTTCCTGGTGAGCCGCATGTCCGCGCCGGTGCCGGCCGAAATCCAGCACATGGTCGAGTCCGTGCGTATCCCGCGCGGCGCAGGCAGCGCGACCGCCCACTAAAACGGATACGGCGCGCGGAGCTTCTCCGCGCGCCGTCCGCTAAAATTCCACGCCCGCCCCGTGCGGGCTTTTTTTTCAGCAGCTCGAACTCACCACTGAGGAATTCAGCATGGAATACGGCATCGGCGTTTATGTGATCCGCTGGTTTTTTTTCCTCGCCATGTTTCCCGTCGCATTTTTCTGGTTGCGACGCGCCTACCGGATTTTCTTCAAGAACGATTTCAGCGAGGTCGCCCTCAAGCGTGGCGAACCGCCCCCCAACGCCGCGCGCTATGCGCCGCTCGTCATGGCAGTCAATTTCATTGGCGGAATCGTCATCGTCGTGGTCATCAGCCAGGTATTGCTGGGGCGGCTCGATTACGATCAATGGATCGCGGCGGCCGGCATCACCCTCTGGCTCAAGATCTTTCTCGACTTCGCCATCAGCCGCCACGCCCACCAGAAATTCGGCGGAAAGTAACCCGCGCCCGCAGCTGGCCGCAGGCGCCGTCGATGTCCTGGCCGGCCGACTGGCGCAGCTTGGTCGGAATGCCGTGGCGATACAGGCGCAGCGGCATGGCCGCCG
>CAZPIE010000105.1:0-4969 GCA_964586275.1 uncultured Methyloversatilis sp. | reverse complement strand
AAGGCGGGCATCGTGAAAAGAGATCGTGGCGCAGGAGCTCCCATGTCAATTGCCTTCCTTCAGCGCCTGCGCGAACTGCCAGACCGCCATCGCATAGAAGCTGCTGCGGTTGTAGCGCGTGATCACGTAGAAATTCCGGTAGCCGAGCCAGTATTCGGCGGGCGCATCCGGCGTGACGAGGTCGATCAGCGCGGCGGGCGCGTCGGGCGCAGCGGCCGGAATGTCGAGCCCGAAAGCACGCAGCTCATGCAAGGGCCGCCGCGGCTGGATGCCCTCTTCGATCAGCGTGCGGGATGCCGTCTCGTCAGCGCCGACTTTCACGGTCACCGGTCCGTTCGCTTCCCAGCCGTGCTCCTTGAGAAAGTTCGCCACGCTGCCGATGGCATCCTCGGGGCTGCCGGTGAGGTCGATGCGGCCGTCGCCGTCGAAGTCGACCGCATAGGCGCGGATGCTGGAGGGCAGGAACTGGGGCAGGCCGATGGCGCCGGCGAACGAACCGCGATAGCTGTCGGGCGGCCGGTTCTCGTCGCGCGCGAGCAGCAGCAGGGCTTCGAGCTCGCGGCGGAACAGTGGCGCGCGCGGCGGGTAGTCGAAGGCCAGCGTGGCCAGCGCGGCGAAGGCGTCGAAGCGGCCGAGGTGCTTGCCGTAGATCGTCTCGATGCCGATGATGGCGACGATGATTTCCGCCGGCACGCCGCTGAGGGCTTCCGCCTTTGCCAGTGTTGCTTCATGGCGCTGCCAGAAGGCGCGGCCGGCGGCGGCACGCTGCGGCTCGATGAAGCGGGCGCGATAGTTTTTCCAGGACTTGACGCGCGGATCGGTCGGCGGCGCGATGGCCTTGAGCACCGCCGGGATGGAGCGCGTCCTGCCGAACTGCACGGCGAGCTGTGCGGCATCGAAACCGTGGCGCGCCTGCATCTCGGCGATGAAAGCCTGCACGTCCTCGCGCGTGGCGAAGCTGCCGGCTTGAACCTGGAACGAGAGCAGTGCGAGGGTGGCAAGAAGGAGACGTTTCATGGCTTGAAGGCGGCGACGCGCTGGCGCAGCGTCGCGAGCGAGTGCGGATCGGCGTTGCCGTAGCGTAGCCCGGCGTAGAGCGCGGCGATGGCGCGAATATCGTCCGCCGCGGCGGGCAATTCCTGCGCCACGCGATTCGCGTAGTCCCGCGGGCCTTCCCATGGTCGGCGCGGCAGGCCGCGCTTCTCCAGCCGGCGGGCGAGACGCAGCCATTGCCGCTGCGCGGGATCGTGATGCGGCCGGCGCCAGAGCATGGCCGCAGCGAGCGCGAGCAGCACGAGTCCGGACAGCCCGGCGAGCCAGGCGGTCATCTTGCGCCAGTCGGGCGAATCCATGCCGAGGCGGGCCAGCAGTTCGAGCTGGCGCTCGGGGTTGAAGCCGAGCACCCACTGGTTCCAGGCGTTGTTGATGGCCCACCAGCGGTAGCGCGCCTCGCGCAGCCAGTCGAAGCCCTGGCGGGACAGGAAGGGCAGCGGATCGCCGGCGGGCACGGCGGCGGCGAGGTTCTCCTCGATGCGCGCCGGCGCGGCGGCGGCGGTCGGGTCGACGCGCACCCAGCCGCGCCCCTCCAGCCAGACCTCGGCCCAGGCGTGCGCGTCCGACTGGCGGATCACCCAGGTGGCGTCGACCGGGTTGCGCTCGCCGCCCTGGTAGCCGGTGACGACGCGCGCCGGTACCTCCGCCGCGCGCATCAGCACGACGAAGGACGCCGCGAAGTGCTCGCAGAAGCCGCGCTTGCTGTCGAACAGGAACTCGTCGGCGACATGCTGTCCGGTCAGCGGCGGGCGTAGCGTATAGACGAGATTTTGATTGCGCAGGAAGTCGATGGCGCGCTGCACGCGCTGTGCCGCGCTGCTGCCGTCTGCCGCCCAGCCGGCGCCGAGTTCGCGCGTGCGCGGGTTGAGGCCGTCCGGCAGGCGCCTTGCGGCGGCGAGCGTGGAGTCGCTTTCCGCCTCATGCACAACCTGCGGGTGCGAACGCATCGCATAACGCAGTCGTTCGCGCACCGGCTTCTTCGCATGGAGCTGGAAGTCCGAAGTGCGGAAGGCTTCGTTGGGCAGCGTCGCGGGTAGTTCGAGCGCGAACAGCCAGGGCCTGTTGTGCGGTTCGAGCGTCACCGTATAGGCATAGCTTGGGCTAGCCGCCACCGGCGCGTAGGGCAGTTCGCGGGCGAGGGTGACAGTGCCCGGCCGCCAGGTGCGGCCGTCGAGCGCGGTGAGCACCGGGCCGCGCCAATACATCTCGCGCTTCGGCGGCACGGCGCCGTCGAACTTGACGCGAAAGGCGATCGCGTCCGACTGGCTGAGTTGGTTGATCGTGCCGGGCGCCATCGTGTCGGAGAGCCCCGTCAGGCCGCTGTAGGCGTCGCGCGGCAGGCCCCAGAGCGGCCCCTGCACGCGCGGGAACAGCAGGAAGAGGATCAGCATGAAGGGCGTCGCCTGCAGCAGCATCGTGCCGGCGAGGCGGAACAGCTGCGCCGGACTGCCGTGGGCATCCGTCAGGTTGGCGAGCGCGGCCGTGGCGACCAGCACGGTGACGAGCATCGTCGCGGCGACGGGAATCGACTGGTCTTCGAAGAACTGCGCCAGCGTCAGGAAGTAGGCGAGCAGCACGACCGCCAGGCCGTCGCGCGGCGCGCGCGCCTCGAGCTGCTTGAGCGCCATGAAGACGAGCAGCAGCGCCACGCCGGCCTGCTGGCCGAACAGTGTGCGGTAGTGGACCAGCACGCCTGCGACGCCGGCGAGGGTGACGAGGATCAGCAGCCAGCGCGGCGGCAAGGGCTGGCGCCACCACGCGAGCATTGCCCGCCAGAGGAAGGCGCCGGCAGCCGTCGCCGCGAGCCAGAGCGGCACCTGCGGCGCGAGCGGTGCACAGGCGGCGATGCCCGTCGCCAGCAGCCACCAGGTCTGCGCCGGCGTCAGCGGGTGAATCGGGGGTTTAGTTTTCTTGGCCATGCAAGGCGAGCGCCTTCAGGCAGGCATGGACATGGGCAGGCCCGTGCGCCTGCGGAATCTCGCCGCCGGGCAGGCGCAGACCCCAGGAGAGGCCGGCGTCCTCGGCGTCGAGCACCCAGCGCGCGAGGATGGAAAGGCGCGTTTCGACATCCATGCGGGCCGGCAATTGCGCCCAGTCGAACCACAGCGCCTGCGCGGCCGTGCCGGAGAACTGCTTGGTCTGCAGCGCGGCATCCGGGCCGAGGCGCGCGGCGGTCTTCCAGGCGACGTGATGCGGCGGGTCGCTCGGCTGGTGGCGGCGCAGGCCGGCGAAATCCTCGTCGCCGGAGTCGCTCGGCAGGCGGCCGCCCTGCATGCCCGCGAAAGTCGGCGCTGGCGGGACGGCATTCGCGGGACGCGGATAGACGAGGCAGGCGAGCGCGGGCGCGGCATAGCTCCAGCCGCGCACGAGGCCGAGCGGCCAGACCGTCTGTATCGTCACGCGCGGCAGCGCGAGCCAGCCGCGCCGCGTGGCCGGCAGCGGCAGCAGGGCGCGCGTGCTGCCCTGCGGCGGCACGTCTACAGTGACGACCGCCTGTCCCGGCAGGGAAAGCCGCAGCAAGCGGCGTGCGCGACCGGCGGCGTTGTGCAGGATCAGCGGGAAGCGCGCGGTGTCGCCGACGAAGACCGGGGCGGCCGCGCCGACGGTGATGGACGTCCCGGCAAGATTGCGGAAGGTATGCAAAATGGCCACGATGCCGAGCCCGCCGAGCAGGAAGACCAGCCCGTAGCCGAGGCTCAGGTTGTAGTTGATCGCGCCGACCAGCAGCACCAGCAGCGACAGCGCATAGAGCAGGCCGCCGCGCGTCGGCAGCACATAGACGCGCCGCTGGCCGAGCACGACGGGCACCGGTTCGGGCGGACGGACGCCAGTCATTTGGAACGCCCAGGCGGCGAACCTCTCCCTCGGCGATCCGCGCAGCGCCTGCAGCATCAGGGCAGGGGTACGGCCTCGATCAGGGCGCGCGCCAGTTCGGCCGCGTTGCGCTGTTCGCCGACGGCCGGCAGGCGGTGCGCGGCGACGGCCGGCAGAACCGCCTGCACGTCCTCGGGCAGCACATGGTCGCGGCCGGCGAGCAGCGCCCAGCCGCGCGCGGCGGCGACGAGGCCGAGGCCGGCGCGCGGCGACAGGCCGGTGCGCCATTCCGGCGCGCTGCGGGTATACGCGGCGAGCGCCTGGACATAGTCGAACAGGGCCGGAGCGACGCGCAGCGCGGCGGCGCGTTGCTGCTCGGCGATCAGCCGCTCGGGAGAGAGGATAGGGGCGGTTGCAGCGAGGATGCCGCGGCGGTCGCGGCCTTCGAGCAGCGCGCGTTCGGCGGCGCGGTCGGGATAACCGATCTCGATGCGCATCAGGAAGCGGTCGAGCTGCGATTCCGGCAGCGGGAAAGTGCCGAGCTGGTGGGCCGGGTTCTGCGTCGCGATGACGAAGAAGGGTTGCGGCAGCGGCCGCGTCACGCCCTCGACGGTGACCTGGCGTTCCTCCATGGCCTCGAGCAGCGCGCTCTGGGCCTTGGGCGTGGCGCGGTTGATCTCGTCCGCGAGCACCACCTGGGTGAAGACCGGGCCGGGATGGAAGCGGAAGTCGCCGCGTTCGCGGTCGAATACCGAGATGCCGAGGATGTCGGCCGGCAGCATGTCGCTGGTGAACTGGATGCGCTGGAAGTCGAGGCCGAGCAGGCGCGCCAGCGTGTGCGCCAGCGTGGTCTTGCCGACGCCGGGCAGGTCCTCGATCAGCAGGTGGCCCCGCGCCAGCAGGCAGGCGAGGGCGAGGCGGAGCTGACGTTCCTTGCCGAGGATGATGCCGTTGGCGGCGGTCAGAACCGCGGCGAGCGTGGCGGAGTCGGGGGTGGGGGCCATGCGATACAATCCTGCGAACAGGTCATAATGCAGCTTTGCCGATTGTAAGCTAACGCCGCATCGCCGACCTCGGGCCACCCCCGGTTGATGAAACGCCG
>CAZPIE010000104.1:0-5113 GCA_964586275.1 uncultured Methyloversatilis sp. | reverse complement strand
GTCGGCGAGCTCGTCAGGCCGATGCTGACAGCCGGCGGGTTGCGCTGACGCAGTCCTTGACCAGTCCCGGACCGCGATAGATCAGGCCGGTATAGATCTGCACCAGCTGCGCGCCGGCATCCAGCTTGGCCCTGGCTTTCGCGCCAGCGGTGACGCCGCCGACGGCGATGATCGGCAGTTCGCCGGCCAGCGCGGCGGCGAGCTTCCTGACGACGAGCGTGGAAGCCTCGAACAGCGGCGCGCCCGAGAGGCCGCCGGCTTCCGCGGCGTTCGGCTGGCCGGCGACCCTGCTGCGGTCGAGCGTGGTGTTGGTGGCGATCACGGCGTCGATGCGATGGCGCTTCAGTGCGTCGGCAATGTTGGCGAGCTGCGCGTCGTCGAGATCGGGCGCGATCTTCAGCGCGAGCGGCACGTACTTGCCGTGCTGCTGGGCGAGTTCGGCCTGCCTGGCCTTGAGCGCGCCGAGCAGCGCATCGAGCTCCGACTCGCCCTGCAGGGCGCGCAGGTTCCTGGTGTTCGGCGAGGAGATGTTGACCGTGATGTAGCTGGCGTGCGGGTAGGCCTTTTCGAGGCCGATCAGGTAGTCGTCGGCGGCGCGCTCGATCGGTGTGTCGGCGTTCTTGCCGATGTTGATGCCGAGGATGCCGCGATACTTCGCCGCGCGCACGTTGGCGACCAGCGCGTCGATGCCGTGGTTATTGAAGCCCATGCGGTTGATGATGCCCTCGACCTGCGGCAGGCGGAACATGCGCGGCTTCGGGTTGCCCGGCTGCGGGCGCGGGGTGACGGTGCCGATCTCGAGGTGGCCGAAGCCCCAGCCGGCGAGCGCGTCGATCGCCTCGCCGTTCTTGTCGAGGCCGGCGGCGAGGCCGATGCGGTTGGGGAACTCGAGGCCCATCACCGTGACGGGCGTGTCGGGCAGCGGGCGGCCAAGCGGCGCGATGGCGCCGAGCGTGCGCAATCCGGCGATGGACAGTTCGTGCGCGGTCTCGGGGTCGAGCGCGAGGACGAAGGGCTTGACGAGGCAGTAGGGAATCATGGCCGGCATTCTACCGGCGGACTGTCAAAAGTCGGCGCTGGCAGGACGGCAGGGCTACTCTTCGAGTAGCGCCCAGTGACCGTCGATCAAGGTTTCGAGCGGGCGGAAGTGCGCCTTGTAGGCCATCTTGCGGCTGTTGCGGATCCAGTAGCCGAGGTAGAGGTGCGGCAGGCCGAGATTGCGGCACTGGGCGATCTGCCAGAGGATCGCCCAGGTGCCGAAGCTGCTGTTCGGCAGGTCGGGCTCATAGAACGTATAAACCGACGAGAGGCCGCAGTCGAGCACGTCGATGATGCAGACCAGGCGCAGGACGTCGCCTGCGCGGAACTCGACGAGACGGCTGTCGACGTTCGTCTGCAACAGAAACTGGGCGTACTGTTCGCGGCTGTCGTCGTCCATGCCGCCGCCCCAGTGGCGCGCGTGCTGGTAGCGCCGGTAGAGCGCGTAGTGCTCTTCGTGGAAGCTCAGGGAACGCTCGCGAGCAACGAGATTGGCGTGGCGGGCCAGCGCCCGGCGCTGGCTGCGGTTGGGCCGGAAATCGGCGACGGGGATGCGCACCGGCACGCACTCGCGGCAACTGTCGCACCACGGGCGATAGGTGAACACGCCGCTGCGCCGGAAGCCGATGCGCACCAGTTCGCCGTAGGTCTCGGTATCGATCAACTGGTTCGGCGTGGCGACCTGCGAGCGCGCCGCGCGGCCGGGCAGGTAGGAACAGCCGTAGGGCGAGGTCGCGTAGAACTGCAGCAGCGGGAAGGGCGGCAGGTCGCGCAGATGCGTCATTTCGTCTTCCTGAACACGCCGTCGATGCCGTCGGCGGGCCAGCGTCCGGGGCCATCGCCCTGCTCGACGAGCGCCGCCAGGCGGGCGAGATAATCGTCGCGCGGGATCGGGCGGGCGCCCAGCGAAGTCAGGTGTGCGGTTTCCATCTGGCAGTCGATTATGCCGAATCCGCGTTCCGCAAGGAAACGGCACAGGTGGGCGAGGGCGATTTTCGAGGCGTCGGTGACGTGCGAAAACATCGACTCGCCGCAGAAGGCGCGGCCGATGGCCACGCCGTACAGGCCACCGACCAGTTGGCCGCCGCGCCAGGTCTCGACGCTGTGCGCGTAGCCGAGCGCATGCAGGCGCAGGTAGGCCTGCTGCATTTCGCGGGTGATCCAGGTGCCGTTCTGGCCGGGGCGCGGGGTGGCGGCACAGGCGGCGATGACCTGCGCGAAGGCGCTGTCGAGCGTGACGCGGTAGTCGGCGTTGCGCAGCGTTTTCGCCAGCGAGCGCGTGATGCGGAGCGCGCCGGGAAACAGCACCATGCGCGGGTCCGGGCTCCACCAGAGAATCGGTTCGCCTGCGGAATACCACGGGAAGATGCCGCGCCGGTAGGCGGCCAGCAGGCGCTGCGGCGACAGGTCGCCGCCGCCGGCGAGCAAGCCGTTGGGTTCCTTCAATGCCTGCGCGACGTGGGGGAACGGGGTGTCAGCGGTCAGCCAGGGAATCATGGCGAAACGCTACCACATGGTCGACATCGAGGCGGATGCCGATCATTTCGCCGAGTGCGTGGTTGTGGTGCGAGGGCACGAGCGAGAGCACGCGCGCGCCGGACGGCAGTTGCAGCGTGTAGAGGAATTCGGCACCGCGAAAAGCCTTGGCGACGATTACGGCCTGCGTCGGCGCGGCATCGTCATGCACAATGTCGTCGGGGCGCAGCAGGATGTCGACCGTTTCGTCGCCGGCAACCTCCCCCGATAAACGGCAGCTGAGCGTGCCAAGTTCGATCGCGACCGTGGCGGCTCCCAGTACGCGTCCTGACAGGAGCACACCCTGGCCGACGAAATCGGCGACATAGCGCGTCGCGGGGCGGTGGTAGAGGTTGTAGGGCGTATCCCACTGCTCGATGCGGCCGGCGTGCATGATGCCGACCACGTCGGCGACGGCGAAGGCCTCGTGCTGGTCGTGCGTGACGAGGATCGCGGCGGTGTCGGTTTCCTTGAGGATGGCGCGTACTTCGAGCGAGAGCCGCTCGCGCAGCTCGACGTCGAGATTCGAGAAGGGTTCGTCGAGCAGCAGCAGGTGCGGGCGCGGCGCGAGCGCGCGGGCGAGCGCGACGCGCTGCTGCTGGCCGCCCGAGAGCTCGTGCGGGTATTTGTGGCCCTGCCCGGAAAGCCCCACCAGCGCGAGCAGGTCGTCGATGTGCCGTCCTGCCGGCGCCGACTTTGCGCGGAGGCCGAAGCCGATGTTGCCGGCGACGGTGAGGTGCGGGAACAGCGCGTAGTCCTGGAACACCATGCCGATGTTGCGCCGCTCGGGCGGCAGGCAATGCCGTGGCGCGCCGACGATTTCATCCCGCAGGCGGATCGTGCCCTGCGTCGGGGTTTCGAAGCCGGCGATCAGGCGCAGCACCGTCGTCTTGCCGCAACCCGAGGCGCCCAGCAGGCAGCCGATCTCCCCTGGGTTCAGCACGAACGACAGATCCTTGACCACCGCGTGCTGGCGGTAGGCATGGCTGACATGATCGAGAACGAGAAGGCTCATGGCTCGATTATAATTGAGAATAAATCTCAAATAATTCGATGCAAACGCGATCCCAACTGATTCCCCTTGCCATTCCGGTCGGCCTCCTGGTCGCGCTGCCGGTCCTGTCGGTCGGCGCGAACCTGTTCGTCGGCGCGGCCGGCGACACCTGGGCGCACCTTGCCGCGACGGTTCTTCCCGAATACGTCCTCAATTCGCTGTTGCTGGCCGTCCTGGTGGGCTTGGGCGTCGCGGCGGTCGGCGTCGCCACGGCCTGGCTGACGGCGATGACCGAGTTTCCCGGCCGGCGCGTCTTCGAATGGGCGCTGTTGCTGCCGCTCGCGCTGCCGGCCTACGTGATGGCCTATGTCTATACCGACCTGCTCCAGTTCGCCGGCCCGGTGCAGACGACGCTGCGCGAATGGTTCGGCTGGCGGCGCGGCGACTACTGGTTCCCCGAGATCCGCAGCCTCGGCGGCGCCGCGACGATGTTCGTCTGCGCGCTCTATCCCTACGTCTATCTGATCACGCGCGCCGCCTTCCTCGAACGCGGCAGCAGCAGCTTCGAGGCGGCACGCTCGCTGGGGCTGTCGCCGTGGGGCGCGTTCCTGCGCGTGGCGCTGCCGCTGGCGCGTCCGGCCGTCGCCGCTGGCGTCGCCCTGGTGCTGATGGAGACGCTGGCCGACTACGGCACGGTCGCCTACTTCGCGGTGCCGACCTTCACCACGGGCATCTACCGCGCCTGGTTCTCGCTCGGCGACCGCATCGCCGCCGCGCAGCTGGCGGGCGCGCTGCTCGCCTTCGTGCTCTGCCTGCTGGCCCTCGAACGCGTCAGCCGCGGCCGCGCGCGCTTCCATGAAAGCAGCCGGCGGCGCGGCGAACGACGACCGCTCGCCGGCTGGCGCGCCTGGGGTGCCAGCCTGGTGTGCCTGTTGCCGCTGCTGTTCGGCTTCCTGCTGCCGGGTGGTTTGCTGTTCCGGCTCGCGCTGGCCGAGGGCGACAGCGAGTTCGGGGTGCGCTATGGCGTGCTGGCCGGCAACAGCCTGCTGGTCGCCGGCATCGCGGCCGTTTTGGCCGTGATGCTGGCGGTCCTGCTCGCCTATGCGCAGCGGTTGTCGAACGCTCCGGTGGTGCGCGCGACGAATCGCCTCGTGGCGCTCGGCTACGCCGTGCCGGGCTCGGTGATCGCCGTCGGCGTGCTGATCCCGGTGACGCGGCTCGATCACTGGCTGGCGGCCGCCTGGCTGGAAGCCTTCGGCGTCAATCCCGGCTTGATCCTCACCGGCGGCATCGCCGCGCTGGTCTATGCCTACCTCGTGCGCTTCCTGTCGATCGCTTTGCAGACGGTGGAATCGGGCCTCGCGCGCGTCACGCCGAGCATGGACGCGGCCGCCCAGAGCCTCGGCTGCGGCGCGGGCGAGACCCTGCGCCGCGTGCATCTGCCGCTGATCCGCGGCAGCCTGTTCACCGCCGCGCTGCTGGTGTTCGTCGATGTGATGAAGGAACTGCCGGCGACGCTGGTGATGCGGCCGTTCAACTTCGACACGCTGGCGACGCAGACCTTCA
>CAZPIE010000103.1:0-5121 GCA_964586275.1 uncultured Methyloversatilis sp. | reverse complement strand
AGGATCAGCCGGCGGATCGGCCCGAGCGAGGAATGCGGCTGCGCGGCGAGCGCCATGCCGATCATGCCGCCCATCGAGGTGCCCAGCCAGTCGACCGTCTCGACGTCGAGCCGCGCCAGCAGGGCCGTCATGTCCTGCGCATACTGGGGGATCGCGTAATGCTGCGGATCGCGCAGCCAGTCGCTCATGCCGCGTCCGACCACGTCCGGGCAGACGACGCGGTATCTGTCGGCGAGGACTTGCGCGAGCGTGTCGAAATCGCGCCCGCAGCGCGTCAGGCCGTGGACGCAGACCAGCACGCGCGGATTCGCGGGGTCGCCCCACTCGACGTAGGCCATCCGATGGAAGCCGGCTGGGCTGAGGCACTGGACGTATTTCTGGCGCATCGTTCAACCCTCTGGAAAAACGGCATTGTGCCAGTAACGGCGGCGCATTTCGCGCTCGCGCGCGACTGCCGTCCCGCCAGCGCCGACTTTCAAGGTCACCGCACCGTGCGCATCGCTGCGATGGAGGCGCGCGCCGGCGAAGCGCGCCTGCACCTCGGGATGCGGATGGCCGAAGCGGTTGCGGTAGCCGACGGAAAAGACTACCTCTCGCGCGCCCACCGCCGCGACGAACCCGGGCGAAGCGGTCTTCTTCCCGCCGTGATGCGGCGCGACGAGAATGTCGGCGCGCAGATCGGCGCCATGACGGGCCAGCAACTCGGCCTCCGCCCTGCCCTCGACGTCGCCGGGAATCAGCGCGCTGCCGTGCGCCGAATCGATCTTCAGTACGCAGGACAGCGCGTTGCTCGGCCGCTTCTTTGCGTAATCCGACGGCAAGGGATGCAGCACGCGGAAACGCACGCCGTCCCACTCCCAGCCCTGCCCCTCCACGCAGCGGCGTTCGTCCTTGGCAACGGGCAGCGCGGCGACCAGCGAGTCGGCGCCGCCGGCATGATCCATGTCGGCATGACTGACGATCAACTTGTCGAGCCGCCGCACGCCGGCCGCGCGCAGGTAGGGCACGAGGATGCGGCTGCCGGCGTCGGACTGCGCACCGAACCGCGGGCCGGTATCGAACATCAGGTCGTGCGTCGCCGTTTGCACATGCACCGCCTGACCCTGGCCGACATCGAGCACCGTCAGCGCGAACGCGCCGGGCGCCGGCCGCTCCGGGACGATCAAAAGCATCGGCAGGAACAGCAGCGCTCCCGCCCAGCGCGCCGGGAAACCGCGCGGCAGCAGCAGCCATGCCGCACCCAGCAGCGCCAGCGGCACGGTCCACGGCGGCGGCGCATGCTGCTGCCAGAGCGCGCCGGGCAACTTTGCCAGCCAGCGCAGGAAGTCCAGCAGCGGCGCCAGCAGCGCATGCGCGAGATCGAGCGCCCAGGCGAAGCCCGGCAGGCTGCCGAGCAGGGCCAGCGGCGTGACCAGCAGGCTGACCAGCGGGATCGCGACGGCATTCGCGACCGGCGATACCAGCGAAAACTGCTGGAACAGCGCCAAGAGCAGCGGAATCATGCCCAGCGTGATCGCCCATTGCGTGCGCAGCCAGGCCAGCAGCCAGCCGGACTGGCCAAGCCGGCCGTTCATGACATAAAAGATCAGCGCGACCGCGCCGAACGACAGCCAGAATCCGGTGGCCAGCACCGCCCAGGGATCGAGCAGCAGCACCAGCAGCAGGGCCGCCCCCAGCACCGTCGGGGCGGACAGGTTGCGGCCCGCCAGCAGCGCGACCACCACCGCGCCGAGCATGTACAAGGTACGCTGCGCCGGCACGCCGAAGCCGGCCAGCAGGGCATAGCCGAACGCGCCGAGGAATGCGGCGGCCGCCGCCGCCTTCTGGCTCGGCCAGAGCAGCGGCAGGCGCGGATGGCGGCGCCACAGGAATAGCACCAGCGCCCCGACGAGGCCACCGATCATCGTCACGTGCAACCCGGAGATCGACATCAGGTGCGTGATTCCGGTCGCGGCGAACAAGCGCCAAAGCTCCGGCGCGATGGACTGCTGGTCGCCGACGGCCAGCGCCGTCAGCACGCCGGCGTAGGGCTGGCCGTGCAAGGCGCGCTGGATGCGGGCGCGCGTCTCCTCGCGCAAGCGTTCGACGGAAAATCCTGCCGGAGCGAGCCGTTCCGTCAGCGCCGACTTGCGCACATAGCCGGTCGCGCGGATGCCGCGCTCGAACAGCCAGCCCTCATAGTCGAAGCCTTGCGGATTGAGATTGCCGTGCGGCCGCTTGAGTCGTACCACGAAGGTCCAGCGCTCGCCTGCCCGTGGCAGCGGCAGGGCGCCCGGCGGCGGCGCCCTACCGTCGCCCTCCTCTTCAACCTCCGCGGGGAGATGGCGATACCAGCTCAGCACGATGCGCGACGGCGCCGGCGCGTCCGCGGTTTCGGGCGCGAAAACGAAGCGCACGCCCCGCCCGAATCTTTGCGGCAGCTCGGCGACGACGCCGGTCAGCTCGATGTCGCGGCCTTCCCATTCCGCCGGCAGCGCATCGGCCAGCCGCCAGTGGGCGAAACTTCCGGCCCAGACAAAACCGAGCAGCGCCGCGCCGAGCAGTGCCCATCGGCGCAGCCGCGGCAGAAAGAGAACGCCGCCCGCCACCGTCAGCGCCGCAAGCAAAGTCGGCGCCGGCAGGACGGCACATTGCTGCAGCAGCCAGACGCCGAGCGCGAAGGCGAGCACCCGCCAGGGCATTTACAATAGCCCCATGAAAGGCTGGATCAGAAAACACATGCCCGACCACGCCGCGGTGAAGGCAAACCGCTGGCTGTACCCGTTCCGCAACACGCTGCTGCACCCGCGGCTGTGGCACGTGAATCGCCATTCCGCCGCCGGCGGCGTGGCGGCGGGCCTGTTCTGCGGGCTCTTCCCGGCGCCCTTCCAGATGCTCGGCGCGGCGATCTGCGCCATCGTCTTCCGCATCAACCTGCCGATCGCGATCCTCACCACGCTGTACACCAATCCCCTCACTTTCGTGCCGCTTTACCTCTTCGCCTACTGGCTGGGCAGCCTGATCGTCGGCGGCAACAACGGTTTCGTGCCGCCGCCCGAGTTCGATGTCTCCGCCATCGGCCCCTCGTTGGCGGCATCGATCGCCTGGCTCGGCCAACTGGGCCTGCCGCTGGTCGTCGGCGTCACGCTGCTGGCCACCGCGTTCGCCCTCCTCGGCTATTTCGGCGTGCGCGTCGCCTGGCGCATCTGGCTGGTGCGTGCCTGGCAGCGCCGCCTAGGCCGGCGCCAGCGCGCCGTCGCGCAGTGACAGCCGGCGCTGGCAGGCAGCCGCCAGCGCCATGTCGTGCGTGACGATGACGAGGCTGGTGCCGTGCGCGGCATTCAGGCGCAGCAGCAGCGCGAACACCTCGTCGGCGGTGTGGCGGTCGAGGTTGCCGGTCGGCTCGTCGGCGAGGATGCAAGCCGGCTGCGTGACGAGTGCGCGGGCGAGCGCGGCGCGCTGGCGCTCGCCGCCGGAGAGTTCGCCGGGGCGATGCTTGAGCCGCGCGCCCAAACCGACCTCGGCGAGCATCGCCGCCGCCTTTTCCTCGGCTGCCGGTTTCGCCATGCGGCGGATCAAGAGCGGCATGGCGACATTTTCCAGCGCGGTGAATTCGGGCAGCAGGTGGTGGAACTGATAGACGAATCCGAGCGCCTCGTTGCGCAGCCGGCCACGCTCGCTTTCCGTCACTTTCGCCAGGTCCCTGCCGAGCAGATGCACCGTCCCGGCCGTCGGCGTATCGAGCCCGCCGAGCAGATGCAGCAGCGTGCTCTTGCCCGAGCCGCTCGCGCCGACGATGGCTGCCGTCTCGCCGGCGCCGACTTTCAGGTCGACGCCGGACAGCACACGCACTTCCTCCGCGCCCTGGCGGAAGGTCTTGGTCAGTCCGGCGCACTGCAACACGGGGTCACTCATACCTGAGCGCCTCGGCGGGATTGACGCGCGCCGCGCGCCAGCTCGGATACAGCGTCGCCAGCACGGTCAGCGTGAAGGAGGTCGCAGCGATGATCCAGACGTCGCGCCAGTGCAGGTCGGAGGGCAGGTCGGAGATGTAATAGACGTCCTTGGCGAGGAACTGGATCTTGAACAGGCGTTCGAGGAAGGGCACCACGGTTTCCACGTTCAGGGCCAGCGCCACGCCGCCGGCGATGCCCAGCGCGAGGCCGATGACGCCGATCAGCGTGCCCTGGATGACGAAGATGCGCAGGATACTGCCGGGGCTCGCGCCCAGCGTGCGCAGGATGGCGATGTCGGCGCGCTTGTCCTGCACGGTCATCACCAGCGTCGAGACGATGTTGAAGGCCGCCACCGCGACGATCAAGAGCAGGATCAGGAACATCATGTTCTTCTCGATCTGCACCGCGCGGAAGAAATTGGCGTGGCTGCGCGTCCAGTCGGTCGCGCGCAGGTCGGGCCCCAGATTCGCCGCCAGCTCGCGCACCACGCGCGGCGCGGCGAACAGGTCGTCGAGCTTGAGGCGCACCCCGGAGACATTCGCGTCCATCTGGTAGAGCCGCTGGGCGTCCTCCATGCGCACCAGCGCGAGGCCGCTGTCGTACTCGAACATGCCGACCTCGAAGATGCCCACGACGGTGAACTGCTTCATGCGCGGCAGCACCGCCGCCGGCGTGACCATGCCCTGCGGCGCGATCAGCGTGACCTTGTCGCCCTCGAAGGCGCGCAGCGCGAAGGCCAGCTCCGCGCCGAGCACGATGCCGAATTCGCCCGGCTGCAGCCGCTCCAGCCGGCCGACCTTCATGTGGCGCGCGAAGTCGGCGACCTTCTCCTCCTCGCCCGGCAGGATGCCGCGCACCAGCACGCCCTTGACCTGTCCGGCCAGCGACAGCATGCCCTGCTGCTGCACGTAGGGCGCCGCCGCGACGACGCGGGGATGCTTCTCGACGAGATCGACGGCAGCCGGCCAGTTGTCCAGTTCGCCATGCGTATCCTGCGCACCCATGATCTGCGCATGCGAGGCGACGCCGAGGATGCGTGTCCGCAGCTCCTTCTGGAAGCCGTTCATCACCGACAGCACGACGATCAGCGCCGCCACGCCGAGCGCCAGGCCCAGCATGGAAATCAGCGAGATGAAGGAGATGAAGCGGTTGCCGCCGCCCGGCTTGCGCGCCGCCGTGTAGCGCA
>CAZPIE010000102.1:0-5213 GCA_964586275.1 uncultured Methyloversatilis sp. | reverse complement strand
TCGCCGTCCGTCGCGATGCGTCCGCCGACGGCTAGCTGCGGCCGGCTGTAGTAATAGCTCGCCTGCTCGGCCAGCGGACCCTTGCGCGAGAAACCGCCGTCTCCCTGCAGCAGCAGCGGCTGGGTCGGCGCAAAGCGCAGGTCGAGGCGCAGCCCTGCGCCATCGAGGCGGGCAAGGTATTCGTCCTGCGCCGTGCGCCGCAGCGACCAGCCCTCGAGGCGCAGGTCGGTATCGTCGCGGCTGAAGCCGGCAGCGGGGTCGCCGCGCACGACGCGCGCGGCGCGCTGGTCGTGGCGCAAGCGCCCATCGGCGGCGCGCGCGAGCGCGGCGTGGGCGAACAGCAGCTGGTGCGGCGCGAAGCGCGAGGGGTTGGCCGGATCGTGCGTCGTCCGCGAGCGGAAGAAGGTGACCTGGAAGCCGATCGGTTCCCCGCCCGCCTCCAGCCAGCCGGTGACGTACCACCACTCGGTGCGGAAGTCCGGATGCGCGCCGTGATCGCGCGGGAAGCGCAAGGGCCGCGGCACGACGATCGGAAACTCCGGGGGCGCCGCGCGCAGGGCGCCGAAGGGCAGGCCGCCGCCGAGCAACAGCCACTGCAGCAGCCGGCGCCGCCGCATCACCAGTCCTCCCGCACGGCACGCAGCGGGCCGGCGCCCGTCGCCTGCCGCGTCGCCAGCAGCGCGGTGCCCACCCCGGCCGCGACCAGCAGCGCGGCGACGCTGCCGAGCAGCCCCCAGGGCACGGCCAGGTCCATGTTCCAGTGGAAGGACTGCGGATTGACGACGTGGATCAACACGAGCGCGATGGCCAGGCCGAGCGTGCCACCCGCGACGATGCCGAACAGCGTGAGCCCGCCCGCCTCGAAGGCCAAGAGCCGCATCAATTCGCGGCGCGTCGTGCCGAGGTGGCGCAGCATGCCGAATTCGCGCGCGCGGGCCAGCGCCTGCGCCGAAAAGCTCGCGCCGATGCCGGCCAGCCCGATCGCGATGGCGACCAGCTCGAGCAGGTAGGTGACGGCGAAGCTGCGGTCGAAGATGCGCAGCGAAGCGGCGCGGATCTCGCCCGGCTCGGCGAATTCGAGCCGCTGCGTGCCCGGCACCGCACGCCGGATCGCGGCGGCCAGTTCCGCCGGACTGACGCCCGCCCGCGGCCACAGCGCGCCATCGGTGATGCCCTCGTCCCGGGTCAGGCGTCGGTAATCCTCGAGATCCATGGTCACGGTGCCGTGCTGGCGCGCGAAGTCGCGCCACACGCCGGCCACCGTCACGCTCACGGCGCGGCCGCCGAGCGGCAGCTGCTGTTGCGTTCCCAATGACCAGCCGTAGAGATCGACCATCGCTTCCGACACCCAGACGGGCAGGCTGTCAGCGGGCAGCGCGGCGGGGGCGAGCGCCGCGCCGGTGAGCGGGATGCGCCCGCCTGGATCGCGCTTGTCCAGGTTGCGCGCCATCAGCGTCACCGCCGGGCGCTGCGGGTCGAGATCGAAGTGCTGGATGCGCATCCATTCGGCGCGCTCGAGGCCGGGCTGGGCCGCGATCGCGGCCAGTTCGGCAGGCGGCACGAAGGCGCTGTTGCCACCCGCCGGCACGCGGAAGTAGAGCGGCGCGGCGAGCACCTTGTCGAGCCAGCGGTCGACCGAATCGCGGAAGCTGCCGACCATGATGCCCATCGCGACCATCAATGCGAAGCTGGCGACCACGCCCGCCAGCGCGATGCCCGCCTGCCCGGGCGCGGCGGCGAGCCGCTGCAGCGAAAGGAACAACAATGGCCGGCGGCTGGCCCGGGCGGAAAACGCCTGCGCCAGCAGCGCGAATACCCTGGCGGCCAGCCACGGCATCAGGCTGATGCCGCCGATCAGCCAGCAGGCGATGGCGAGGTAGCCGGCGACCGGCAGGCCGTCGACGGGCGGCAGGCGCGTCAGCACCGCCCCGACCGCAAGCAGCGCCAGGCCCGGCCAAACACGCACCACCCGCGCCGGCAGGCCGGTTTCGGCGCCGCCCTTGAGCGCCTGCGCCGGCGCCGCGCGCGCGATCTCGAGCGCCGGCGCAAGGCTGCCGACTGCGGCGGCGGCGCTGCCGAGCGCGACGAAGCCGGCGATCGTCGGCGGATCGAGGATCAGCGTCGGGGCGACGCCGGCGAAATAGCCGCCCCCGAGGTCGCCGCCGAACAGCCGGATGGCGAAGCGGGCGACGCAGATGCCGAGGACGGCGCCGAGCAGGCTGCCGAGGCAGCCGAGCGCCGCGCCTTCGGTGACGATCTGGCGCAGCAGCTCGCGCGCCGGCCAGCCGAGCGTGCGCAGCAGGGCGAACTCGCCGCGCCGGCGCGCGACCGAGAGCATCTGCGTCGAGAACACCAGGAAGGCGCCCGTGAACAACGCGACGAGCGCGAGCACGTTGAGGTTGACGCGGTAGGCGCGCGAGAGATTGCTGGCGCGCACGTCGGCATCCTCGGGCGCGGCCACGAACACGCCGGCGGGCAGCTGCGCGGCGAGGCGCGTCCGCACTGCCTGGAGGTCGCTGCCGGCCTGCAGGCGGATGGAGATGCGCGTCAGCTTGCCGAGCCGCGCGAGACGCCATTGCGCCGCGCCGAGGTCGAGCGTCGCGAGGCGCTGGCCCGGCCGCGCGCCCGGCAGGCTGCCAGCGACGCGCAGGACCACCGTTGCCAGCCCGGCCTGCAGTTCGAGCGTCTGCCCCGGCCTGACACCGAGCCAGGTCTGGGCCGCGGGTGAAAGGAACAGCGCATCGTCGGCGAGCAGGGACAAACCCTCCTCGTCCTGCGGCACGCCCAGCAGTTCCGGCGTCACCCGTCCGGCGCGGAACAGGTCGATGCCGATCAGCTTGAGGATGCGCGTTTCATCGGCGGCGATCACCCGCGCGTCGACCTCGACCAGCGGGCTCGCCACCGCGACCGCCGGATCGGCGGCGATGCGCTCGAGCACCGCATCGTCGAAGCCGCCGCGCGGGCCGCGCACCTCGAGGTCGGCCTGACCGGTCGTCGCACGCACCGCTTGCGCAAACTCGCGCGCCGCCGACGCGTTGATGAGCTGCACGGCGAGTCCGAGCGCGACGCCGATGGCGATCGCGGCCAGCGCGGCAACGACGCGCCAGGGATGGGCACGCAGCTCGCCCCAGGCCAGCCAGATGCCGAGTTTCATGCAGCGCGCTTCATGCGGCGGACGGCAGCAGGCCATCCTGGCTCAGGACGAGCACGCGGTCGGCGCTCTCCGCCGCGTGGCGCGAGTGCGTGACGAGGATCGCCGTCGTGCCGTTGGCGCGGATTTCCGCGCGCAGCAGGTCGAGCACGCCCTGCGCCGTCGCGGGATCGAGGTTGCCGGTCGGCTCGTCGGCCAGCAGCAGCGCGGGACGGTGCACCAGTGCCCGCGCGATCGCGACGCGCTGCAGTTCGCCGCCCGACAGTTCGCGCGGCATCGCATGCAGGCGCGCGCCGAGTCCGACCGCGGCGAGCATCGCCGCGGCACGCTGCGGCTCGTCCCGGCGCAGCAGGAGCAGGGGGATGCTCACGTTCTGCAGCAGCGTCAGGTGCGGCAGGATATGGAAGGCCTGGAAGATGAAGCCGAGCCGCTCGCGGCGCAGGCGGGAAGCCGCCTCGTCCGGCAGGCCGGAGATGCGCTGCCCGGCGACCGTGACCGTGCCCCCGTCGGGCGCTTCGAGGCCGGCGATCAGGTTAAGCAGGGTCGATTTGCCGACGCCTGACTCGCCCATGATTGCGACATACTCGCCGGCGGCGAGGCTGAACGACAGCTCGGCGAAGAGCGGGTTGCCGCCCGCATGGGCCTTGGTCAGACGGGAGACTTCGAGCATGGAAGTAGCGTAAATCCACAAAACCCGACTGTTACAACTTTTCGGTTGCTATTGCAAACGAAACGGTCCATAGTGCGCGCCAGCGATTTTCAAGTAGTGCCGTTGTTGTCAGGCTTTGTACCCGTGATCCGGTTCCCGGTTCCGCCGTCCTTCCCCTTCATCGCCCCGCCGTCTCGAGTTTCGCCCCGCCATCGGGGGGCAATCCCCCGCCGCAACCGCCGGATCAACCGCCGACGCCGAGCCAGAAGCCGCTCTGGCGATCGAGGAACTCCGCGTAGCTCAGGTAGTGCGAACCGTCGCACGAGAATGTCAGGCTGACCATGCCGTTGAAGATGTTGATCGAGGCCGAACGCAAGTAGATGGTGCGGTCGGCGAGCCGCAGCTCGCGCATGCCGGCGAGGATCGGCTTGACCGCTGCGCGCGGCATGGCCGCATCGGCGGGCCAGGGCTGGCGCGGATAGAGCAGGCAGACATCCGGATCGGCGAGCGCTTCGTCGTCGAGCAAGCGATAGCGGTAAGGATCGTCGAGAAACCAGGCGGTGGCCCGGCTGCTGGAGAAGTGGATCACCGCCTGGAACAGCCCGCGGTCGGTGATCAGCTCCTCGAGGATCGACAGCGCCTGTTCGATGTGGCGATCCATCGGGCTTTCGCTGCGCTCCTGCATGAACACCGTGCCGCGGATCGAGGGATCGCCCTTGACCTGGCGCCAGGCCGGGGGCTTTTCCGGTTTGACCGCGGCCGTCGGCAGGTGGCGCACGTCGAAGTCGGCGCCGACGTAACCGAGCACCGTATCGCCGGAGCGCACCACGTGCAGCGCGGTGATCGAGGGACGCCCCGACTGGCTGACATAGGCATCGGAAAGCAGGAAGCCCCAGGGCGGCACCGGCTCGCGCATGTAGGCGCGGTGCGAGCGGTCGCGACCGAAGTGAGCCGTCGACAGACCGCCGGCGCCGACGTTGTCGCTGATCTGGATGCCGGCCGGATCGAGGCAGTAGAGATACTTGGCATGCGGAACCCCGGCGAAGTGTTCGGTCAGCAGCGCATCCAGCTTGTCGCGGTCGCCCCAGAGCGGGGCGCACTGGGCGGCGATACGCGCCATCGGGCCGTGCAACTGGTCGGCCAACTCGGCGCGCTTGCGCATGACCGACTCCTTCCAATTTTGTTCCACGCTGAAACACTCTCCCGCAACGCAACAAAGAGCGAGGTAGGATAGCGTGAAATGCCCTGCTTGCCGACAGGGCGGAGAAAATCAGAAAGTGACGGTGGTGCCGCCCACCATATGGGTCAGGATGGCCGCCAGCCCGCGCGGCTGGATGGCCGGCAGGCGGGCCTTGACGGCGCCCACTTCGTCGGGAACGCTGCACACCTGGTCGCAGGTGGCGCAGATGTAAA
>CAZPIE010000101.1:0-5263 GCA_964586275.1 uncultured Methyloversatilis sp. | reverse complement strand
CCAGCCAACCCAGCAAGCACCTACACCTATCGGCTGTTAGCTTGTTAAAGAACGCCCCGATGTGCATCGAGGAAAGACCGCCATTATAGCTAGCCGAAAAGTTCCGTCAACACCCTTTTGAGATATTTTTATCGGCAGCTAGTTGCAAGGGCCAACAATCGAGTACCCGGTAGTTCGCGCCGGAGGGCGGCAAGGAGGACTCGACCAGTGCGAATTCGCTGACGCGCCAAGGTATTGGTTGCGTCAATTTCGGCAGGTTGTCGCAGCGGGCCTTGCGTGCGAGGGTTACATGCGGTGCGAAGGGGCGCTTGTCCAGCACGAACCCGGCTTGCTCCAATGCGCTGGCGAGCGTATTGGAAAGCCGGCGCAGGCGGGACGGCACCCGGCTGCAACCGGCCCAGACGATCCGGTTATGGGGCCAGCAGCCAACACGGTCGAATTCCAGGTCAAAGACTTCGCCATGAATCTTGCTGCCAATGTCACGCAGCACCGCAAGCTGGCCGGGCAACACCGCCCCGATGAAGGCCAGCGTCAAGTGCAGGCTGTCGCGCCGTATACGCCGCCCCTCGCAACGCGTGGCCACAACATCCGCGAGCGCATCGAGTACCTGCAGCGCTTCTTCCGGCGGCCAGAGTGCGAAGAAAACCCTTCGTTGGGCGGATTCAGTCACGCAGCAACAGGGCGACCGCTTCCGCGGCGATGCCTTCGCCGCGTCCGGTAAAGCCCAGCCGTTCGGTCGTCTTGCCCTTGACGTTGACGCGGTCCGCCACAATGCCGAGATCGGCGGCGATGTTCTCCCGCATCGCGGAGACGTGCGGGGAAATGCGGGGTGCCTGTGCGATCACCGTGCTATCGACGTTGCCCACCCGCCAGCCCGCCGCACGCACGGCGTCGACCGCACCGCGTAGCAGCACGCGGCTATCCGCGCCTTTCCAGCGCTCGTCCGTATCGGGAAACATGCGGCCGATGTCGCCGAGTCCCGCCGCGCCGAGGATCGCGTCGGTGATCGCATGGAGCAACGCATCGGCATCGGAATGCCCAAGCAAGCCCATCGCATGCGGAATCGTCACGCCACCGAGGATCAGCTTGCGGCCCGGCACTAGCGCATGCACGTCGTAACCCTGTCCCACCCTGAACTCCATCATTGCCCCCGATTCGCCAGAATCCATCCGGCCAGTTGCAGATCGAGCGGCCAGGTCACCTTGAGATTCGTCGCGTCGGCGGCGACGAGTTTCGGCCGCAGTCCCAGCGCCTCGATCGCGCTCGCTTCGTCGGTCACCGCCGGCGCATATTCGAGCGCATCCAGCAGCATGCCGTGCCGGAACATCTGGGGCGTCTGGGCCTGCCAGAGTCCTTCGCGCGCCACGGTCGCCGCGACACGCTGGCCGTCCTGTGCCCGCTTCAGCGTGTCGGCCACCGGCACGGCCAACAGGCCGCCGACCGGATCGGCGCCGATTTCGGCAATCAGCTTTTCGACATGTGCAACGGTAAGGCAACAGCGGGCTGCGTCATGCACCAGCACCCAGTCATTCGCATCCACTTGTTCGCGCATTGCCCGCAAGCCGTTGGTCACGCTTTCCGCACGGGTGGCTCCGCCGCAGCGCAGCACCGTCAAGCGTCCGGAAAATTCGTTCCAGTCGCAGCCGTCCCAGTGTGCGTCGTCGGGCGCCAGCACGACAAAGACCTGCTCTATGTCCGGTACGCCGGCAAGGGTCTTAAGCGCATACCAGATAAGAGGTTTACCGGCGAGCGGCAGGTATTGCTTCGGGCATTCCGCCCCCATGCGCGAACCGCCGCCGGCAGCGGGAATCAGGGCATAACAAGTCATGACGCGATTCTATAATGGCTTATGGAAACCTTCGATCCCGCCGCGTATCAGAGTGTGCAGGCATTTGCCGTCAGTTTGGGAATTGGTTTGCTCATCGGCCTCGAACGCGAACGCAAGCCGGATGCAAAAGCCGGGTTGCGTACTTTTGCCCTGACCGCCCTATTGGGATGTCTCGCGGGTTTGCTGGCCGATCAAACGGGAAGCGGATGGATCATCGCGGTTGGCCTGTCGATGGTCGCTGCAATGATGATCGTCGCGCAGGCGCGCGATCCGCTCGACGATGGCGATCCCGGCACGACTTCGGTCGTCGCAATGATGGTCTGCTACGGGCTTGGCGCCTTGGTCTGGTTCGAGCAGGCGACCTTGGCGGTGATGCTCGCGATCACGGTCACCGTGCTGCTCTATTTCAAGACACAGCTGCAGGGGGTGACACGCAGCCTGACCCCGAAGGACCTGATCTCGATCCTGCAGTTCGGCGTGCTCTCGCTGGTTGTGCTGCCGATCCTGCCGAATCAGGACTATGGCCCGTACAACGCACTGAACCCGCACCAGATCTGGTGGATGGTCGTGCTGATTTCAGGCCTGTCGCTGGCCGGTTATGCGGCCTTGCGCATCGTCGGCAACCGCCATGGAGCACCGCTGCTCGGCTTCTTCGGCGGACTGGTGTCCTCGACGGCGACGACGATGGTCTTCGCGCGCAACGCCCGCGAGGACACCCAGCTAACCACCACCGCTACGCTCGTGATCCTGATCGCCAACCTCGTCGTGACGCTGCGCCTCGGCATCGTCGCCGCCGTGCTGGCGCCTTCCCTGTTCGCCCCGCTGGCGAGCGTGCTCGGCATCGGACTTTTACTGGGACTGGTCGTCGCCCTGTTCCGCTGGCGCACGCTGACCGCGGCCGGCGACCTGCCACTGCCCGAGGTGAAGAACCCGACCGAAATCCGCGCCGCGCTTTCTTTCGGCCTGCTCTATGGTGTCGTGCTGCTGCTCGCCGCCTGGCTCCAGGACATCGC
Source organism: uncultured Methyloversatilis sp. (assembly GCA_964586275.1). Classification (GTDB taxonomy): domain Bacteria; phylum Pseudomonadota; class Gammaproteobacteria; order Burkholderiales; family Rhodocyclaceae; genus Sulfuricystis. The sequence goes on along the minus strand of CAZPIE010000101.1, from coordinate 2,422 downwards.
CGGCAGCCAGGGCCTTTATCTCGTCGCCCTCGCGTCGGGCCTGACCGACGTCGACGCGATCACGCTGTCGGCCCTGCGCCTGTTCAACCAGCAAATCCTGAATTCCGCACCTGCCGTGACGGCAATCGGACTTGCCGTCCTGTCCAACCTTATCTTCAAGTCCGGCCTGGTCATCGCCATCGGCGGCAAGACACTGGCAAAAAGCGTGTTGCCCGGACTCGCCGCAATCGGCGTAGGATTCATTGCAGGAATCGGCTTGCTGACTTGATTTCGCTTGGTTCAGTCCCATTGCCCGGACAGAAAGGAGCGTCACCATGGAAATGCAAAGCATTCGCCCCGCCGCCGTTGCCGGCGTGTTCTATCCCGGTGACACCCGCACGCTGGCCGGTGAAGTTGACATGATGCTGGCTCAGGCCAATGCCGTCTCGCCAGCGCCGACTTTCGCGCAGCCCAAGGCCCTGATCGCACCGCATGCCGGCTACATCTACTCGGGCCCGATCGCGGCGAGCGCCTATGCATTGCTGAAGCCTTACGCGCGAACGATTCGCCGCGTCGTGCTGCTCGGCCCCTGCCACCGTGTCGCCGTGCGCGGACTGGCGGCGCCGCACGCAAACGCCTTCGCCACGCCGCTGGGCGACATTCCGCTCGATCAGGAGGCGATCGCCGCCGCACTGAGGCTGCCGCAAGTGATCCGTCATAACGCCGCACATGCCGAGGAGCATTCGCTCGAAGTGCAGCTGCCCTTCCTGCAGGCCGTGCTCGGCGACTTCACGCTGGCGCCCTTCGCGGTCGGCTACGCCACGCCCGATGAGGTCGCCGCAGTCCTCGACCTGCTCTGGGGCGGAACGGAGACGCTGATCGTCATCAGTTCCGACCTGTCGCATTACCACGCATACGCCGACGCGCAACGCCGCGATCGCCACACCGCCGATGAAATCGCCCACTTGCGCCTGCTCGTAGACCACGAGCAGGCCTGCGGTGCAACGCCGATCAACGGCCTGATCGAACTCGCCCGGCGGCGCGGCCTGCAGCCGCACCTGCTCGACCTGCGCAATTCCGGCGACACGGCGGGCGACCGCTCGCGCGTGGTCGGCTATGCGAGTTTTGTCTTTACCGAAGACCATGGATAGCGCATTGGGCCCCGCCCTGCTCATCCGTGCCCGCAACGCCATCGCGGCTGAATTCGGCCTCCCCTTGCAACCCGAGCCGGACCATCCCGCGCTGCACGAGCCGGGCGCCACTTTCGTCACGCTGACGCAAAATGGCCAGCTGCGCGGCTGCATTGGCTCGCTTGAAGCCCATCGTTCCCTCGCTGCGGACGTCACCGCCAATGCCCGCTTTGCCGCCTTTCACGATCCGCGCTTCCCGCCGCTCACCGAAACCGAACTTGCGCGCACCCGCGTCGAAGTCTCGCTGCTGACGCCCGCCGTGCCGATGATCTTCAGCGACGAAGCCGACGCCATCCGCCAGATGCAGCCGGGCATCGACGGCATGATCTTCGAGTGCTACGGCCGGCGCGGCACCTTCCTGCCGCAAGTCTGGGAAAGCCTGCCCGAACCGCACCAGTTTTTCAGCCACCTGAAACAGAAGGCCGGTTTCTCGCCCGACTTCTGGTCGCCCGACGTCAAGCTCTACCGCTACGAGGTGCAAAAATGGAAAGAACCGGAGAACAACTGACCGGCACGCCGGCCCGCTGGTGGCACACTCTCGAGGACGGCCGCATCCAGTGCGACCTCTGCCCGCGCGACTGCAAGCTGCACGACGGCCAGCGCGCCGCCTGCTTCGTCCGTGCGAACAAAGGCGGACAGATGATCCTCACCACCTATGGCCGGAGCAGCGGATTCTGCATCGATCCGATCGAGAAGAAGCCCCTCAACCACTTCTATCCTGGATCGAGCATCCTCTCCTTCGGCACGGCAGGCTGCAACCTCGCCTGCAAGTTCTGCCAGAACTGGGACATTTCGAAGTCGCGCGAGATGGACACCCTGATGGACGAGGCCAGCCCGGAGGCCATCGCGCAGGCGGCGCAACGCTACGGCGCGCAAAGCGTCGCCTTCACCTACAACGACCCGGTGATCTTCGCCGAGTACGCGATGGACACCGCCGATGCCTGCCACGCGCTCGGCATCAAGACGGTCGCCGTCACGGCGGGCTACATGCACCTCGCGCCGGCGCGCGAGTTCTACGCCAAGATGGATGCGGCCAACATCGACCTCAAGGCTTTCACGGACGACTTCTACTTCAAGCTTTGCGTCGGCCATTTGCAGCCGATCCTCGACCTTATCGCCATGGTGCATCACGAAACCGACTGCTGGATCGAACTCACCACGCTGCTGATTCCCGGCCATAACGACAGCGATGCCGAGCTGAAGCAACTCGCCGACTGGTGCTTCAGGGAACTCGGCCCCGACGTGCCGCTGCA
>CAZPIE010000100.1:0-5388 GCA_964586275.1 uncultured Methyloversatilis sp. | reverse complement strand
TAACGCAACATCTCGGGATTCATCACCGCGCGCAGCACCGTCTGGTCGCGTCCTTCCCGACTGCGCTTGGAGAGCCACCAGACGGCGCCCTTCTTGACGCTCCAGTCGGCCTCGCTGCCTGCCAGCAACAACGCGGCGAGACGGCCGAGCGTCGGTTGATGCCCGACGACAAGCACCGCGCCGGAATGCGCCGGCCAGTTTGCCGCGGCGATCAGGTCGGCGGTGTCGGCGCCGGCGCCGATCTTCGGCTCGACCTCGAAGGGCAGGGCCAGCACGTGGGCGGTCTGCTGGGTGCGCATGGCGGGGCTGACCAGGATGCGCGTCTTCTTCGGCAGGCGCGGCTTGAGCCATTTCGCCATCTCGTGCGCCTGCTTGTCGCCGCGCGCGGTCAGGCGGCGCTTGGCATCCGGCAGGTTGGCGCCGCCTTCCTCGGCTTCGGCATGACGCCACAGGATCAGGTCCATTTCGCTCTCCGTTGTCATTTATGGGGGGTGCAGCTTACCCCGGGGATGTTACGGGGAGATTTCAGGCCCGGAACCGCGGCAACTTCAGCTTGCCGAGGCGTTTCAGACCGCGCGGCACGGCCGCCAGCAGCTTCTGGTGGCGCGGGCCGTGCCAGCCGCCGATCAGGGTCACCGCCTCGCGCAGGCGCGGATCGTCGCCGGCGCAATCCATCAGCAGCGCGCCGGCGTTGGCGAGATCGTTGATCTGCCCCAGCGCGTCCTGCAATTCGGTCAGGTGCGCAAGCAGGCCCTGCATGGGCTTCTTCGCAGCGAGCGGCGCGAAGAATTCGAGCGCATAGCGCAGCCGCTTGATGCCGATGCGCAAGGCGTGCAAGGTTTCCGGCGCATCGACGCTGGCCTGCGCAGCGAGCTTGAGCGTTTTCTTGCGCAGGCGCCGCAGTTGGGCTCGCGCGAATTCAGGCAGGGAGGATGGTTCGTTCGGGGTTTCGGGCGCCGTCCCGCCAGAACCGACTTTGCCTTCGAGCCCGTGCAGCGTCGCGAGCGTTTGCAGCACGACTTCACCGTAATGCGGCGCCGCCAGCCGCTGCAGGGCATCCCGGCGGATGGCGAAGCGCCGTTCGGCGATGGCGCCGACCAGCGCGGCAAGGCGGGGTTCGTCGGGCAGCGCGTGCAGCACCGGCGCGGCGATTTCGGCGAGCAGCACGTCGTAGTCGCGCGCGGCGCCGAGCATGCCCATCAGTTCGCGCAGCGCCGGCAGCAATCGCGCGGCGAATCCTTCCGGCAGCAGCGGCGCGAACAGGCGCAGGGCCGCGCGCAGCCGCCGCATGGCGACACGCATCTGGTGAATGTATTCCGGATCGTCGCTGTTGATCGCGCCGGCATGGTTGCGCTGCAGGTGGTCCAGGCAAGCCAGCGCGATGCTGCGGAAGGCTTCCGCCGGCGTAGCGGTGGCGGCCAGCGGAATCGGCACGGCGCGGAACGGCGTGGCAGGAATCTGGCCGAACAAGCGGTAGCCGCGATCGGCTTTCGAGAGCGGCGCCGGCATGAGCGGAACCCGCTCGGCCAGCGCCTGCGCCAGGGCGAAGAGTTCCGCGGGATCGCCTTCGAGCAGCTCGATCTCCACCTCGGAAATCGCTTCGCGCTGGCCGCCGGCGGCGATCCAGCCGCGGTCGAGCGCAAGCTCGATGCGCGTGCCGCGCAGCAGTTCGAAGGTCCAGGCGCTGCGCTGGAAATGGGTTTCGAAGACGGGTGCGATGCGATTGACGATCTTGGGGCGTTCCAGCCACGCGCGCACTGTTTCGTCGTCGATCGCGGCGAAGTCGAAATGGCCGCCGAAGGGGGTTTCCCATTCCGGCCGGGCGGACAGGCCGCCGGCGCGATTGCCGGCGCACTTGACCGATTGCAGCCAGAACTTGCCCTGCGCGCGCAGGCGCAGGGCGATGCCGCGTTCGCGCAGGGCCAGCTCCGGAGTGTCGTAATAGAGGTTGGTCAGGCGGTAGGTCTGCTTGTGCGCGGCCTGCCGCAGCAGCGGATGGCGCAGGAGTGCGCGTTGGGCGTCTTCCGGCAGCGCGAGCTTCAGTTCGATCTCTTCAGCCATAACCATGCCATTGTAATGGCTAGATATTTTGCATGTATTACATTTGCGTTACTCGTGACGCAGCGCTTCGATCGGCGACATGCGCGCGGCCTGGCGCGCCGGATAGTAGCCGAAGAAGATGCCGATCGCGGCGGCGAAGCTGACGGCCAGCAGGATCGCGGTGACCGACAGTTCGATCGGCCAGCCGGCGAGCTGCCCGATCAGCTGCGCCCCGCCGATGCCGAGGGCGACGCCGATCAGGCCGCCGATCAGCGACAGGGTGATCGCTTCGATCAGGAACTGCCGCAGGATGTCGCGCGCGCGCGCGCCGACCGCGCGGCGCAGGCCGATCTCGCGCGTGCGTTCCGTGACCGACACGAGCATGATGTTCATGATGCCGATGCCGCCGACCAGCAGGGACACCGACGCGACGGCGGCGAGCAGCAGCGCCATCACGCGCGAGGATTCCTCGCGCGTCTGCAGGATCTCGGTCATGTTGCGCAGCGTGAAGTCGTCGTCCTGGCCCGGCTGCAGGCGATGGCGCTGGCGCAGCAGTTCGCGGATTTTCTCTTCCGCCGCCTTGCTGTCGGCGCCTTCGCGGATCTTGATCTGGATCGAACCGACCGAGCGCGACTTGGCGAGCGCGGTGGCGCCGAGCACGCGGTTGCGCGCGGTGGTGATGGGCATCAGCAGCACGTCGTCGAGGTCGCTGCCGCCCGGGCTCTGGCCCTTCGCCGCGAGCACGCCGATGACGGTGAGCGGCACGGTGCGGATGCGCACGGTCTGGTCGAGCGGACTTTCGTCGCCGAACAGGTTGGTCGCCACGGTCTTGCCGACGATCGCCACCTTGGCCGCGCCGTTGATCTCGGCCGGTTCGAAGAAGCGGCCCTCGGCGAGCCCCCATTCGCGCACGTCGAAGTAGTCGGGCGTGACGCCGTAGAAGGTGGTCGACCAGTTGCTGTTGCCGGCGACGATCTGGCCGCTGCCGCGCAGCGAAGGAGCGGCGCTGGCGACGTATTCCGGCAGTTCGCGCGCGATGGCGTAGGCGTCGTCCTCGCTGATGGTGTGCGTGGCGCCGGCGGCGGCGCGCGCGCCGGTGAAGGTCGGCGAAGCCGAAAACACCATCATCAGGTTCGCGCCGAGGCTCCTGATCTGGGCCTCCACCTGGGCGCGCGCGCCGCTGCCGACGGCGATCATGACGATCACCGCCGCGACGCCGATGACGATGCCGAGCATGGTCAGCGCCGAGCGCAGCTTATTGACGCGCAGCGCCTTGAGGGCGATGGCGAGCGTGGCGAGAAAACTCATGGCGCCGCCAATCCGGCCAGATCCGCCTCGGCATCGCGTCGCTCGTTCGCCAGATCGGCCACCACCAGGCCGTCGCGGAACCGGATGATGCGGTCGGCATAGGCGGCGATGTCGTGTTCATGGGTGACGACAACGACGGTGAGGCCTTCCCGGTTGAGTTGCTGGAGCAGCGCCATGATCTCGACGCCGGTGCGCGAGTCGAGCGCGCCGGTCGGTTCGTCGGCGAGCACCAGCGCCGGATCGCCGACCAGCGCGCGGGCGATCGCGACGCGCTGCTGCTGGCCGCCCGAGAGTTGCGCCGGGTGGTGATCCATGCGTTCGCCGAGACCGACCCGGCACAGCCGCTCTGCCGCATGGGCACGCCGCTCGTCCGCCGTCTGGCCGCGATAGAGCAGCGGCAGCGCGACGTTGTCGAGCGCCGAGGTGCGCGGCAGCAGGTTGAAATGCTGGAAGACGAAGCCGATGCGCCGGTTGCGCAGCGCCGAGAGCGCGTCGTCGGACAGGGACGACACCTCCTCGCCGGCCAGCCAGTAACGCCCGCCGCTCGGCAGATCCAGGCAGCCGAGCAGGTTCATGAAGGTGGACTTGCCCGAGCCCGAGGGACCCATCACCGCGACGAACGATCCCCGCGCGATCTCCAGCGATACGTCGCGCAGGGCGGGAACTTCCGTATCTCCGAGGCGATAGTGCTTGGCGAGATGCTCGACGCGGATGAGCGGCGCGGTCATCGCGGCTAGAACATGCGCGGCTGGGTGGGCTTCTTCTCCGCGATCGTCGTCGTGCCGACGATGACTTCGCGGCCTTCGGTCAGCTCGGTGTCGAGCAGCTCGGTCTGGTTGCCGTCGTTGATGCCGGTCTTGACCTCGATGGCGGCCGGCTTGCCGTCGCTGCCGAGCACCCAGAGCTTGCCCGTGCCGCCGCCCGCGCGGCCGCGTCCCATGCCGCCGCCGGCCCCGGTTCCGCTGCCGGGTTGCCGTGCCGCCGGCGCCGACTTTTCATCGGGGCTCGGCGGGCGGAAGCGCAGCGCGGCGTTGGCGACCTTGAGCACCTTCTCCTTCCGGGCGGTGACGATGCGCACGTTCGCGGTCATGCCCGGCAGCAGGATCCGTTCGGGATTGCTGGCCGAAACGACGACGGTGTAGCTGACGACGTTGGAGACCACCTGCGCGGCCTTGCGCACCTGCTTGACCTCGCCCCTGAAACGCTTGCCGGGGAAGGCGTCGACGGTGAAGCTCGCTTCCTGACCGACCTGCAGGCGGCCGACGTCGGCCTCGTCGATGGCCGTCTCGACCTGCATGTCGGCGAGGTTGCGCGCGATGACGAAGAGTTCCGGCGCCTGCAGACTGGCCGCCACGGTCTGGCCGGGTTCGACGCTCCTCTTGATGACGATGCCGTCGATCGGCGCGCGGATCTCGGTGCGGGCGAGGTCGACGCGCGCCTGGCCGAGCTGCGCCTCGCGCTGGCGCACCAGTGCCGCGCTGTTGCTCGCCTGCGCCTCGACGACGCGCAGCTGGGCCTTGGCCGCTTCCAGCGTCGTCCGCGCCTTGTCGAGTTCGGCGGGCGCGATGAAGTTCCTGGCGACGAGCGAAGCTTTGCGCGCGTGATCGCGCTCGGCGTCGGCGAGATTGACCTTGGCGCGGTAAATCTCGGCCTGCTGCACGGCGACCGTCGCGCGGGCCGCCTCGAGGTCGGCCTCGGCCTGGCGCACGCGATGCTCGTAGGTTTCGGGCGCGATCTGGGCGATCAGCTGGCCGGCTTTGACGGTGCTGTTGAAGTCGACGTGGATTTCGCGGAGCTGCCCCGAGATCTGCGAGCTGACCTGCACCGACACCACCGGATTGAGCGTGCCGGTCGCGGCGACCGAGGCGACGATCGGGCCGCTTTCGATGGCGGCGAACTTGTAGGTCGGCGCTCCCGCATCGGCGAAAAAGTAGCGGTAAGCCGCAAAGCCGCCGCCGAGGAAAGCGATGAGCAGGACGAAGGCGAGCAGGCGACGGGATTTCATGCGGAAATTCTAGCCGAAGCCGTCGGGGTGACCCC
>CAZPIE010000099.1:0-5395 GCA_964586275.1 uncultured Methyloversatilis sp. | reverse complement strand
AAAGGGACGCGCTGCGTCCCTTTTTTGTGGGTGCAAGGAAGGCTTATTCCTTGGCAGCCTCCGCTTTGACTTCGGCCTTCTTGGTGAGCTTCTAGTTCCGGCATAACGCCTGCTGACGCAGGCATTAGCCTTCACTGAAAACTCACTCCTTGCTGTCTGCGACAGCTTTTTTCGTGAGTTTTTCCTTGATCCGCGCCGACTTGCCGGAACGGTCGCGCAGATAGTAGAGCTTGGCGCGCCGCACGTCGCCCTTGCGCTTGACTTCGATGCTGGCGAGCAGCGGGGAGTAGGTCTGAAAGGTGCGCTCGACGCCTTCGCCGGAGGAAATCTTGCGGACGGTGAAGCTGGAATTGAGGCCACGGTTGCGCTTGGCGATCACCACGCCTTCGAAGGCCTGGACGCGCTTGCGGTCGCCTTCGACCACGTTCACGTTGACGACCAGGGTGTCGCCGGGGGCAAATTCGGGGATGGTCTTGCCCAGACGTTCGATTTCTTCTTTTTCCAGTTGCTGAATCAGGTTCATGTCGTTTTCCTTGTCAAATCAAACCACGTTTTCTTACGACTGCAGAGCTACTTGCGCGAATCCGCCTCGATCTCGCGCAGTAGTTGCGTTTCTTCCTTGCTCAAACCGCGAGCCCCTACACGTTGCGCCAGCCATTTGGCAAACAGCTCCGGGCGGCGCTCCCGGGTCCGCAGCAGCGACTGCTTGAGTCGCCAGCGGCGGATGTTCTCATGATGCCCGGACAGCAGCACGTCCGGCACGGCCAATCCTTCATACACTTCGGGCCGCGTGTAATGCGGGCAATCCAGCAAACCCCCCGCACCCGCGGCGAATGAATCCTCCAGCGCCGAGGCTTCGTCGTGCAATGCCCCCGGCAGCTGCCGCACGCAGGCGTCGATCAACGCCAGCGCCGCGATTTCCCCGCCGGACAACACGAAGTCGCCCAGCGAGACTTCCTCATCGACGCAGCGCGCGATCACGCGCTCGTCGATGCCTTCGTAGCGGCCGCAGAGCAGGATCGCCCCGTCGCCCGCCGCCAGCTCCGCCACCTTCGCGTGGTCGAGCGGCCTGCCTTGCGGCGAGAGGTAGATCACTCGACCTGCCCCGCCCCGCGCCGCCTTCGCCGCGCCGATCGCGGCTTCCAGCGGACGGGCCTGCATCACCATCCCCGGACCGCCGCCGAAGGGCCGGTCATCGACCGAACCGTAGGCATTCTCGGCCCGATCCACAAAATTCCGCGGATTCCAGCATTCCAGCCGCCACAGTCCGCGCTCCAGCGCGCGGCGGCTGATGCCGCATTCCGTCACCGCCGCGAACATCTCCGGAAACAGGGTGATGACGTCGAAGTGCAGCATCACCAGTCCCGTTCCCAGGCGACGCGCATCACGCCGGCCGGCACATCCACTTCCTTCACCACCTGCCCGACAAAGGGCAGCAAGCGTTGGGTCGCCTCCTTGCCTTCGCCTTCCTGCACGACTACCACCGCGTGAGCGCCCGACTCGATCAGTTCGGTCACGCGCCCCAGCGTTTCCTGCTGTTCATTCACCACTGTCAGGCCGACCAGGTCGGCCCAGTAAAACTCGTCCGGCCCCGTCGCCGGCAGCGCGCTGCGCGGCGCGCCAACGAACTGCCCGACCATTTGCTCGGCGGAATCGCGATCCTCGATACCCGTCAGCTTCACCACCCAGCCGTTGCCCTGCTGTCGCATCATCTGCAAGGGCCAGGATTTCCAGCCGGAGAAATCCTGATCGTCGCGGCCCAGCCACCAGCGCCGGATGTCGCGCCAGCGTTCGGGCTCGTCGCCGAAGGGATGCAGACGCAACCAGCCCTTCACCCCGTATGGGGCAGTGATCCGCCCCAGGACGATCATCGGCGCCAGCGGGTACTCAGGCGGCCTTCGCGACGGCAGCCTGCTTCACCAGACGCGCGGCGGTCGGCGACAGCTGGGCGCCCTTGCCCTGCCAGTAGGCCAGACGCTCGGCGTCGATCGACAGCGCCTTTTCGTTGGCGGCGGCCTTGGGATTGTAAAAGCCGACACGCTCGACGAAACGACCGTCGCGGCGATTGCGCGAGTCGGTGACGACCATGTTGAAGAAGGGGCGCTTCTTGGCGCCGCTGCGGGCAAGACGGATGACGACCATGCAGGACCTCTGGATTCGGTGAAAGATGAAAAGGGCGCGATTTTATTGATTATTAGCGGGAAATACAATAGCTTCCGTCCCGGGCCCGCGGCCCCCCGTAGCCCGCACGATGCCCGCCAGGTCGCGGTGCTGCTCGATCTGTCTGAAACCCGCGGCGGCGAGCAGGGTTTGCACCGCGGTGTCCTGATCGTAGCCGTGTTCGAGGAACAACCAGCCCCCTTGTGCCAGCCAGTCATGGGCTTGCGCCACGATCAGGCGGATCGCCGTGAGACCGTCTGCGCGATCGGTCAGTGCATCGGCGGGTTCGAAGCGCAGGTCGCCTTGCGCCAGATGCGGATCGCCTGCCGCGACATAGGGCGGATTGGCGACGATCAACTCGAAGCGTTGCGGCGGCAGCGCGGCGAACCAGTCGCTTTCGACAAATTCAACCTGCGCACCCAGCCGCTGCGCATTGCCGCGTGCGACCCCGAGCGCCGCCGGCGACACATCGACGGCCGTCACCCGCACCTGCGGCAGTTCGAGCGCCAAGGTGACCGCCAGGCAACCGCTGCCGGTGCCCAGATCCAGAACCCGTGCCGCGCAGTGTGCCGTATCGCCAGCGCCGACTTTTGATTTGACGATATCAACCAGCAACTCGGTTTCGGGACGCGGGATCAGCACATCCGGCGACACGACAAAATCGCGGCCGTAGAACTCGCGCACGCCGATCAGGTAAGCCATCGGCTCGCCAGCCTCGCGCCGTGCCACCAACGCCGTGTAATCGCTATCGGCAGCAACCTCATCGTCGCGATGCGCCTCCAGCCAGGCGGCACTTCGACCGAGCAAGCGACCGAGCAACAGCCGTGCCTCGCTCGCGGGGATGCGCCGGCGCGCCTGCGCCAGCAGCGCCGCGATCGTGGTCATTCCTCGCCGGCCAGCGCCGCGAGCTGTTCGGCCTGATGCTCGGCGTTCAGTCCGGCGATCAGATCGTCGAGGTCGCCGTCCATGATCGCGTCGATCTTGTAGAGCGTCAGGTTGATGCGATGGTCGGTGACGCGCCCCTGCGGGAAGTTGTAGGTGCGGATGCGCTCGGAGCGGTCGCCGCTGCCGATCAGCGACTTGCGCGTGCTGGCGATCTGCTGCTGCCGCGCGCGCTGTTGCATGTCCGCCAGCCGCGCGGCGAGGACGGAGAGCGCCTGCGCCTTGTTGCGGTGCTGCGAGCGGTCGTCCTGGCATTCGACGACGAGGCCCGACGGCAGGTGCGTGATGCGCACCGCCGAGTCGGTCTTGTTGATGTGCTGTCCGCCTGCGCCGCTGGCGCGGAAGGTATCGATGCGCAGGTCGGCGGGATTGATGTCGATGGCGCCGAGTTCGTCCGCTTCCGGCAGCACGGCCACGGTGCAGGCCGAGGTGTGGATGCGGCCCTGCGCCTCGGTTTCCGGCACGCGTTGCACGCGGTGGCCGCCCGACTCGAACTTGAGCTTCGAATAGGCGCCGCTGCCCTCGATGCGCGCGATGATCTCGCGATAGCCGCCGAGGTCGGATTCGTTCTTCGACACCACCTCGACCTTCCAGCGCTGCCGCTCGGCATAGCGCGCGTACATGCGGAACAGGTCGCCGGCGAACAGCGCCGATTCGTCGCCGCCCGTGCCGGCGCGGATCTCGAGGAAGATGTTCTTGTCGTCGTTGGGGTCGCGCGGCAGCAACGCGCGCTGCAGCTCATCTTCCAGACGCGCCATCGTCGCCTGCGCGGCCTGCGTTTCTTCCTGGGCAAACGCACGCAGGTCGGCATCGCCTTCCATTGCCGCGGCGGTGGCGAGATCGGACTCGGCCTGGCGATAGGCGGCGAACAGGTCGACAACCGCGGCAATGTCGGCGCGCTCGCGATTGAGGCGGCGAAAGGCTTCCATGTCGCGCGTCGCTTCCTCCTGTCCCAGCAGGGCATCGAGTTCGGCAAGGCGGTCGGCCAGCTGCTCGAGGCGCTGGCGGATGCAGGACTTCATCGGCTACTTTTCGGGGTGGAGGCGCCAGATGCGCGAGATCAACTCGGCGACCTCGCCGCGTTCATGGCCTTCGGCGAGATTTAGCGCCTCGGTCGGCGGATGCAGCAGCTTGTTGGTCAGTCCCTTGGACAGCGCTTCGAGGACCTGCGCCGGGTCGACACCGCGGTGGAGCAGCTTGAGCGCATGCTCGACCTCGTGGCGGCGCGCGCGCTCGCCCGCATCGCGCAGGGCGCGGATGGTCGGCACCGTTTCGCGCGCCGCCATCCAGTGGAGGAAGTCGTCGACGCGATGCGCGATGATCTCCTCGGCCTCGATGATCGCCGCCTGGCGGGACTCCTGGCCGGATTCGACGATCTGGCCGAGGTCGTCGAGCGTGTAGAGGAACACATCGTCGAGCGCGCCCACCTCGGCCTCGATGTCGCGCGGCAGGGCGAGATCCACCATCACCATCGGGCGATGCCGTCTTGCCTTCAAGGCGCGCTCGACCATGCCGAGGCCGACGATCGGCAGCGTACTCGCGGTGCAGGAGACGACGATGTCGTAATCGGCAAGCTTCTCGCTGACCTCTTCGAGGCGCAGCACGTCGCCGCCGAAACGGTCGGCGATCGGGCGGGCGCGCTCGGGGCTGCGGTTGGCGATGGAGAGGCGCTTCGGCTGCGCGCCGGCGAAGTGCGCCGCGCAGAGCTCGATCATTTCGCCCGCGCCGATGAACAGCACGCGCTGCTCGTCGAGCCGCTCGAAGATGCGTTCCGAAAGATGCACGGCGGCGGCGGCCATCGAGACGATGTTGGCGCCGATGGCCGTCGTCGAGCGCACTTCCTTGGCCACCGCGAAGGTGCGCTGGAACAGCTTGTTGAGCAGCGTACCGAGGGTGCCGGCCTCTTCGGCGGCACGCGCCGCCTGCTTCATCTGGCCGAGGATCTGCGGCTCGCCGAGCACCATCGAGTCGAGGCCGGAAGCGACGCGGAACATGTGGCGCACCGCCTCCTTCTGCGGATGGCGATAGAGGTAGGGCTCGATGCGGCGTGCCGGCAGCGAGTGATACTCGGCCAGCCAATCGACCGCCGCGGCCGGCTCCTCGGTAGCGCAATACAGTTCCATGCGGTTGCACGTCGACAGGATCGCCGCCTCGCGCACCGGCCGGCCGCGCAGCAAGTCGCGCAGCGCCTGCGTCAGCCGCTTCGGGTCGAACGCCACCTGCTCGCGAATGTCGAGCGGGGCCGTATGGTGATTGATGCCGAGAGTGAATACCTGCACGGTGCCTGTCTGCG
>CAZPIE010000098.1:0-5429 GCA_964586275.1 uncultured Methyloversatilis sp. | reverse complement strand
CGTTCGATGCCGCCGGCGTTGGCGGCATTGACATAGCGGTCGAGCCAGTCCGCGCCGAGGATGTGGCGCGCGAGCTCGACGACGATGTAGTCGGCCTCGATGGGTGCGTCCTCGCGGTAACGCGACAGCCCCTGCAGGCAGCTCGGGCAACTGGTGAGGATCTTGACGGACTGCGGCGCCGTCCCCGTATTGCCGAGCGATCCGGCTGTTGCCGTCCCGCCAGCGCCGACTAACTGGGCAACGCCCGCTTCTATTTCCTGCTGCTTGCGGAAGCGTACCTGCGTCGATACGTCGGGGCGCGTCACCGCCAGCGTGCCGGACTCGCCGCAGCAGCGGTCGGAGAGAAGGACTTGTTTGCCCAGCAGCGCGCTCGCCACCTTGGTCGGGTTGTGCTGCTTCATCGGCGTGTGGCAGGGGTCGTGGTAGAGGTACTGCGTTCCCTTCAGGCCGTCGAGCCCAGCCAACGATAGGCCCTTCTCCATCAGGTATTCGTGGATGTCGAGCAGCCGGCAGCCGGGGAAGATGCGCCCGAACTCGTACCTGAGCAGCTGGTCCATGCAGGTGCCGCAGCTGACGATCACTGTCCTGATGTCGAGGTAGTTGAGCGTGTTGGCGACGCGGTGGAACAGCACGCGGTTCTGCGTGGTGATCGCCGTGCCCTTTTCCTCGTCGCCCGCCGAAGTCTGCGGGTAGCCGCAGCACAGGTAGCCCGGCGGCAGCACGGTCGTCGCGCCGACATGCCAGAGCATGGCCTGCGTGGCGAGGCCGACCTGCGAGAACAGCCGCTCGGAGCCGCAACCGGGGAAGTAGAAGACAGCCTCGCTCTCGTTGCCCTCCTCGTTCGCCCGCCGGGGATCGCGGATCACCGGGATCAGCGCGGCGTCCTCGATGTCGAGCAGCGCGCGCGCGGTGCGGCGCGGCACCCTGGCCGGCAGCGGCTTGTTGAGGAAGTGGATCACCTGCGTCTTGGCGTCCGGCCGGCCCAGCGAGGCGGGCGGATGGCGCACCGTCTCCTGCGTGAGGCCGAAGGTCTTGGCAAGCGCGTGGCCGAGCCGCTGGGCTTGGTAGCCCAGATCGATCATGCCGGTCTTGAGCGCCTTGATGCGCGCCGGGTCGGTGGCGCTGAGGAAGGCCATCGCCAGCTTCGTGCCGGGCGCGGTCTTCTTCTTGCCGGTCTTGCGCAGGAAGTTGCGCATGGCGATCGACACGTCGCCGAAGTCGATATCCACGGGACACGGGTTCAGGCACTTGTGGCAGACCGTGCAGTGGTCGGCGACGTCGCCGAACTCCTCGAAGTGCTTGAGCGAGATGCCGCGCCGCGTCTGTTCCTCGTAGAGGAAAGCCTCGACCAGCAGGCCGACGCCCAGAACCTTGTTGCGCGGCGAGTAGAGCAGGTTGGCGCGCGGCACGTGGGTCGAGCAGACCGGCTTGCACTTGCCGCAGCGCAGGCAGTCCTTGACCCTGTTGGAGATGTTGCCGATCTCGGACTGCTCCATGATCAGCGACTCGACGCCGAGCAGCGCGAACGAAGGCGTGTAGGCATTGGCGAGGTTGGCGCCAGGTAATAACTTGCCGCGGTTGAAACGCCCCTCGGGATCGATGCGCTGCTTGTACTCGCGGAACGGCCGAATCTCGTCCTCGCTCATGTAGTCGAGCTTGGTGATGCCGATGCCGTGCTCGCCGGAGATGGCGCCGCCCAAGCGACGCGCCAGTGCCATGATGCGGTCGACGGTGCGGTAGGCCGTCTGCAGCATCGCGTAGTTGTCGGAGTTGACCGGGATGTTGGTATGCACGTTGCCGTCGCCGGCATGCATGTGCAGGGCGACGAAGACGCGGCCCTTGAGGATCGTGCGATGGATCGCCTCGATGCGTTCGCGTGTCGGCCCATAGGCGTCGCCGGCGAAGATATCTTCCAGCACCGGCTTGAGTTCGTTCTTCCACGAGACGCGCAGCGAGCGGTCTTGCAGCGCCGGGAAATGCGCGTCGAGATCGTCGAGCAGGCCCTGCCAGCGCGCACGCACCTCGGCCACGGCGGCCAGCGCCAGCTCGCGGCGGTCGCCGATCAGCGCGCGACCTTCGATGCCGGCATCGCCGATGTGCAGCGGCAATTCGCCACCGAGGAATTCGGTCAGCGCGTCGCACAGTTCCAGCTTGTTGCCGATCGACAGCTCGATGTTGAGGCGGTCGATGCCGTCGCAGTAATCGCCCATGCGCGGCAGCGGAATCACGACGTCCTCGTTGATCTTGAAGGCGTTGGTGTGGCGCGAGATCGCCGCGGTGCGCGAGCGGTCGAGCCAGAACTGCTTGCGGGCCTCGGGCGTCACGGCGATGAAGCCCTCGCCGCCGCGCATGTTGGCCATGCGCACCACGGTCGAGGTGGCGCGCATCACGGCGTCCTCGTCGCTGCCGACGATGTCGCCGAGCAGTACCATCTTCGGGCGGCCGTGCCGCTTGGCCTTGGTGGCGTAGCCGACCGCGCGCACGTAGCGCTCGTCGAGGTGCTCGAGGCCGGCGAGCATGACAGGGTGGGGGCCTCTGTCATCCCCCGTGGCGCCGGCCGCCAGGCCCGCGCCGCCCGGCTTGAAATAGTCGGCGATCTCGACGATGGCAGGCACGGCCTCCGCTACCCGCCCGAAGAATTCCAGACAAACGGTGCGCTGCACCGGCGGCATCTTGTGCAGGATCCAGACCGCCGAGGTGATCAGGCCGTCGCAGCCCTCCTTCTGCACCCCGGGCAGGCCGGACAGGAACTTGTCGGTGACGTCCTTGCCCAGCCCGGTCTTGCGGAAGCTGGCGCCGGGAATCTCCAGCGTTTCCTCGCGCTCGACCTTGCCGTCGTCGGCGTAACGGCGGATGCGGAATGACGCGGTTTCCTGGTCGTGGATCTTGCCGAGGTTGTGGTTGAGGCGCTCCACCTCGAGCCAGCGGCCCGCCGTGTCGACCATCTTCCACGATGCGAGATTGTCGAGCGCGGTGCCCCACAACACGGCCTTCTTGCCGCCCGCGTTCATCGCGATGTTGCCGCCGATGCAGGAAGCGTCGGCCGAGGTCGGGTCGCAGGCGAACACCAGGCCGGCCGCCTCGGCGCGCTCCATCACGCGGCGCGTGACGACGCCCGCGCCGGTGCGGATCGTCGCGTAAGGCCGGGTCAGACCGGGCAGCACGGCTTCGACCACTTCGCCCATGTCGGTGAGCTTCTCGGTGTTGATGACGACCGCGCGCGGGTCGAGCGGCACCGCGCCGCCGGTGTAGCCGGTGCCGCCGCCGCGCGGAATGATGGTCAGGCCCAGCTCGATGCAGCCGCGCACGAGCGGCGCGATCTCCACCTCGGTGTCGGGCGTCAGCACCACGAATGGGTATTCGACGCGCCAGTCGGTGGCATCGGTCACATGAGCAACGCGGGACAGGCCGTCGAAGCAGATGTTGTCCTTGCGCGTGTGGCGCGCGAGGCGCTGCATGACCTTCCTGCGCAGCGCGGCGGTTTCGTCGAACCAGCGCTCGAAGTCGGCGACGGCCTTTGCCGCGGCGGCGAGCAACCGGGCCACGGCAGTATTTCCCTGCCGCCGCTTCTCGATCTCGGCAAGGCGGTGCTTGAGTGCGCCGATCAGCGCGCCGCGCCGCTCGCGGCTGTCCAGCAGGTCGTCTTCCAGGTACGGGTTGCGGCGCACCACCCAGATGTCGCCGAGCACCTCGTAGAGCATGCGCGCCGAACGGCCGGTGACGCGCTGCCCGCGCAGCTCGTCGAGCACCGCCCACATCTCCGCGCCGAGCAGGCGGATGACGATCTCGCGGTCGGAGAAGGAGGTGGTGTTGTAGGGAATTTCCCGGAGGCGGGCGGTCATGGCGTCGGCGAATGCTGCAGGGCGGCAAATTCTAACTCCAACCGGGGCATGCTACCCTTCGCCATTCTCAAGATTCCACGCCGGAAACATGGACTATCTCGAAAGAATCCTCAACGCCCGCGTCTATGACGTTGCCATCGAGTCGCCCCTCGAACTGGCGCCCAACCTCACCGCGCGCTGCGGCAACCGCCTGCTGCTCAAGCGCGAGGACATGCAGCCGGTATTCAGCTTCAAACTGCGCGGCGCCTACAACAAGATCGCCCACCTGACGCCGCAGCAGCGCAAGCGCGGCGTGGTCTGCGCCTCGGCGGGCAACCACGCGCAGGGCGTCGCGCTGGCGGCGCAGAAGCTCGGCATCCGCGCCGTGATCGCGATGCCGACGACCACGCCGCAGATCAAGATCGATGCCGTCAGGAAGCGCGGCGGCGAGGTGGTTCTGCACGGCGACAGCTACGACGCCGCCTACGCCCACGCGCTGGTTCTGGAGAAACGGGAAAAGCTCGCCTTCGTGCACCCCTTCGACGATCCCGACGTCATCGCCGGCCAGGGCACGATCGGCATGGAGATCCTGCGCCAGCATCCCGACCCGATCGACGCGGTGTTCTGCTGCGTCGGCGGCGGCGGACTGATCGCCGGCGTGGCGGCCTACATCAAGCGCCTGCGGCCGCAAACGAAAGTTATCGGCGTCGAGGCCGCCGATGCCGACGCGATGGACCGCTCGCTCAAGGCCGGCCGGCGCGTGCGCCTCGAATCGGTCGGCCTGTTCGCCGACGGCGCGGCGGTGAAGATGGTCGGCGAGGAAACCTTCCGCCTCTGCCGCGAGCACGTCGACGCAATGGTGCTGGTCGACACCGACGCGATCTGCGCCGCGATCAAGGATGTCTTCGAGGACACGCGCTCGATCCTCGAGCCGGCCGGCGCGCTGGCCGTTGCCGGCGCGAAGGAATGGATACGCCGCAACAAGGCCCGCGGCAGGACGCTGGTCGCGGTCGCCTCCGGCGCCAACATGAACTTCGACCGGCTGCGCTTTGTCGCCGAGCGCGCCGAGGTCGGCGAGCAGCGCGAGGCGGTGTTTGCCGTCACCTTGCCCGAGCGGCCGGGGAGCTACAAGAGGTTCGTCTCCCTGATCGGCAACCGCAACATCACCGAGTTCAACTACCGCTTCCACGACACCAGCGCGGCGCATGTCTTCGTCGGCATCCAGATCCATCACCGCGCCGAGGCCGCCAAGCTCGCGGAGCTGCTGCGCCGCCACGGCTACGCCACGCTCGACCTCACCGACGACGAAATGGCCAAGCTGCACATCCGCCACCTCGTCGGCGGCCATGCGCCGCAAGCGGAAAATGAACTGCTCTACCGCTTCGAGTTCCCCGAGCGGCCCGGCGCGCTGATGCACTTCCTCGGCAAGATGAGCGCGGGCTGGAACATCAGCCTGTTCCACTACCGCAACCACGGCGCCGACACCGGCCGCGTGCTGGTCGGCATGCAGGTGCCGCCGCGGGAGATGAAGGACTTCCGCGCCTTCCTCAAGAACCTCGGCTACCGCTACTGGGACGAATCGAAGAACCCGGCCTACCGGCTGTTCCT
>CAZPIE010000097.1:0-5465 GCA_964586275.1 uncultured Methyloversatilis sp. | reverse complement strand
CCGCCTGAGAATGCCGTCAAGCTGATCGAGACTGGTGAAGCGGATGCTGATGCTGCCGGCGCCCTTGCGGTTGGCGGAAAGCTTCACGGCGGCGCCCAGGCTGTCCGCCAGCTCCTCCTCGAGCCGCACCAGATCGCGGTCTCTTTCCGCCGCCGGCCTGTGGGCCGGCGGATTGAGTAGGCGCGCCACGCGCCTTTCCGTCTCGCGCACCGACCAGCCCTTGTCGGCCACTTCGGCCGCCAGCCGCCCTTGCTCGCCCTTCGGCGCGGCGAGAATGGCGCGCGCGTGCCCCATCTCGATATCGCCGGCCATCAGCAGGTCCTGCGCGGGTTTCGCCAGCTGGAGCAGGCGCAGCAGGTTCGAGGCCGCCGAGCGGGAGCGGCCGACGGCATCCGCCGCCTGCTGGTGCGTCATGCCGAACTCGTCGATCAGCCGCTGCAGGCCGGCCGCTTCCTCGAGCGGATTGAGATCCTCGCGCTGGATGTTTTCGATCAGCGACATCGCCAGCGCGGCATCGTCGGGGATCTCGCGGATCAGCACCGGCACCTCGGCCAGGCCCGCAATTTGCGCAGCGCGCCAGCGCCGTTCGCCGGCGACGATTTCGTAGCGTCCGCCGGCGATCGGGCGCACCGAAATCGGCTGGATCAGGCCCTGCGCCTTGATCGAGGCGGCGAGGTCTTCCAGCGAGCCCGGGTCCATGCGCGTGCGCGGCTGATACTTGCCCGGCTGCAGGTCGCCGATCGCCAGCGTCGCCTGCCGCTGCCGCTCCGCATCGATGACATCATCATTACCGGCGAGCAGCGCGTCGAGGCCGCGGCCGAGTCCCTTCTTGCGTTGCATCATGCCGCCTGCTCCTTGCTCCATGTGCCGACGCGCTCGATCATCTCGCGCGCGAAGGCGAGATAGGCCTGCGCACCCTTGGCATTTTTGTCGAACAGCACCCCCGGCATGCCGTAGCTCGGCGCCTCGGCGAGCCGCACGTTGCGCGGCACCAGCGTCTTGAACACCTTGTCGCCGAAGTGCTCTTCGAGCTGGCGCGACACCTGGTTCGCCAGCGTCGAGCGGGGGTCGAACATCACGCGCAGCAGGCCGATGATGCGCAGGTCGCGATTGAGGTTGCGGTGCACCTGCTTGATGGTATTGACCAGGTCGGACAGACCCTCCAGCGCATAGTATTCGCATTGCATGGGGATGATGACGCCATGCGCGGCGCACAGGCCGTTGAGGGTCAGCATCGACAGCGAGGGCGGGCAGTCGATCAGGACGAAGTCGTATTCGGCGGCATGCCGCGCCAGGGCCAGGCGGAGACGCTGCTCGCGGCGCTCGAGATCGACCAGCTCGACCTCGGCGCCGGCCAGGTCGCGGTTCGCCGGCAACACGGCGTAATTGCCGCTCGGCGAGGAGACGCGCACTGCGGCGAGCGTCGCGAGGCCGAGCAGCATCTGATAGACCGACGCACCGAGCGTGCGCTTGTCGATGCCGCTGCCCATGGTCGCGTTGCCCTGCGGGTCGAGGTCGACCAGCAGGGTGCGCTGGCCGGCCTGAACCAGCGCGGCAGCCAGGTTGACCGCGGTCGTGGTCTTGCCCACCCCGCCTTTCTGGTTGGCGATCGCGAAGACGTGCATGCGCGGTTTCTCCCCCTCAGTTTCTCATCACTTGCAGCAGGCAGCGTTCGGCCGCCAAGCCGGGAACGTGCAATTCATGGCTGGCCGCCACCCGCCAGCCGGCGGGCAGGGCGGCGATTTCGTCGGCAGGATACCCGCCTTTCATCGCCCACAGGCAATCCGCCAGATGTCCCGCATGCTTGACGAAGTCCGCCAAGCTCGCGAAAGCCCTCGAGATCGCGGCATCGAACTTCTCCTGCAGCGCTTCGACACGACCGCAGTGAATGCTCACATTGGCGAGCTCCAGCTCGATCTTCGCCTGGCGCTGGAAAGCGGCTTTTTTCTCGACCGCCTCCACCGAAGTCACGCTCCAGTCGGGACAGGCAATGGCCAGCACCAGCCCGGGCAGGCCGGCGCCGCTGCCGACATCGGCAAGCGCGTACTGCCGTCCCGCCAGCGCCGACTTTTGCAGAATGGGCAGCACGGCCAGCGCGTCGAGCAGATGATGGGTGATCATCTCTTCGGGGTCGCGGATCGAGGTCAGGTTGTACACCTTGTTCCATTTCGCCAGCAGCGCCAGATAGGCCGCCAGCTTCTCAGCACTGCCCGATGGCAAGGCCAGGCCCAGCGCGGCGACTCCCTCGGCGAGCTTCATCCGCGCAACTTCTTGAGATGGACGAGCAGCACGGCAATCGCCGCCGGGGTGACCCCCTGGATGCGGCTGGCCTGGCCGACGGTCTGCGGCCGGTGCTGGGCGAGCCGCTGGCGCACTTCGAACGACAGGCCGTTGAGCGCCGCATAATCGAGGTCGGCGGGAATCGGCGTGCCTTCCTGTTGCGCCATCTTGGCCACGTCTTCCTTCTGGCGCTCGATGTAGCCGTGGTACTTGGCCTGGATCTCGACCTGCTCGACGACATCGGCCGCCTGGATCGGCGCGCCCGCCCCGGGCAGGGTCATCAGGCTGGCGTAATCGACTTCCGGCCGCCGCAGCAGGTCGAACAGCGAATATTCCCGCTCGATGGGTTTGCCGAGCACCTTTTCCACCGCGTGCATGGCGACGACGTTCGGGTTGATCCAGGTGCCCTTGAGGCGTTCGACCTCGGCGGCGCTGGCATCCCGTTTCCGGTTGAACGCCGCCCAGCGCTCGGCGTCGACCAGCCCGAGCCGGTGGCCCGCCTCGGTCAGCCGCAAATCGGCGTTGTCTTCGCGCAGGCTCAGGCGGTATTCGGCGCGGCTGGTGAACATGCGGTAGGGCTCCGAGACGCCGCGGGTGATCAGGTCGTCGACCAGCACGCCGAGGTAGGCTTCGTCGCGGCGCGGCCACCAGCCTGCCTCGCCGCGTGCCTGGCGGGCCGCGTTGAGCCCCGCGAGCAGGC
Organism: uncultured Methyloversatilis sp.; assembly: GCA_964586275.1. Lineage (GTDB taxonomy): Bacteria > Pseudomonadota > Gammaproteobacteria > Burkholderiales > Rhodocyclaceae > Sulfuricystis. The sequence goes on along the minus strand of CAZPIE010000097.1, from coordinate 2,485 downwards.
CCTGCGCGGCGGCTTCCTCGTAGCCGGTGGTGCCGTTGATCTGACCGGCGAAGAACAGGCCACCGATGGCCTGGGTCTCCAGCGTCGCCTTGAGGGCGCGCGGATCGAAGTAGTCGTACTCGATCGCATAGCCGGGCCGCGTGATGTGCGCGTTTTCCAGGCCGCGGATCGAATGCACGAGCGCCAGCTGCACGTCGAAAGGCAGGCTGGTCGAGATGCCCTGCGGGTAATACTCGTGCGTGTCCAGCCCCTCGGGCTCGAGGAAGACCTGATGGCTGTCCTTGCCGGCGAAGCGGTGGATCTTGTCCTCGATCGACGGACAGTAACGCGGTCCGACGCCCTCGATCACGCCGGTGAACATCGGCGAGCGGTCGAGCCCGCCGCGGATGATGTCGTGGGTGCGCGGGTTGGTGTGGGTGATCCAGCAGGGAATCTGGCGCGGGTGCTGTGCCGGCTTGCCGAGGAAGGAAAACACCGGCACCGGCGCGTCCCCCGGTTGCTCCTGCAGCACCGCGAAGTCGATGGTCTTGCCGTCGAGGCGGGGCGGCGTGCCGGTCTTGAGGCGCCCCACCGGCAGATTCAATTCGCGCAGGCGCGCGGCCAGCGACAGGGAAGGCGGGTCGCCGAAGCGGCCAGCCCGGTAGTGGTCCAGGCCGACATGCACGAGGCCGTTGAGGAAGGTGCCGGCCGTCAGGACGACCGTCGCCGCTTCGAAACGCACGCCGAGCTGGGTCACCACGCCGGTGACGCGATCGCCGGCCACGCTGATGTCGTCGGCCGCCTGCTGGAAGATCGTCAGCTTGGGCTGGTTTTCCAGCCGGCCGCGGATGGCCTGGCGATAGCGGGAGCGGTCGACCTGGGCGCGGGTGGCACGCACTGCCGGACCCTTCGAGGCATTGAGAATGCGGAACTGGATGCCGGCCGCGTCGGTCGCCGCTGCCATCGCGCCGCCCAGGGCATCGACCTCCTTGACCAGATGACCCTTGCCGATGCCGCCGATCGACGGATTGCACGACATCGCGCCGAGTGTTTCGATGTTGTGCGTCAACAGCAAGGTCTGCGCGCCCATGCGCGCCGCAGCCAGTGCGGCCTCGGTGCCGGCATGGCCGCCGCCGATCACGATGACATCGAACCTGTGGGGATAAAGCATGTGGAAAAGTCGGTGCTGGCGAGACGGCAAGGAATGCGGAAGGAGGGGGGCGAATCATACCCCCGAAAAAAGATCGGCCAAAATGTTTCACGTGAAACTCGCGCCAACCGGTTTCACGTGAAACATGTCACAGTGCTTGGCTCCCAAGCCGAGGTAGCTTGCAACCACCTTGTTCATCTTCGAGTGGTTCGGAATGACCTTCCAGGGCGACCTCGCCGGTTTCCAGCACATAGCCGTAATCGGATAGCTGCCAGGCCGCACGGTCATTCGGCTCGACCGGCAGGATCGCGACGCCGAGGTCGCGCAGGTCACCGATGACGCGGAAGATCTCGCGCACGATCAGCGAGGCTCGGCTCATCGAGCATCAGGATCTTCGGCTGCGCTATCAGCGCACGACCAACCGCGAGCATCTGCCGCTCGCCACCGGATGCCGATATGGCGGCCGGCCCCGCCCTGATAGCGGATTGCGCCACGGGCGAACGGCAGCACGCCCATGATCGCGGAAAGCAGGGTGGGTCTTGTCGGCGCCGTTCGGGCCGATTACGGTGACGATCTCGCCCGGCCGCACCTTGAGGGAAACAGGCATAGGGCCTCGACCGTGCCGTAGGACACGCACAGGTCATTCACAGCGAGGATCGCTTCGCTGCCGATGTCCGTCATCCCAGTCGACTTCGCCGAGGTAGGCCTCGATCACCGCCGGGTCGCTCTGCACGTCGCGCAGCAGGCTCGCCGCGATCTTCCTGCCGAATTCCATCACCACGACGCGGTCCGCCAGGTCCAAGACGAATTCCATGTCCTGCTCGACCAGCAGCCCGGTGCCGGCACCGGACGGCGCGCCAGCGGCGCAGCCTGAAAGTCGGCGCTGGCGGGACGGCACCACGAGGCGGGGACCAACCGCGCCAGCCTCGGCCAGAGACCTTCGCGCGCGCGGTGCAGCACGACGATCATCAGCAAACCGAAGGCGATCACCTCGAAATTGCCCGAAGCGCCGAACAATTGGGGCAGGGTGCCCTGCGGCCATTGCTTCAGCACCGTGATTACCGCCGCACCCGCAAGCGCGCCCCAAACATGGGCCGCTCCGCCGATCACCGCCATGAAAACAGGTACTCGATGCCGATATGCAGGACGAAAGGCGTCGGATTGACGAAGCGCTGAAGGTGGGCGTAAAGCTAGCCGGCCCGGTAGCCGTTGCGGCTGTCGGTCCGCTCCCCCGGCGCCGCCCCGAGAAATTCGGTCATCTCGCCTTCGAGGACGGTCTGCAGTGCCTCCCGCATCAGGCCCTTGAGCAGGTCCCGTTCGCCCGCCACCAGTTCCACCAACGACAACTTCGTCTTA
>CAZPIE010000096.1:2802-5524 GCA_964586275.1 uncultured Methyloversatilis sp. | reverse complement strand
TTAGCTGCCGCGGCGCATCGCGTCGAAGAACTCCGCGTTGTTCTTGGTGGCCTTGACCTTGTCGAGCAGGAATTCGGTGGCTTCGAGGTCGTCGAGGCCGTACATCAGCTTCCTGAGCACCCAGACCTTCTGCAGCACGTCGGGTTTCTGCAGCAGTTCCTCGCGGCGCGTGCCGGAGCGGTTGACGTTGATCGAGGGGTAGACGCGCTTCTCGGACATGCGGCGGTCGAGGTGGATCTCGGAGTTGCCGGTGCCCTTGAATTCCTCGTAGATCACCTCGTCCATGCGGCTGCCGGTGTCGATCAGCGCGGTGGCGATGATGGTCAGCGAGCCGCCTTCCTCGATGTTGCGCGCGGCGCCGAAGAAGCGCTTGGGCTTCTGCAGGGCGTTGGCGTCGACGCCGCCGGTCAGCACCTTGCCGGAGGCCGGCTGCACGGTGTTGTAGGCGCGCGCGAGGCGCGTGATGGAGTCGAGCAGGATGATCACGTCCTTCTTGTGCTCGGTGAGGCGCTTGGCCTTCTCGATGACCATCTCGGCGACCTGCACGTGGCGCGTGGCGGGCTCGTCGAAGGTGGAGGCGACGACTTCGCCGCGCACCGTGCGCGTCATCTCGGTCACTTCCTCGGGACGCTCGTCGATCAGCATGACGATCAGGACGGCTTCCGGGTGGTTGGCCGCAATGGCGTGGGCGATGTGCTGCAGCATCACGGTCTTGCCGGACTTCGGGGCGGCGACCAGCAGGCCGCGCTGGCCCTTGCCGATCGGCGCGATGATGTCGATGACGCGGCTGGTGATGTTCTCCTCGGCCTTGATATCGCGCTCGAGGCGCAGGTGCTGCGTCGGATGCAGCGGCGTGAGGTTTTCGAAGAGGATCTTGTTCTTGCAGATTTCCGGCGATTCGCCATTCACCTTGTCGAGCTTGACCAGCGCGAAGTAGCGCTCGCCGTCCTTCGGCGTGCGGATCTCGCCTTCGATGGTGTCGCCGGTGCGCAGGTTGAAGCGGCGGATCTGCGAGGGCGAGACATAGACGTCATCGGGGTTGGCGAGGTAGGACGTGTCGGCGGAGCGGAGGAAGCCGTAGCCGTCGTTCATCACCTCGAGGCAGCCGTCGCCGTAGATGACCTCGCCCTTCTTGGCGTGCTCCTTGAGGATGGCGAAGACGAGTTCCTGCTTGCGCAGGCGGTTGGCGCCCTCGATGCCGACGGCGGTCGCCATGTCGATCAGCGCGCTGACGTGATGGTTCTTGAGTTCGGAAAGCTGCATGGTTGCGTTTGGGGTGAACGCGGGCGAAGGATGCCCGGAATCGGGAAAGCTGCGTGGGGAGGTGGTGTGCTGCGCGACAGGCGGAGGGGGGCGCCTGTCGTCCGAAATCGCCGCGGGTTCTCGGGAGCCGCCGTGCGACTTCGCGACGGACGGAATGTAAAGGGATTACAGGTTGCTGTCAATAAAGGCGGTGAGCTGCGACCTGGAGAGGGCGCCGACCTTGGTGGCTTCGACATTGCCGCCCTTGAACAGGATCAGGGTGGGGATGCCGCGGATGCCGTATTCGCCCGGCGTCTTGGGGTTCTCGTCGATGTTCAGCTTGGCGACCTTGAGGCGGCCGCGGTAGTCCCGCGCGACATCGTCGAGGATCGGCGCGATCATCTTGCAGGGACCGCACCACTCGGCCCAGTAGTCGACGAGAACGGGAATGGGGGATTCCAGCACGTCGCTCTTGAAGCTTGCATCGGTGACGTAATGGATATGTTCGCTCATGGTTGCCTCGAATGGAGAATGGCGGGAGAGGGGAAGGGGTCAGATTTCGAGATTGTCGATCAGGCGGGTATTGCCCAGCCGGGCTGCCGCGAGAACCACCAAGGGAGTTGTTTCGTCGGCGGGCGGAGATTGTAGATCATTTCTCCTGCGTACGGCAACGTAGTCCGGCTGCCAGCCGTGGGCGGTCAATTCCGCGCTGGCCGCGGCTTCGAGCGCGGCGAAGTCGCGATTGCCGGCGCGCACGGCCTCGGCCACGCGGGTCAGGCAGCGATGCAGGCGGGGCGCTTCGGCGCGTTCGGCGGCAGAGAGGTAGCCGTTGCGCGAGGACAGGGCGAGGCCGTCGTCCGCGCGCACCGTCGCGCCGGGAATCACCTCGATCGGCAGCGCGAATTCGCGCACCATCGCCGACAGCACCATGAACTGCTGGTAATCCTTCTTGCCGAACAGCGCGGCCTGCGGCTGCACCACGGCGAACAGCTTCATCACCACCGTGGCGACGCCGCGGAAGTGGCCGGGGCGGAATTCGCCTTCGAGGATGTTGGCGTGCTCGGCCGGCGGCTCGACGACATAGCGTTGCGGCTCGGGATACAGCTCCGCCTCGCTCGGCGCGAACAGGTGGTCGACGCCGGCGGCGACGAGCTTCTCGCAATCGGCCGCGAAGCTGCGCGGATACTTGTCGAAATCCTCGCCGGGACGGAACTGCAGGCGGTTGACGAAGATCGAGGCGACCACGCAGTCGCCGTGCGCGCGCGCCGCGCGCATCAGGGTGATGTGACCTTCGTGCAGGTTGCCCATGGTGGGCACGAACACGATGCGGCCGGCCGATTTCAACGCCGCCCGCACGGCGGCAATGGTGTGGTGGATCTGCATTGCGGGAAAAAGCTCAGTAACAGTGACTAGTAGCAATGTTCCGGAGCGGGGTAGCTGCCATCCTTGACGGCGGCGACATAGGCGCGCACGGCAGCTT
>CAZPIE010000096.1:0-2702 GCA_964586275.1 uncultured Methyloversatilis sp. | reverse complement strand
GGAGCGGGGTAGCTGCCATCCTTGACGGCGGCGACATAGGCGCGCACGGCAGCTTCGATGCTCTGCGCTTCGGCCATGAAATCCTTGACGAAGCGGCCCTTCTTGCCAGGGTAGAGGCCCAGCATGTCGTAGAGCACCAGCACCTGGCCATTGCAGTCCGGGCCGGCCCCGATGCCGATCGTCGCGCAGACCTTGAGTTCGCGCGTGATCTCGGCGGCCAGGGCGGAGGGCACCATCTCCAGCACCATGAGTGCGGCGCCGGCATCCTCGAGGGCGCGGGCATCGGCCTTCATGCGCTGCGCGCCGGCCTCGTCGCGGCCCTGCACGCGGTAGCCGCCGAGGGCATGGACGGATTGCGGCGTCAGGCCGATGTGGGCGCACACCGGCACGCCGCGCTCGACGAGGAAATGCACGGTTTCCGCCATCACTTCGCCACCCTCGAGCTTGACCATTTCCGCGCCGGCGGCGAGCAGCCGTCCGGCGTTGCGGATCGCCTGCTCCTTCGATTCGTGGTAGGCGCCGAAGGGCATGTCGCCGACGACCATCGGCCGCAGCGCCTGATGGGCGACGCATTCGACGTGATAGATCATGTGCTCCATCGTCACCGGCAGCGTCGAGGTCTTGCCCTGGATGACGTTGCCGAGCGAATCGCCGACGAGGATCGCATCGATGCCGCAGCGGTCCTCGAGCGCGGCGAAGCTGGCGTCGTAGCCGGTGAGCATGGCGATCTTCTCGCCGGCATGCTTCATGCGCGCCAGTTCGGGCAGGGTGATCGGCTTGTTGGAAGCGAGGTAGGTCATGGTTGTCGCTCGATAAACGATGCGAAAGGATACAGCAAGGAAACTTACGGCAGTCTTTCGATGCGCTGGCCGGAAACGGCCGGGAGCAGGCCGGAAAGCGCGCCGCGACCGGGGATGGCGAGATCCGGGGCGATCTCCGCCAGCGGCGCGAGCACGAAGGCGCGCTCGGTCATGCGCGGATGGGGCAGCGTCAGCCCCGGCAGGTCGAGTTGCGCGTCGCCGTACAGCAGCAGGTCGAGATCGAGGGTGCGCGGTGCGTTCCGGACGGAGCGGACGCGGCCGAAGTCCGCCTCGATGGCGAACAGGCGATCGAGCAAAGTCGGCGCTGGCAGGACGGCGCTGTCGACTTCCAGCAGGGCGACGGCGTTGATGAAGTCGGGCTGGTGGCGCAGGCCGACCGGCGCGCTGCGGTAGAGCGAGGAGGCGGCAAGAAAGCTGGCATCGGGCATGGCGCGCAGGGCCGCGCAAGCGGCGCGCACCGTCGCGACCGGGTCGCCGAGGTTCGCGCCGAGGGCAACGAAGACCTGCGTCAACATTCAGGCGTCCGAAGTCGGCGCTGGCGGGACGGCACTTTCGGCAGCGTCGGCGGCGTTCTTCGCATTGCTGCGCCGGCGGCGGCGCTTCTTCGGCGCGGCGGTCTCGGGTTTCAGCAGCGCCTCGCGCTCGGCATTGCCGGCCTGCTCGAATTGCGCCCACCAGTCGGCGAGTTCCAGGGGCGCCTCGCCGCTTTCGGCGCGCAGGCGCAGGAAGTCCCAGGCGGCCCTGAAGCGGCTTTGCTCGACGAGGCGGAAGGGCGCGCGGCCGCCGCGCTTCTCGAAGCGCGGCTGCAGCAGCCAGATGTCCTTGATGTCGCCGGCGATGCGGCGCGTGATGGCGAGCTTCTCGCTCTGCGTGTCGAGCACCTCGTCCATCGCCGCGTGCAGGGCCGGTACCGGCAGTTCGCCATTCTTCTTGCGGGTTTCCCAGTTGGCCAGCACCTCGTGCCACAGCAGCGTCGCGAACAGGAAGCCCGGCGAGGTGCGCTTGCCTTCCCGCACGCGCCGGTCGGTGTCGGCGAGCGCGAGCATGACGAACTTCTCGCCGAGCGGCTGTTCGAGGATCACGTCGAGCAGCGGCAGCAGTCCGTGGTGCAGGCCGTCGGCGCGCAGGCGCTTGAGGCATTCGACCGCATGGCCCGAGAACAGCAGCTTGAGCATCTCGTCGAACAGGCGCGCGGCCGGCACGTTCTCGATCAGTTCGGCCATCTCGCGGATCGGCGCCTGCACGGTCGGATCCATGCGCAGGTCGAGCTTGGCGGACAGGCGCACGGCGCGCAGCATGCGCACCGGGTCCTCCCGGTAGCGCGCGCGCGGATCGCCGATCATGCGCAGGGTCTTGCGCTGCAGATCGCGCACGCCGTGGTGGTAGTCGAACACTTGTTCCCTGGCCGGGTCGTAGTAAAGCGCATTGACGGTGAAGTCGCGGCGGGCCGCATCCTCTTCCATGTTGCCCCAGACGTTGTCGCGCAGCACGCGGCCGTGTTCGTCCTTGAGCGTGTCGGCGTCGTGCGCGGCGCGGAAGGTGGAGACTTCGAGCGTTTCGGCGCCCTGCAGCACATGCACGATCTGGAAGCGCCGGCCGATGATGCGCGACCGCCGGAACAGGGCGCGCACCTGGTCGGGCGTGGCATCGGTGGCGATGTCGTAATCCTTGGGCACGATGCCGGCGATCAGGTCGCGCACCGCGCCGCCGACCACGTAGGCCTGGTAGCCCGCCTGCTGGAGGGTTTCGCAGGTGCGGCGCGCGCCGGGCAAAACCTGCTCCGGGCGGATGCCGTGCTGGCGCGCCTCGATGATTTCGACGGGATGGGGGGAGGGTTCGCCGCGCATGAAGACGCGGCGCAACAGCTTGCGGATCATGGGG
>CAZPIE010000095.1:3772-5531 GCA_964586275.1 uncultured Methyloversatilis sp. | reverse complement strand
GGTTCGCTGGGAAGCTTTTCGAGCTCGGGCGTGATGCTGCGGAAGGCGGTCGTCGTCATCGGTCGGGGTGCTTGTCGTTATCGATTCGGCGCAGTCTGTAACAGGCCACGGCGCCTGTCAAATGGGGTTAAATGCGGCATTTTCCAGCACTTTGCGCCATGCAGATCACCGTCGCCGCCCTCATCGTCCGTTTCATGGAGCGCCTCGGCATCCGCCACATCTACGGCATGCCCGGCTCGCACATCCTGCCGGTGTATGACCGGCTGCGCGACTCCGCGATCAAGACGGTGCTGGTCAAGCACGAGCAGGGCGCCGCCTTCATGGCCTGCGGCGAGGCGCGCGTGACGCGCAGGCCAGCGGCCTGCATCACCACCGCCGGCCCCGGCGCGACCAACCTTGTCACCGGCATCGCCAACGCCTACGCCGACAAGCTGCCGGTGCTGATCGTGACCGGCGAGACCTCGACCTTCATCTTCGGCAAGGGCGGCCTGCAGGAAAGCTCGGGCGAGGGCGGCAGCATCGACCAGTCCGACCTGTTCCGCGGCATCACGCGCTACCACAAGATCGTCGAGCGCACCGATTACCTGCTGCAGGTGCTGCGCCAGACCGCGCGCATCCTGCTGTCACCCAATGCCGGGCCGGTACTGCTCTCGCTGCCCTACAACATCCAGAAGGAGACGGTGGAGGAAAACCTGCTCGACGCCATCCGCTTCGTCACCGACACGCCGCGCATCTGCAACAGCTTCGCGGCGACCGAGGAGATGGGCCGCATGATCCGCGCGGCGCGGCACCCGGTGATCGTCGCCGGCCACGGCTGCTTCATCGCCGGCGCGCAGACCATGCTGCAAAAGCTCGGCGAGCGTCACGCAATCCGCGTCGCCACCACGCTCAAGGGCAAGGGGCTGATCGCCGAGAGCGACCCGCGCGCGCTCGGCTGCCTCGGCGTCACCTCGGACGGCAGCGCCTTCCGCCACATCGTCGCCCATGCCGACCTGATCATCGTGCTCGGCGCGGCCTTCAACGAGCGCACCAGCTATCTGTGGGATCCGCAATTGATGGCCGGCAAGCGCGTCATCCAGGTGGACCACGATGCCGCCCAGCTCGAAAAGGTGTACCGCGCCGATCTGGCGATCCACGGCGACATCCGTGCCGTGCTCGAGGATCTGCTCGTCTGCCTCAGCGACTTTCCCGCCCCGCCGCCGCCGGCCTACGCACGCGCGCCCGTCGCGCCCAACTTCACGGTCGTCGCCCACCTGTTCGAACGCCTCGTCGAACGGCTGCCCGAGGCGCTGGTCTTCGACGACAACGTGATTCTGGCGCAGACCTATCTGAAGGCCTCGCCGCAGCATCGTTACTTTCCCAACTCGGGCGTCTCTTCGCTCGGCCATGCGATCCCCGCGGCCATCGGCGCGCGCTGCGCCGTGGCCACGCCGAGCTTCGCCATCCTCGGCGACGGCGGCTTCCAGATGTGCTGCATGGAGCTGATGACCGCGGTGAATTACGGCATTCCGCTCAACGTCGTGATGATCAACAACGGCACGCTCGGCCTGATCCGCAAGAACCAGTTCCAGCTCTACGCCGGGCGTTACATCGACTGCGACTTCGTCAACCCCGACTTCGCGCTGCTCGCACGATCCTTCGGCATCCGCCACTGGCGCGTCGACAAGACCGCCGATGTCGATGCGCTGTTCGAGCAGGCCGACCTCGCCGGGGGCATCAACCTCATCGAGGTGATGTGGGACAAGCACGTGTTCCCGGC
>CAZPIE010000095.1:0-3672 GCA_964586275.1 uncultured Methyloversatilis sp. | reverse complement strand
CTGACGAGCCTGCGCGCCGCGCTGCGGCGCTTTCCCTACGCGGGCCGCATCCGCGTGCTGCTCGCCGACGACAGCGCCGCAGCCGCCAGCATCGAGGCCAACCGCGCCATCGCGCACCAGTTCTCCGTGGACGGACTTGAGGTAATCCACTTTCCGCCGAAAGAGCAATACAAACTCGTCCAGTCGCTGGCCATCGGTCTGCCGCGCGTGCTCGGCGACGCGCCGCCCGACCGCTATGGCCACAAGGGCCAGGGCGTGATGCGCAACATCGCATATCTCAAGGTTGCCGCGCTGCTGCAGGATGCCCCGGCCAATACGCTGATCTGGTCGATCGACAGCGACCAGGAGTTCCGCGTGGATGTCGCCGAGGAAGACGGCTATGTCGTCGACTTTTTCAACGGCATCGACGCGATCTTCACGCACACCGATGCGCAGGTGCTGACCGGCAAGGTGGTCGGCGACCCGCCCGTCTCCCCGGCGGTGATGACCCGTAACTTCCTCGACGACGTGCTGGCCTTCCTCGCGCGGACTTCGGAGCGCGATCCGGCGGCGCCATGCAGCCATCACGCGGCAACTTCGGCCAGCGGCGATGCGGCCTACCACGACATGGCCGAGCTGTTCGGCTTCAAGCCGGCCGACAGTTACGCCTACCCCTGTCCCCTGTCCGGCGCGCATACCGAGGCGGACGGTTTCGCGCATTTCGCCGGCCGCGTGAACAGCTTCTTCTACGGCGAGCACCCGACGCGAGTTTCCGGCTACGTCGCCGGCGATCTGTTTGCGAGTGTCCAGCCGGCGCGCACCGTGTATGCCGGCAACTACGTCTTCCGCCCGGCGGCGCTGCGTTACTTCATCCCTTTCGCGAACTTGCGGCTGCGCATGTCCGGCCCGACGCTGGGCCGCATCGTCAAATCCGAACTCGGCCCGCGCTTCGTCTCCGCCAACCTGCCGATGCTGCACAAGCGCACGGTCGAAAGCGGCGGGCAGTCGGAATTCCGGCCGGGCATCAATACGCAGCAAGCGACCATTGACATGAGCGGCGAATTCGAGCGCCAGTTCTATGGCGACGTGATGCTGTTTGCGGTCGAGCGGCTGGCCGCCGAGTGCCGTCTCGCCAGCGCCGACTTTGCGCAGACGCTGGATGACGTGCATAGCGAGATGCTGGCGCGTTACAACGCACGCCAGCAGGCCATCCTGGAGAAACTCGGGCGACTCGAAGCGCTGCTCGACGACCCCGGACACTGGTGGCACGACAGCGCCGCCGGCTTCCGGCAGTTCGCCGCCAATGTGCGCCGCAATTTCGGCGCTGCGTCCTCCGGACACGCCCGCATCAACGACGCCGCGAACTGGGCAGAGTGGCGCAGTCGGTTGCTGGACGCGCTGAGCCATTACGCGCAGGATCGCGCCGCATGGTCACGGCTGATCTGAAGCATTGGCTGCACCGCTACCAGCGGCCGCGGCGCTACGAATTCCTGAAGGAACTGCTGGCGACGCAGGCCCTGACCCGCGATGAACTGTTGCGCAAGCAGCGCGAAGACCGCGACGCGATCGTGCGTTTCGCCCGGAACAACACGGCTTACTATGAGCGGCGCCACGCCGGGATCGACAGCTTCGAGGCGCTGCCGATCCTGACCCGGCCGGATGTCGTCGCCCATCTGCCCGACCTGCTGGCGCGCGGCCACGACCCGCGCACGACGCCGATCGGCTACACCGGCGGCTCGACCGGCAAGCCGCTGGCCTTCTTCTACGACGAGACCAAGCACGAGCTGATGCGCGCCGGCATGATGCGCAGCTACATGCTGTCCGGCTGGCGCCCCGGCCGGAAGATCCTCAATTTCTGGGGCGCGCGCCAGGACACCGTCAGCGGCGGCGTGTTCGGCAGTGCCGCGTGGGACGACTTCATCGCCGCGGAGAAAACCCTGCCCGCGCACGAGATCGACGCGGCAAAACTGCGCGGCTGGGCGGATTTCATCCGGCGCTGGCGGCCGACGCTGCTGCAAGGCTATGCGTCGATCCTCGCCGCGCTCGCCCGCTTCGTTCTCGACGAAAAACTGTCCATGCCGGCCAGCCTGATCGGCGTGTATTCGACCGCCGAAGTGCTGACCGCCGGCCAGCGCGAAACCATGGAACGCGCCTTCGGCTGCCAGGTGTTCAACCAGTACGGCAGCCGCGAGATCCCCAACATCGCCTGCGAATGCCGCCACGGCAGCATGCACGTCTGGACCGACATGGTCTGGCTGGAAGCGCTGGAGGGTCGCTTGCTCGTCACTTCGCTGACCAACCGGCTGATGCCGATGATCCGTTATGCAAATGGCGACTGCGGCGAACTGCTGGAAGGCGAATGCGGTTGCGGCCTGCCCTTTCCGCTGATGAAGATGGGCATCTGCCGCAGCAACGACTTCATCGTCGCGCCCGGCGGCAAGCGCCTGCACCCTTCGTTTTTCAACGGCCTGCTGTACGGCAAGACGCAGGTGGAGGCCTACCAGTTCGTGCAGCAAACGGCCGGGCGGGTCAGGCTGCGGCTGACCGGCGCGCCGCTGGCCGATGCCGATGCCCTGGCCGTGAAACGCGCCGTTGCCGCCGAGGGCCTGGAACTGGAGATCGAAATGGCGCCGGAAATCGAACGCTCGACCTCCGGCAAGCACCGCTTCGTGATCTGCCGGCTGTGATCAGGGCTGCTTGTCGCCGCAGCTCTCGTCGTCGGGGCAGTAGCCGAGTCCGGAATCTTCCTCGTTGATGCCTTCCTCCATCATCTGGCGCTCGTATTCGGCGCGCTTGGCGGCGGCTTCCTTCTCGAGTTCCTCCTGACGCTGCTTCCACTTCTCGCGGCGTTCCTTGGCGATTTCGTCGTTCAGCGGAATGGTATTCTCGCCGAACAGCACCTGCTTGAGGTAGCGGAAGGAAAACTGCAGCAGATTGACGTCGTCGCTCAATATCTGCTGCCACTCTTCCTCGGGCAATACGAACAGCTCCTTGAACACCGAGCTATCGACGAAGGCACGGAAGGTGTCGATGTCGTAGCAGGCCATGAAGAACAACTGGCGGCTTTTCAGCGAAGGGGCGCCGACGGCGGGGCCGGAGGACTTTTTCTTGAGGATCAGCTGGCGCCAGCCGCGGGCGAGTTCGTCGTACTGGTCGACGCCCTGCTCCTTGCGGTACTCGCCGACCGTCAGCTTGCGGTCGACCTCATGGCCCTTGCAGTGGTCTTCCTTGACCAGGGCGTAGGACTGCGTGTCGGTAAATTCATCCTGCCGGCGCATCGACAGCAGGGCGACCGGGTAATAGCGGCAGGCGGTGGGGCGGTCTTCGTAGACGCCGCAGCCTTCGGGCTCCATGAAGCGGCAGGCGGTGCCGTTTTCGACGGGACGCAACTTGACGCCGACGATGCTGTCCTTTTCGATTTCGTAGGGCAGCGTGTAGTCGCGCAGGAACACGGTGGAGCTGATGCCCAACCGGTTCTTCAGGCGCACGATGTCGTAGGGCGTCAGCGAGATGTCGATGTTCGCGCAGCAGGCGTTCCAGCAGCCGATGCCCTTGTGGCAGGAAAACTGGATGACATGGTCTGCGCCGATCTGCTGCGGCATGACGGGACTGTTCGGGAACGGTACATTCGGCGGCATCGTATTGGACATCGTGAAAAACCTCGTGACGACAGGGGTTACGAATCTTGCAAAT
>CAZPIE010000094.1:1953-5670 GCA_964586275.1 uncultured Methyloversatilis sp. | reverse complement strand
CGGCGCGCCACGGACTCACCCGCATCGGCTTCGTCACCGATCCGAGCATGATGCGGTAAGTCGACCCACATTGCCACGTTGGTGCCGTCCCGCCGGCGCCGACTTTCGTTTGAACCAGCCCGCCAGCGCTCCTTGCGCAAGCCAGCCAGCAATCATCCCAAAAGGAGTCACCACTAACCATGAAACGCACCCTCCCTGCCAGTAGCCTGCTGGCGCTCGGTCTTGCCGTCGCATCGGCGCCGGCTTTCGCGCAAGACACGAAACTCAAGGAAGTCACCGTCACGAACCAGCGCGCCGGCGAGAAGCCCAAGCTGCGCGACGAGGTGGTCGCCACCGAAAGCTTCTCCGCCCGCGACATCGAGAAGACCGGCGCGACCATGCTCACCGAGGCGCTCGACAAGAAGCCCGGCGTCGCCATGCAGCTCGAATGCTCGATCTGCAACGTGCGCAACGTCGTGCTCAACAACCTGCCGGGGCGCTACACCACGCTGATGATCGACGGCATCCCGATCTTCTCGTCGGTGTCCACCGCCTACGGTCTCGACAGCGTGAATCTGGGCGGTCTGGAACGCATCGACATCGCGCGCGGCGCCGGCGTCAGCCTGATCGCGCCCGAGGCGCTTTCCGGGGCGGTGAACATCGTCACGCGCCGGCCGACGGAAAACGAGTTCAAGTTCGTCCAGCAAGTGGGCCAGTACGGTGTGATCAACACCGATCTCTTCGGCGCGCGGGTGTTCGACGGCGGCGCGCTGACGGGCAACTATACGTACGGCCGGCACGACTCCGTCGACGCCGACGGCAACGGGGTCTCCGAGTTCTCCGGGTTCGGGCGCAACATGGGCGGGGTGGGCTTCTTCGCCGACGATCTCGGCGGCTTCAAGATCAAGGGCCGCTTAGACATCATCGACGAAAAACGCGGCGGCGGGGCGCTGGGGCGCGACTACTCGGGCATCAAGGCCGACGGCGTCGGCAACCCCTTCGATTGGCGCCGCGGGCCGCACGGTTCGCCCAGCGCCGCCGGCTGGGTGACGGTGGATGGCTGGGATGGCCCGGACGGCAACCCCGGCGGCGGGGACGATGTGGCGCCCGGCGACATTCGCGCCTACGACGACGGTCGCGCCGGCATGTCGGAGATCATTTTCACCGACCGCACCCAGCTCGTCATGAGCGGGACGAGGAAGCTCGGCGCCGGCACGCTGCGTCTGGCGCTCGGCTACGCCAAGCACAAGCAGGACTCCTTCTACGAGAAGTCCCTCTACAAGGCCGATCAGGATCAGTACTACCTCGAGGCCAGCACCCAGCAGCCCATCGGCGAGACCCTGGTGACGGCCGGCGTCAGCTACCGCTACGAAGATCTGAAAAGCCAGGGCACGAGCGTGACTTACGGCCCCAACGACGGCATCGACAACTACGAATACAAGACGCCGGGCCTGTTCTTCCAGGCCTACCGCGCCCTGTTCGACAATCGCCTCGAACTCAACGGCTCGGTGCGTTTCGACAAGCACAACATCTTCGGCAGGATCGTCAGCCCGCGCGTCAATGCGCTCTGGCATCACGACGCGCAGCTGGGCAGCCGCCTTTCGCTGGGCAAGGGCTATCGCGCGCCGACCTCGTTCTTCGAGCAGGAACACGGCATTCTCGATACCGGCAGCATCGTGCGCCGCATCGACAAGCCGGAAACCTCCAACAACCTCTCCTACACCCTGAGCTACGCCGCCGACCGGCTCGCCTGGAGCGGCGGCTACCACTACAACAAGGTGAAGAACATGGCGATGCTGGATGCCGACGGCGCCTTGCCTGGCCAGACGCTGTTCAGCTCCGCGCCGAATCCGGTTGTCGTCAAGGGACTCGATGCGACACTGACCTACAAGCTGACGCCGAATCTCGAAGGCACCGTGGCCGCCGAGAAGACGAAGTACAAGTTCGACCCCGGCACGCTCGCCTTTGCCCGCCCCGAGGAGCGCATCTACCTGGTGCTCGATTACGAAAAGGGGCCGTTCGACCTGATGGCGCGCGCCACCTGGACCGGCAAACAGGACCTGCGGCGCTTCTACGACTATGCCAACACGCCGCGTTACAACTTCGACGGCACGCCGAAGAGGGATGAGAGCCCGTCCTTCTGGACGGTCGATCTGCGCGGCGAATACAAGGTCAACAAGCAATGGAGCGCCTTCGTCGGCATCGACAACGTGCTTGACTTCAAGCAGGCCGACAAGGAGAACTTCTTGTGGGTCGATGGCGCCGGGGATTACGACGTGACCCATGTCTGGGGTCCGAACCGCGGCCGCTTCGCTTACGCCGGGGTGAGGTTCGCGCTGTGACGAAAAAACGCGCCAGCGCCTTCCTGGCGATGCTTTGCGCGGCGGGCATCGCGACCGCCGCGCCCGAGACCGCCAGGGAGACCGCCGAAGCGCTCGACTTCGAGCTGTCGGACGGCCGGCAGTTCGTCCGGCTGTCCGAACTGCCGCCGCGCCCCACGGTGGTGACGTTCTGGCGCAGCGACTGTCCGCCCTGCCTGCGCGAACTGCCGCTCATCGGCCGCTTCGCGCGTCAGGGCAGTGCCCGCGTGGTCGCCGTGGCCGTGCAGAAACCGGCGGAAACGCTGGCCGCGCCGGAAGCCGTGCTGGAAGCCCTCCTGCCGCCGGTCGTGGCCTTGAACGGGCCAAGCGAGCCGCGCGGCCTGCTGGCGCGTTTCGGCAACCCGACCGGGGCGCTGCCCTATACCGTGGTGCTCGATGCGCGGCGCATTCCCTGCGCCCGCCATGCCGGCGAGATTCATGCCGACTGGCTCGCGCGCGCCATTAAAGCCTGCGCCCCGCCACCCGCCTAGAATCGCGGGCATGAACATGCATCAGCGTGGCTGGAGAAGTTGAAATGGCATTGAAGGTGGTGGCAAGAAAAAGCGCTCTGCACGGCATGGGCCTGTTCGCCGCCCGGGACCTGGCGGCGGGCGAGAGGCTGATCGAATACAGGGGCAAGCGCTACGGCAAGGGCGAACACCCGGAAATGAAGGAGGACGGCGTCACCAAGTTCCTGGGCCTCTCGGACGGCACCGGCATCGACGGCACGGGCTGGGCGGCGCTCGCCAACCACGGCTGCAATCCCAATTGCGAACTGCAGGAGGAGGAAGGCCGGGGCGGCCGGCTGCGCGCCTGGCTGTTCGCGCTGCGCGACATCCAGCGGGGCGAGGAACTGGTGTGGGACTACCGCCTCGACGTGCGGTCCCGCAAGGCGGCCTATGCCGACTGGGCCTGCGCCTGCGGCGCCGAGGAATGCCGCGGCACCATGGCGAACCCGGAGCGGATCCGGGGCGCGGCGGGGAAAAAGGCGCCGCCCCGATGACCGCAGTCGCCATCGCGACCCTCCTGCCGGCCATGGGCTGCGGCTGGCGGTTCCGCAACCGCCGCAGCGCGTGCCGCGGGAGCGGCGCCCCGACGAATTCGCCGCGCCGCTCGTCGGCGTCGCGATCTTTCTGTGGTTTGCCGGCGCGGGGCAGCCGCAGTAGCCGGGGGCTATGCCACTTTGAAAATTACGCGGGCTTGAGCATGCGCTCGACGTAGCGCGCGATCAGGTCGACTTCGAGGTTGACCTTGGCGCCGCGATGCAGGCGCTTGAGCGTGGTTACCGCCACGGTGTGCGGGATCAGGTTGATCGAGAAGGTCCGCCCCTTCACTTTGTTCGTCGTCAGCGAAACGCCGTCGACGGTGATCGAGCCCT
>CAZPIE010000094.1:0-1853 GCA_964586275.1 uncultured Methyloversatilis sp. | reverse complement strand
CGCCCCTTCACTTTGTTCGTCGTCAGCGAAACGCCGTCGACGGTGATCGAGCCCTTGCGCGCGATGTACCTGGCGAGCTCCTTCGGCGCCTTGATCGCCAGTTCATGAGATTCGCCGACCGGTTCGAACTTGACAACTTCGCCGACGCCGTCGACGTGACCGGAGACCAGATGGCCGCCGATGAAGTCGGAGAGGCGCAGCGCCTTCTCGAGGTTCACTTCGCCGTCGAGTGCGTCGAGGCCGACGGTGCAGTTCAAGGTCTCCTTCGAGACATCGACCTGGTAGGCGTTCTTCTTCTTGGCGATGACGGTGAGGCAGACGCCGCTGTGCGCGATGGAGTCGCCGGGCGCGACATCCTTGAGATCGAGGCCGGGCGCAGCAATGGTCAGGCGCAGGCCTTCCTCGAGCGGCTGCAGGTGGGTGATCTTGCCGGTGGCGGCGACGATGCCGGTGAACATGAGGGGCTCCCTGAGCAGTGGATTATTGGCGCGCCTTGTCGAGCGTCGGCAGGAACTGCGCCGCCGGCTGGTAGCCGACCACGCGCAGGCCGGCGATCTCCTTGCCGTCCTTGAAGAAGATGATGCCCGGCGGGCCGAACAGGCCGAAGCGCTTGAGCAGGGCCTTGTCGTCCGCGTCGTTGGCGGTGACGTCGGCCTTGAGCAGCGTGAATTCCTTCATCTTCGCGGCGACGGCCGGATCGGCGAAGGTGAACTTCTCCATCTCCTTGCAGGACACGCACCAGTCGGCATAGAAGTCGAGCATCACCGGTTTCGCCGACGCGGCCACGCGCGCATCGAGTTCGGCGACGGTCTTCACCTTCTCGAAAGTCGGCGCCGGCGAGACGGCAGCAGCGCCACCGCCGCGCAGGAAGTCGAGCGGCTGGAGCGGATCGCGGGCGCCGCCGAGCAGGCCGAGCAGCAGCGCGGCGCCGTACAGCAGCATCGCGACGCCGATGCCTTTCCAGAATTTCTGCCAGCCGTGCGCCTTGGGCGGCAGCGGGTCGAGGGCGTGCAGGTAGATCGCCGGCACGATCAGCAGCGCGGCCCAACCGAGCATTACGGCCCACGCGGGCAGTACGGGAGAGACGATCCACAGCGCGGTGGCGAGCAGCAGCACGCCGAAGAACTTCTTGACCGCTTCCATCCAGGGTCCGGCCTTGGGCAGCAGGGAGCGCGAGAACAGGCCGACCAGCAGCAGCGGCGCGCCCATGCCGAGGCCCATCGCGAACAGGGCCGCGCCGCCGAGCGCGGCATCCTGGGTCTGGGCGATGTAGAGCAGCGCGCCGGCCAGCGGCGCGGCGACGCAGGGGCCGACGATCAGCGCGGAGAGGGCGCCCATCAGCGCGATCCCCGGCAGCGAGCCGCCGCGTTGGTTGGCGCTGTCGGAAAGCTTCGATTGCAGGGCGGTCGGCAGTTGCAGTTCGTAGAAGCCGAACATCGAGAAGGACAGCGCGACGAAAACCAGCGCGAAGGCGCCGAGCACCCAGACGTTCTGCAGCGCCGCCGAGAGCAGCGTGCCGCTGTAGCCGGCGGCGACGCCGACGGCCGCGTAGGTGACCGCCATGCCCAGCACGTAGGCGAGCGAGAGGATGAAGGCGCGCGCATGGGTGACGGCGTGGCCGTGATTGACGATGATGCCCGAGAGGATCGGGATCATCGGGAAGACGCAGGGCGTCAGCGACAGCAGCAGGCCGAAGCCGAAGAAGCTGGCGACCGCGACCCAGAAGCCAGCGTTCTCGAGCAACCGGGCGATGCGGCCGCTCTCGTCGCCGTCGTCCCCGGCCGCGGCCGGCGGGTCGTTGAAAGTCGGCGCCAGCGAGACGGCGCCCTGGGCGGGGCTGCTGCCCGAACTGC
>CAZPIE010000093.1:0-5734 GCA_964586275.1 uncultured Methyloversatilis sp. | reverse complement strand
GTTAATGTGTATGCGGAGTATACGCCGGCAGGCTGCCGTCCCGCCAGCGCCGACTTTCAGTGTCTCTTCTGCGGCGGCAGGTCGGTGCAGCTGCCGTGGGCCACTTCCGCCGCCATGCCGACGCTCTCGCCCAGCGTGGGGTGCGGATGGATGGTCCTGCCGATGTCGATGGCGTCGGCGCCCATCTCGATGGCGAGGCAAATTTCCCCGATCATGTCGCCCGCACCGGGGCCGACGATGGCGCCGCCGACGATGCGATGGGTCTCGGCATCGAACAGCAGTTTGGTGAAGCCATAATCAACGCCGTTGGCGATGGCGCGGCCCGAAGCCGCCCAGGGGAACTTCGCCACCTCGACCTGGCGGCCGGCTTTCTTCGCTTCGTCCTCGCCGAGGCCCACCCAGGCGACTTCCGGATGCGTGTAGGCGACACCGGGAATCACCGTTGCGTCGAAATGCGCCTTTAGTCCGGCAGCGGCCTCGGCGGCCACATGCGCCTCGTGCACCGCCTTGTGGGCGAGCATGGGCTGGCCGACGATGTCGCCGATGGCAAAGATGTGGGAGACGTTGGTGCGCATCTGGTCATCGACCGGGATGAAGCCGCGCTCGTTGACCTGCACGCCCGCCTGGTCGGCGCCGATCTTTTTACCGTTGGGACTGCGGCCGGCCGCCTGCAGGATCAGGTCGTAGCGCTGCGGCTCCGCAGGAGCCTTCTCGCCTTCGAACCGTACCCACAAGCCATCATCCTTTGCCTCGACGGCCACGGTCTTCGTCTTGAGCATGATCCTGTCGAAACGGTGCAGGTTCTGTTTCTCCCAGACCTTGACCGCATCGCGATCCGGCCCCTGCATCAAGCCGTCGAGCATCTCGACCACATCCACGCGCGCGCCGAGCGTCGAATAAACGGTGGCCATTTCCAGGCCGATGATGCCGCCGCCGATGACCAGCATTCTCTGCGGCGCCTGGCGCAATTCGAGCGCGCCGGTCGAATCGACGATGCGCGGGTCGCGCGGAATGAAGGGCAGGTGCACGGCCGACGAACCGGCGGCGATGATGCACTTGGCGAACTTGATCAGCTTCTTCTCGCCGGTCTTCTCCTGCGCCGTGCCGGTGGTCAGCTCGACCTCGACATGGTGGGCATCGAGGAAGTGGCCGTAGCCGCGCACGACCTCGACCTTTCTGGCCTTGGCCATGCCCGCCAGGCCCGTGGTGAGCTTGCCGACGACCTTTTCCTTGTGGGCGCGCAGCTTGTCGATGTCGACCTGCGGCGCGGCAAAGCTCACGCCGGCCACCCCGACGTGCCGGGCCTCCTCGATCACCGCCGCGACGTGCAGCAACGCCTTCGAGGGAATGCAGCCGACGTTGAGGCAGACGCCGCCGAGCGTGGCGTAGCGTTCGACCAGCACGGTCCGCATGCCGAGGTCGGCGCTGCGAAAAGCCGCCGAATAGCCGCCGGGGCCGGCGCCGAGGACGAGCATTTCGCACTCGATATCCGAATTCATAGCATCACCCTCCGAAAGTCGCCGAGCAGCTGCGCCAGGTAGGCGTTGAAGCGCGTCGCCAGCGCGCCGTCGATGACGCGGTGGTCGGCCGAGAGCGACAGCGGCACGATCAGGCGCGGCACGAATTCCTTGCCGTTCCAGACCGGTTTCATGCTGGCCTTGCTGACGCCGAGGATCGCGACTTCCGGCGCGTTGACGATCGGCGAGAATGACGTGCCGCCGATGCCGCCGACACTCGAAATCGTGAAGGTCGCGCCCTGCATGTCGCCCGGCGGCAGCTTGCCCTCGCGCGCCTTCTTCGCCAGTTCGGAGGTCTCCTGCGCGATCTCGATCACGCCCTTCCGGTCCGCGTCCTTGAGCACCGGCACCATCAGGCCGTTGGGCGTATCGGCCGCGAAGCCGATGTGCCAGTAGTTCTTGAAGACCTGATTCTCGCCATCCAGCGAGCTGTTGAGGTCGGGATACTTCTTCAAGGCTGCGACGACCGCCTTGATGATGAAGGCGAGCATGGTGACCTTGATACCCGCCTTCTCGTGCTCCTTGTTGAGCTGGACGCGCAGCGCCTCGAGCTCGGTGATATCGGCATCCTCGTGGTAAGTGACGGCGGGAATCATCACCCAGTTGCGCGCGAGGTTCGGACCGGAAATCTTCTTGATGCGCGACAGCGGCTTGAGCTCGACCGGGCCGAACCTGGCGAAGTCGACCTGCGGCCAGGGCAGCAGGTTCAGTCCACCCAACTGACCGCCGCCCGCAGAAGTCGGCGCTGGCAAGACGGCGCCCGACAGCACGCCCTTGACGAAGGCCTGCACGTCCTGCTGGGTGATGCGGCCCTTGGGCCCCGTGCCCGTCACCAGCGCGACATCGACGCCCAGTTCGCGCGCGAAGCGGCGCACCGAGGGCGAGGCATGCGGCTTGATGCCGTCGAGCTCGGCAACGATCTCGGCCGGGGAAGGCAGATGCACGGCCGGCGGCAGCATCGCAATCGTCGGCGTCGGGGGCGCAGCGCCCGTTGCCGATTTGGCGGCGGGGGGCGCCGGAGCAGCGACGGCAGCGGGGGCAGGGGCAGAGACGGGCGGCGGAGCCGCCGCCGCCGGTACAGCCGCAGGGGCAGGAGCTGGCGGCGGAGCGGCGGCTTCGGCTGCAGCAACCGCGTCGAGCACGACAATCGGGCTGCCTTCGCCGACCTTGTCGCCCAGCGCGACTTTCACTTCCCTGACCGTGCCGGCGGCCGGACTCGGCACATCCATCGTCGCCTTGTCGGATTCCAGCGTGATCAAAGAGTCCTCGGCCTTCACCGCGTCGCCGGGCTTGACGTGGATCTCGATGACCGGCACGTCCTTGAAACCGCCGATGTCGGGTACTTTGACTTCGATCATGATCACACCTTCAGCGGATTGGGTTTGTTCGGATCGAGACCGTACTTGGCGATCGCCTGGGCGACCGTCTTCTGCTCGATCGCTCCGTCGTCGGCCAGCGCGGAAAGCGCGGCGAGGGTGACCCAGTAGCGGTCGACCTCGAAGAAGCGCCGCAACTGCTCGCGCGTGCCGGAACGGCCGAAGCCGTCGGCGCCCAGCACCGTGTAGCGCCTGTTATTGCCGGGGCCTTCGGTGACGAAGGGGCGGATCTGCTCGGCAAACATGCGGATGTAGTCGGTCGCCGCGATGATCGGGCCGCGCGTGTCGGCCAGCAGTCTCTTGGCGTGGCAGACGGGGCGCGGCTCCTCGGGATGCAGCAGATGGAAGCGCACGCACTCGTGGCCGTCGCGCGCCAGCTCGTTGAAGCTGGTGCAAGACCACAGGTCGGCTTCGACGCCCCAGTCGCTTTGCAGCAGGTCGGCGGCGGCGATCACCTCGCGGAAGATCGTGCCGGAGCCGAGCAGCTGGACGCGCGGACCGTTGCTGTTGGCCCCCTTGCGAAACTGGTACATGCCCTTGAGGATGTCCTGCTCGACGCCCGCCGGCATGGCCGGATGCTCGTAGTTCTCGTTCATCACCGTCAGGTAATAGAACACGTCCTCCTGTTCGGCGACCATGCGCCGCAGGCCGTCCTGCACGATCACCGCCAGCTCGTAGGCGAAAGTCGGGTCGTAGGAGATGCAGTTGGGAATCGTCGCCGCGAGGATGTGCGAATGGCCGTCCTCGTGCTGCAGACCTTCGCCGTTGAGCGTCGTCCGCCCGGCAGTGCCGCCGACCAGGAAGCCGCGCGCGCGCGAATCGCCCGCCGCCCAGCACAGGTCCATGGTGCGCTGCAGGCCGAACATCGAGTAGAAGATGTAGAAGGGGATGGTCTGCACGCCGTGCGTCGAGTAGCTCGTCGCGGCGGCGATCCAGTCGGCCATCGCGCCGGCCTCGTTGATGCCTTCCTGCAACACCTGGCCGTCCTTCGATTCCTTGTAGAACATCAGCTGGTCGGCGTCCTGCGGCACGTACTTCTGGCCTTCCTGGTTCCAGATGCCGACCTGGCGGAACAGGCCTTCCATGCCGAAGGTGCGCGATTCGTCGGGGACGATCGGCACGATGCGCCTGCCGATCTGCTTGTCCTTGATCAGCACGTTGAGGATGCGCACGAAGGCCATCGTCGTCGAGATCTCGCGGCCTTCGCCGCTCGCCTTGAGCAGCGCGTCGAAAGCGGAAAGCGGCGGCACCGGCAGGGGTTCGACCTTGCGCCGGCGCTGCGGCAGGTAGCCGCCGAGCGCCAGGCGGTGGCTGCGCATGTATTCCAGCTCCGGCGAACCCTCGGCAAATTTCAGATAGGGCAGCTTTTCGACATCGGCATCGTCGATCGGCAGCCGGAAGCGGTCGCGGAAGGCCTTGAGCGAGGTGGTGCCCATCTTCTTCTGCTGGTGGGTGATGTTCTGCGCCTCGCCCGACTCGCCCATGCCGTAGCCCTTGATGGTCTTGGCAAGGATCACGGTCGGCTGGCCGGTATGGTTCACCGCGGCCCGATAGGCGGCATAGACCTTGTGCGGATCGTGGCCGCCGCGGTTGAGGCGCCAGATGTCGTCGTCGGTCCAGTTGGCCACCATCGCCTTGAGTTCCGGCGTGTTGAAGAAATGCTCGCGCACATAGGCGCCGTCCTTCGACTTGAAGGTCTGGTAATCGCCATCGACGCATTCCATCATGCGCTTCCTGAGCAGGCCCTGCTTGTCCTGCGCCAGCAGGGCATCCCAGTAGCTGCCCCAGATGACCTTGATGACGTTCCAGCCGGCGCCGCGAAAATCGGCTTCCAGTTCCTGGATGATCTTGCCATTGCCGCGCACCGGTCCGTCGAGGCGCTGCAGGTTGCAGTTGATGACGAAGATCAGGTTGTCGAGCTTTTCGCGCCCGGCCATGCCGATCGCGCCGAGCGATTCGACCTCGTCGGTTTCGCCGTCCCCCATGAACGCCCAGACCTTGCGGCCGGCCGTCCGGGCGAGTCCGCGGTCGTCGAGGTATTTCATGAAGCGCGCCTGATAGATCGCCTGCAGCGGGCCCAGTCCCATCGACACCGTCGGGAACTGCCAGAAATCGGGCATCAGCCAGGGGTGCGGGTAGGACGTGATGCCCTTGCCGTCCACATCCTGGCGGAAGCCGTCGAGCTGCGCCTCGGTCAGCCGGCCGAGCAGGAAGGCGCGCGCATAGACGCCCGGCGCCGAATGGCCCTGGATGAAGACCAGGTCGCCGCCATGCTGCTCGGAAGGCGCGTGCCAGAAATGCTGGAAGCCGACGTCGTAGAGCGTCGCCGCCGAGGCGAAGCTGGCGATGTGGCCGCCGAGGTTGGATTCGCCCTGGTTGGCGCGCAACACCATCGCCAGCGCGTTCCAGCGGATGTAGGAGCGAATGCGGTTCTCGATGGCGTAGTCGCCCGGCGCCAGCGGTTGCCGGTCGACGGGAATGGTATTGACGTAATCGGTGTTCGCCGAGTAGGGAATGTTGATGCCGGCGCGGTGTCCCAGCGCGATGAGCTGTTCGATCAGGTAGTGGGCGCGCTCGGGGCCGGCCTGCTCGATGACGGCCTCGAGGGCGTCGAGCCACTCGCGGGTTTCGCCGGGATCGGCGTCGGCAGGGCCGCCCAGTCCATCGGGAGCATCGGGGGCATCGGGATGGTGCTCGGTCATGATTCCTCCTCCTGTCGGAGTGTTGTTGGCCCGGCATGCCGGTCGGCCGGCCGGAAGTTTTCCCGCAGCTTAGTCCTCCCGGGTAGGCAAGCCAAGCGACGGCGTACCGTATAGTAAGATAATGTTTCGCAATGCGCAA
>CAZPIE010000092.1:0-5761 GCA_964586275.1 uncultured Methyloversatilis sp. | reverse complement strand
TCGGCGCTGGCGGGACGGCACACCGTGCTGCAGTAATCCATGCGACAGACGATGACGCAGCGCGTGCCGGGAACCAGTTCGGCAGGTCGGGCCCGTTTCGCACCGTGGCGCGCCATATAATCCATAGAACCGTGGCAATCGGCCGCGAGCCAGTCCAGCAGGCCCTGTTCGGCTGCCCCAAGGTCGCTGCCGGCGAAGCCGACCGCGGCAAAGCCAAGCTCCCGTCCCCAGCCGCGAATCTTTTCCTTGCAAGCGTTCCAGTCATGCATGCCAACGATGATAACCGCCGCGATTACATGTTGCCCGACGCCGCGACTACGCAGGCGCTCGGTGCCTTGCTCGGAGCGTGCCTGCCGCAAGATCTGCGCCCCGCCGCCGTTATTTACCTCGAAGGCGATCTCGGCGCGGGCAAGACGACGCTGGTCGGCGGACTGTTGCGAAAAGTCGGCGCCGGCGGGACGGCAAAAAGCCCTACCTACACCTTGGTTGAACCTTACGTAATTTCTGGATTAAACTTATATCACTTTGATTTCTATAGGTTCAACCTTCCGGAAGAATTTCTCGATGCGGGCCTGGACGAATATTTCTCCGATAGCGGGGTCTGTCTGGTCGAATGGCCGGACCGGGCGCGGCCGTACCTGCCCGCCGCCGACCTGCGGATCCGGCTCGTCCATGCCGGCAGTGGCCGGCAAGCCTGCATCGACGCGGCGAGCGCGCGGGGGCGGCAATGGCTAGCCACGCTGCCCGCTTCAATCGACGCGATTTCCTCAGGAGCAGCGGCGCCGTCCTGACCCTGCTGGTCACGCCGCTCGCACGGGCGAGCGCGGCGCCGACGCTGCTTGCCGTGCGGGTCTGGCCGGCCGCGGACTACACGCGCGTCACGCTGGAGCACGACCAGCCGCTCAACTTCAGCCATCTGCTGCTCAAGGATCCCGATCGTGTCGTGCTCGATCTCGAAGGCGTCGAATTCAATTCGGTGCTGCAGAGCCTGCCGGGCAGGATCCTCGAGAACGACCCGCAGATCAGGCTGATCCGCGTCGGCCGCTTCAAGCCGGGCGTGGTGCGCATCGTCGTCGAGCTCAAGGGGGAAGCGAGGCCGCAATTGTTCGCGCTCAAGCCGGTGGGCGACTACGCCCATCGACTGGTGCTCGACCTCTATCCCGCCGAGCCGCCCGATCCGCTGCGCGCGCTGCTGGAAAAGCATGGCAAGGGCGAT
The DNA here is from genome assembly GCA_964586275.1 of uncultured Methyloversatilis sp. Lineage (GTDB taxonomy): Bacteria > Pseudomonadota > Gammaproteobacteria > Burkholderiales > Rhodocyclaceae > Sulfuricystis. The sequence continues at coordinate 4,545 of CAZPIE010000092.1, read as the reverse complement.
CCCTTCGCCAATGGCGATCCCTCGGCAACATCGGAGCGCAAGCCGCAGGCGTCCGACATCGCCCGCCTGGCGACGATCGTCATCGATCCGGGCCACGGCGGCGAGGATCCCGGCGCGGTGGGGCGCGGCGGCACGCTCGAGAAGGACGTCACGCTGGCGATCGCGCGGCAGCTCAAGGCGAAGATCGACGCCACGCCGAACATGCGCGCGGTCCTGACGCGCGACGGCGACTACTTCATCCCCCTCGGTCAGCGGGTCGCCAAGGCGCGGCGTGTGAAGGCCGACCTGTTCGTCTCGGTGCATGCCGACGCCTGGATCAAGCCGACCGCGCGCGGGTCGTCGGTCTTCGTGCTTTCGGAAAACGGCGCTTCGAGTTCGGCCGCGCGCTGGCTCGCCGATCGCGAGAACGCGGCCGACCTGATCGGCGGGGTTAACCTCGGCGTCAAGGACAAGCACCTCGCGCGCACGCTGCTCGACCTCTCGCAGACCGCGACGATCAACGACAGCCTGAAGCTCGGCAAGGCCGTGCTGGGCGAGATCGGCGGCATCAACACCCTGCACAAGAATCATGTCGAGCAGGCCGGCTTCGCGGTGCTCAAGGCGCCCGACATTCCGTCGATCCTCGTCGAGACGGCCTTCATCTCGAATCCCGAGGAGGAGAAACGCCTGACCGACGAAGGTTACCAGGACCGGATGGCTGAGGCCCTGCTGGCCGGCATAAAGCGCTATTTCGCGCAGAATCCGCCGCTGTCGAAATCCAGGCTGGCACGGCTTGACTGATACAATTCGCGGCTTTCCCACCGGCACTTTTTACCACTGCGGCAATGCAGTTTTTCCGGACCATTCCTGCGCAGGCGACGACTTCCCGCGTGCTGGCCATCGGCAATTTCGACGGCCTGCATCTCGGGCATCGCGCGCTGCTCGAACGTCTGACCGCCACGGCGCGCCAGCACGGCCTGCCGAGCGCGGTGATGACCTTCGAGCCGCATCCGCGCGAGTTGTTCGCGCCCGAGGAGGCGCCGGCGCGCCTGACCAGCCTGCGCGAGAAGCTCGCCCTGCTCGAGGCCTGCGGCATCGACGAGGTGCATCTCCTGCACTTCAGCCGCAAGCTGGCGGGCCTGACCGCCGGGGAGTTCGTCGAGCGCATCCTCGTGCGCGGCCTCGGCGTGCGCCATCTGATCGTTGGCGACGACTTCCGCTTCGGCAAGGGCCGTGGCGGCGACTTCGCGCTGCTGCAGGCGGCGGGTCGGCAACATGGTTTCGGCGTCGAGGCGATGCACACCATCGAGATCGACGGCGAGCGCGTCTCGAGCTCGGCCGTGCGCGACGTCCTCGGCGCGGGCGATCTCGAGCACGCCGCGCGCCTGCTCGGCCGGCCCTACAACATCTCCGGCCGTGTCGTCCATGGCGACAAGATCGGCCGCAAGCTCGGCTGGCCGACCGCGAACATCCAGCTGAAGAGAAAACGGATTGCCCTGGCCGGCGTGTTCGCCGCCACGGTCTCGGGCCTCGACAAGCGCCACCTGCCGGGCGCAGCGAGCCTCGGCGTGCGGCCGACGCTGGGCCTCGGACTGCGGCCGGTGCTCGAAGTCCATCTCTTCGATTTCGACCAGGAAATCTATGGTGCGCATGTCACCGTGCATTTCCTCCACAAGCTGCGCGACGAGATGAAGTTCGCTTCGTTCGACGCCTTGTCCGCGCAGATCGCCCGCGACGTCGCGGCGACGCGGAAATACTTTGAAGGCAAGTCCTGACATGGCCGACCAGAAGACCGACTACCGCAAGACGCTCAACCTGCCCGACACGCCTTTCCCGATGCGCGGCGACTTGGCCCGCCGCGAGCCGGGCTGGGTGCAGCAGTGGCAGGAACAGCAGCTCTACAGGAAAATCCGGGTGGCCAGCAAGGGGCGCCCGCGCTTCGTGCTGCACGACGGCCCGCCCTACGCGAACGGCGACATCCACATCGGCCACGCGGTCAACAAGATCCTCAAGGACATCATCGTGCGCTCGCGCACGCTCGCCGGCTTCGATGCGCCCTACGTCCCCGGCTGGGATTGCCACGGTCTGCCGATCGAGCACCAGATCGAGAAGACGCACGGCAAGCACCTCGAAGGCAACACGGCGCGCGCGCTGTGCCGCGCGTATGCGCAGGAGCAAATCGAGCGGCAGAAGAAGGACTTCATCCGCCTCGGCGTGCTCGGCGACTGGGACAACCCCTACAAGACGATGGAGTTCCGCACCGAGGCCGACGAGATCCGCGCGCTTGGCGAGATGTATCGCAAGGGCTATCTGTTCAAGGGCCTGAAGCCGGTGAACTGGTGCTTCGACTGCGGCTCGGCGCTGGCCGAGGCCGAGGTCGAGTACGCCGACAAGAAGAGCCCGGCCATCGACGTCGCCTTCCCGCTCGACGCCGCCGAACGCAGCCGGCTGGCCGCTGCCTTCAATGTCGCGGCGCTGCCGGACAAGCCGGCCTGCGCGGCGATCTGGACGACCACGCCCTGGACGCTGCCGGGCAACCAGGCGCTCAACGTGCATCCCGAGTTCGTCTATGAACTGGTCGACACGCCCAAGGGCCTGCTGATCCTCGCCGCCGAGTTGCGCGCCTCCGCGCTGGAACGTTATGGGCTGGAGGGAAAAGTTCTCGGCGCCTGCCGCGGCATCGCGCTCGACCGCATGCAGTTCCGTCATCCGTTCTACGACCGGGCCTCGACGGTGTTCCTCGGCGAGTACGTGACGCTCGATACGGGCACCGGCATCGTGCATAGCGCTCCGGCCTACGGCGTCGAGGACTACGACTCCTGCAAGCGCGCCGGCATGAGGAACGAGGACATCCTCGCCCCCGTGCAGGGCGACGGCCGCTTCGCCAGGGACCTGCCGTTCTTCGGCGGCCAGCACATCTGGAAGGCCAACCCGCTGATCGTCGAGAAGCTCGCCGAGGTCGGCGCGCTGCTGGCCAGCGGCGAGATCACCCACAGCACCATGCATTGCTGGCGCCACAAGTCGCCGACCATCTACCGCGCCACCACGCAGTGGTTCGTGGGCATGGATCGTCAGCCTCGCGAAGGCGAGACGCTGCGCACCGCCGCGCTGGCCGCGATCGAGGCGACCGAGTTCTTCCCGGGCTGGGGCAAGGCGCGCCTGCACGCGATGATCGCCAACCGGCCCGACTGGTGCGTGTCACGCCAGCGCAACTGGGGCGTGCCGATCCCCTTCTTCCTGCACAAGGAAAGCGGCGAGCCGCATCCGCGCACGCTCGAACTGGTCGAAGCCGTGGCCAGGAAAGTGGAGCAGGGCGGCATCGAGGCCTGGTTCGCGCTTGATCCCAAGGAGCTGCTCGGTGACGAAGCGGGCCAGTACGACAAGATGAGCGACACGCTCGACGTTTGGTTCGACTCCGGCACCACGCACCGCAGCGTGATGCGCGGCTCGCATGCCGATGACTGCGCATATCCCGCCGACCTCTATCTCGAGGGCTCGGACCAGCATCGCGGCTGGTTCCATTCCAGCCTGCTGACCGGCTGCTGCATCGACGGCCGCGCGCCCTACAGGGCATTGCTGACCCACGGCTTCGTCGTCGACGGCAAGGGCATGAAAATGTCCAAGTCGAAGGGCAACGTCGTCGCCCCGCAGCAGGTAGCCGATACGCTGGGCGCGGAGATCCTGCGCCTGTGGGTCGCGGCGACCGATTATTCGGGCGAGCTGACGATCTCGAAGGAAATCCTCGACCGCGTCGTCGAGGTCTATCGTCGCCTGCGCAACACCCTCAAGTTCCTGCTCGCCAATACCGCCGATTTCGACGCGCAGAAGAATATGTTGCCTGTCGATCGGTGGCTGGAGATCGACCGCTACGCGCTGGCGCTGACGCAGAATCTGCAGGCGAATTGCGTGGCGGCCTACGACCGTTACGAGTTCCACAAGGTCGTGCAGGCGCTGCAGAACTTCTGTGCCGAAGACCTCGGCGCCTTTTATCTCGACATCCTCAAGGATCGTCTCTACACCACGGCCGCGGATTCCCGCGCACGCCGCTCGGCGCAGAGCGCACTGTGGCACATCGTGCAGAGCCTCACGCGGCTGATGGCGCCGATCCTCAGCTTCACCGCCGAGGAGATCCATCAGGTCACCGGTCGGGACAGCGTGATGCTGGAAACCTGGCATGCCTTGCCGGAGATATCGACAAAGGATGTGCTGACTTCGCGCTGGCAGGCGATCCGCGCGGTGCGCGCCGAGGTGCTCAAGGCCATCGAGGACGTACGCAGCGCCGGCGGCCTGGGCTCTTCCTTGCAAGCCGAAGTGAACATCCGCGCGACCGCCGAGACCTACGACCTGCTCGCCGCGCTCGGCGAAGACCTGAAGTTCGTGCTGATCTGCTCGAAAGTGACGCTGATGAAAGTCGGCGCTGGCGAGACGGCAGTGCAGGCGATTCCAAGTCCGCACAAGAAATGCGCGCGCTGCTGGCACTGGCGCGCCGATGTCGGCCACGACCCCGCGCATCCCGAGCTGTGCGGCCGCTGCACCAGCAATCTTCACGGCGCGGGCGAGGCGCGC
>CAZPIE010000091.1:0-5826 GCA_964586275.1 uncultured Methyloversatilis sp. | reverse complement strand
TGCCGGCCAGCTCGTGCAGCAGCGCGGCGCGGTCGGCGGCGGAGAAGTCCGGGTCCGACGCGCGCGAGGGTAGTGGTGTGTTCATCGATAGGGTTCCAGCCAGTGGAAGCTGTCCTCGGTCGCGCCGCTCGGCTTGTATTCGCAGCCGATCCAGCCGGCGTAGCCGAGTTGCCGCAGGTGCCCGAAGAGGAAGGGGAAGTTGATTTCGCCGGTGCCCGGCTCGTGGCGTCCGGGGTTGTCGGCGACCTGGATATGGTCGATGCGCGCGAGGTTCGTTTCGAGCGTGCGCGCGAGGTCGCCTTCCATGACCTGGGCGTGATAGACGTCGTATTGCAGGAACAGGTTGCGGCTGTCGACCGCGTCGAGCACCTGCAGCGCCGCGCCGAAGCGGTCGAGGAAGTCGTGCCCGGCGAACAGGAAGGACAGGTTGGCGCCGAACTGGAGGGGCATGGGGCGGATTATGCCAAGGCCAGCGCCGCCGTGTCGTGCGAGAGCGCCTCGACGGCCGCCTCGTCGCTGGCCAGCAGGCGGCGCGCGACGGCTTCCCAGTGGGTCGCGCCGCGCCGGACAAGCTCCGGCAGTGCCGTACTGCCAGAACCGAGTTGCGTAAAGTCGAATGCCGCCATTTCCGGCCACAGCTCGCGGCGCATGCCGTCGAAATTGGCGAACCAGAACCACAGCGACGGCCAGGCCTCGCGCTCGATCAGCGCCGGCAGCGTGACCAGGCAATCGGCGAGGTTGTCGCGCACCGCGCGCATCAGGATCTCGGCGCGGCGTTTCTTCGAGCAGGCCAGCTGCTCCTCCCAGCCCGTGCCGAGCAGCTTGCCGGCGGTGTGCTCGCCGCGCTCGTGCAGGATCAGCGTCTCGGTCTCGGCAGCGGTCATGCGTTCCAGCGCCGCTCCGGGCTCGGTTTCATGGCCGTGCGCGGCGAGCGCGAGCGCCAGTGCGCCGGGCGTCTTCTTCATCGCCCAAGCCTCGGCCTTCTCCCACAGCCACTGGCGCAGCGCCTCGCGCCGCACGATCACCGTGCCGCCCTGCAGCGCGGCGGGGATCGCGGTCAGGTCGCGCGCGTATTCGCATCCGCAGACCAGCACGGTCAGGCCGTCATCCTCCAGCTTGCGGTCGAGCCGGCCAAGGAAAAAGTGGGGCTTGCCGAAGCGGCCGATACCCGCGCCATAGACCAGCTGGTGCGGCGCGATCGCCCGGTTGATTTCAGCGACCGCAAACGGCTCATATTCGGTGCCCGCCAGCGGCAGCGGCGCGAAGTCGTCCTCCGCCAGCGATTCCCAGAGGGCTTCGCGGGCATTGAGCCATTCGCCCACCTCGGACCGCGCGAGCGGTTCGCCGAGCGGAATGCCGCTTTCCCAGCGGTAGAACTCGCGCATCTCGAGCAGGTAGGTGCACAGCGTCATCTCGCGCGCATGCCGCGCGTCGGCGATATGGCAGTTGCGCTGGACGGCGGCGACCAGCCGGTCGAAACGGGGAATCATGATTTTGGGGGGCTGCGCTTGCGGATCTGCCAGCGGGCGACGCCCTGCACGATGCGCGAGAAAGGTAGCTGATCCAGCGCGCCGTATTCGGCCTGAGCGCGCTTGACCAGCTTGAGCACGTCGGGCGCGTGGGCGTCGGGATCGAGCAGGTCCTTGAGGCCGACGAGTCCGCCGCACTGCAGCTTCATCAGCATGGCGTGCGGCAGGACGCGCTGCGTGTCCTTGAGCTTGAGGGCGAAGGCCGAATTCTGGCGCAGCAGCGTCAGCAGCTGGCCGCAGGCGGCGCGCGCCAGGGGTGCGCGGCAAGCCACCAGTTCGCGCTCGGCGAGGGCGAGACGCTGGGCGGCCTCGCAGGCGGCCGCCTGGCACAACAGCGCCTTCTCGAACACGCAGGGCAGCGGATTGATCTGCTGGCGCGTGGCGTGAAAGCTGGCTTCGTGCATGGTCTGGCTACCCCGTCACCATTCGTCTCCGAACACGGGCTGGACCTCGCGCGGGGTGTTCAGCGTGTCCTCGGCCTGCAATTCGTTTTCGCCGAAGACGACCCGAAACAGGTCCTGGGTGGGCGCGGCTTTCTGGCGCATTTCCTTGGCCGCGGCGGAGGCTGGCTTGAATTTCTCGAATTCGGCCAGCTTTTCGAGCTGGCGGATCGGGCCGATCTGGCTCACGCGATAGAGGTAATAGGGCATGTGGCTTTCCTGTTGGGCTAGTCGACGTAGCGTTTGGCGGCCTTGCGGCGGCCCGGTTTGGATTTCTGGATGATCACCCCCTTGACGACCGACAGGTCGGGAATGCTCGCTGTCGGGTATCTGGGGTTGAGGGCGCGCAATTTCCAGGCCCCCGCGCTGCCGCTCAACTGGCGGAAGATCCACTCGTTTTCGAGCCAGGCAATGACGTAGGAACCGTCGACGGCCAGGCCCTCGGGTTCGATGACGATGATGTCGCCCTCGACGAATTCCGGCTCCATGCTGTCGCCCAGCACCATCAGGACGAAGGGCTCGGCGCTGCTGCAGGCATCGAGCGCGGCGTCGGCCTGCATTTCCCCGGCCGGCACCACGGGAATGGGAAAGGGTTTCTTATTCACTCAGCCACCTGACCAGGTAGTACAAACGAAATCCCTCGGACGAACGCGACGGCCCCATGACTTCCGCCCCATGCAGGTTCTGCGCGGGATTTTGCCGCCGCAGGGCCTCCTCCTCCGAAGCCACGACCTCGACGACGTTTTCCGGAAAACGCTGGCGCTTGGCCCGGACTGCCGGGGCTGCCTGGACCAGCGCGAATTGCTGCTGCACGAGATGCGGGGCTTCCGCATCGAGAAAAATGCCGCCTTTCATCACAAACCTCTCAATGTTCGCAAGTGTCCAATGATAGGCGCGAACAGCGGCTCGAGATGGCGCCGCAGCAGCGGGCCGACCGCCGTGGTCCGGGTGAGGATCGCCTGGGCGTCGACATTCGACAGGCTACCCAAGGCCTCCAGCGCGGCAATCTCGGCGGGCGGTACGGGCAATCCGGCGGATGCGCGTCCGGCGGCGAAATACTGGCCGAGCAGATCCAGCAGCAGATAGACCGCCTCGTGCGCGGGCGGCCTTTCCAGCGTCAGTTCGGCGGTCTTGAGCCAGCTCTGCCCCGCGCCGGAATAGCAGCGCGCCAGCAGCCGGGCCGCCGGCGTGTCGGGCAGTTGGTCTGGCAAAGCGCGTGGCGCCTCGGGCGGCAGTTCGTCGGGCAGGCTTTCGAGGAAGCCGATCAGGTAGTACGGCCGGCGCTTGCCTTTGGTCCAGAGTTGTTCGCGCTTCTCCGCATCGAGCAGACCGGCCGCCAGCACCGTACGCACGCTCTGCATCGCGGCGATCGGGTCCGCCTCGAAGGGCAGATGCTCGACCAGGTAATCGGCGAGCACCTGGCCCATCGAACCGGTCCGCACGGCCGGGTGCATCAGCATCACGCGCGCGATCTCCATCGTCGCGAGGTTCTGGCTCGCCCACCAGACGCGCCGCGCCAGTTCGTCGGTCAGCCCCGCCGCATGGGCGACGGCCATCACCGCCTCGGACGCGCCGAGCCTGAGCAGCGCCTCGAGGTTCTTTTCGCTGGCCTGGCCCATGCGCGTCCAGCGGCGCAGGTGCACCGGGTAGCCGCCCGGCGAGCCCAGCGCGTGGCCGCCGAGCAACTCGCGGACGCGCTGGTAATAGCGCTCGGCGCGGCCGACCGGATGGAGCGGGATGCGCGCCTCGCCCTTCGGCGTCAGCGCGTACAGCGTGCGCGCGCCTTCGTCGATGCGTACCGCCAGCAGCTCGCCGGCGAGCAGCACGTTGAGACGCAACGCGTCTTCGGGAGAGAGATCGGGGTTCATCTAAATTTAATTGAGCTGGATGCGGCGGCCGAAGGGCACGGGCGCCTTGCCCTTGACCAGCCAGAGGACAGGATAGTTGGGCGCTTCCTTGGGAAACTCGCCGTCGGCATCGGTGAAGTAGAGCAGCGTGTCGGGCTGCCGGCCGTGGCGCGCGATCCACTCGAACACCGGCGCGAACGAGGTGCCGCCCCCGCCGCCGAACTGGCGGGGCAGGCGCAACTCGTCCCAGGGCTCGAAGGTCCACGGCGCACCGGCCGCGAGATCGCTGTCGCAGGCGAACAGGGTGATGCGCACCGGCGTCGTGCCTTTCAAGGCATTCAGTTCGCCGAGGAATTCGGCCAGGTCCCGTTCGGTCACCGAGCCGGAGACGTCGATGGCGACATGGATGTCGCCCGAATGGCTGCGCAGGCTGGGCCAGATGACGTCCCCCTCGCGACGGGAGGGCCGCTGCCAGGTGTAGTCGTCGCGCGCCGCCTGAGAGAGGTATTGCGCGAGCAGGGCGCGCCACGACACCTGCGCGGCGAGCGCGGCTTCGGTCAGGCGCGCCAGGATGCCGGAAAGCTTGCCCGCCTCGCGCGCGCGTTGCGCTGCGGCGGCGAGGTGGCGCTGCCACTGCTGCTGCAGCTGCTCCTTCTCCTGCGCGGTCAGCGGAGGCGGCTGCCCCCCCGCTTCGCTCTCCCGTGCCGTCCCGCCGGAACCGGTTTTCTGTTCCTCATCCTGCTGCTCGCCCTGCCCGCCCTCTTCGCCGTCCCACAGATGGTCGTCCATCATCTCGCTGTCGTCGTTGCTGTCGTCGATGCAGGGATAGATTTCCTCCGCCGCCATGCCGCGATAGACATCGAGCACGATCGCCTCGCCGGGCGGCGTCAGGCCTTCGTCGACGAGGATCGGGTTGACCGCGAAATCGCAGGCCAGGTCCCACTTGCGCTGGACCCGGTGGCCGCGCCGCGCGAAGTGGCCGAGTGCGCAATGCAGCGCCTCGTGCGCCAGCGCGAACTGCACCTGCGAGCCGTTCAGGCTCTCGATCCAGCGCGGGTTGTAGTAGAAGGCGCGCGCGTCGGTCGCCGTGGTGCGGCACCACTCGGCCGCCTTGAGCGGCAGTCGCAATACCAATGCCCCGAGGAAGGGTTTGTCGAGGATCAGGCGCGTGCGGGCCGCGGCGAGCTTGTTCTCGACATCACTCATACAGCATAAGGTCGGCGACCGCGTTCGCCCAGTTGGCGAACTGCGGCACGGCGAACAGCGGCTGGCCGATGCCGCGATGCATGTCCGAGATCAGCATCACGCCCATCTCGCGCTGCGGAAAGCGTTGCGCGTAGTCGAGGATGTGGCCCCAGACCCGCGGCGCATCGGCATTCCCGCGCGCGCGCAAGGCGCGACCGGCCAGCGCCGCGGCGACGGCGTACTGCAGATCGATTTCCTGCGGCACCGCGACCGGATCGCCCGCACAGATCGCGTCGAGATCGGGCAGCCGGTCGAGGCTGTCGATGAAGGCGGCGCACTCGATGCCGGCCGCATGACCGACGCAGGCCGCCAGCGCGCCGGCGAGCAGCTCGGGATGATCGCCGAATTTCTGCAAGGCGCGATGGGCGAACTCCCACGAGCGCGGACTCGGAAAAGCCATCTCGCCGCCGGCGTTCTTCGCCGGGTCGAAATCGAAGAGCAGCTCGGGCTTGAAGCGCAGGAAGGCGACAATGCGCTCGTCGATCCCGTTGGCGTAGGCCCAGGCCGCCCAGTCGTCGAGGTTGACGTCGACCTCGAAGTGCGCGAAGCGGTTGGCGAGCGGGGCGGGCATCGCATAGGTGACGCCGCGATCGCCCTGCCGGTTGCCGGCGGCGAAGATGGCCCAGCCCGGCGGCACGCGGTATTCGCCGAGGCGGCGGTCGAGGATCAGCTGGTAGGCGGCGGCGGAGACCGCCGGCGGCGCGGAGGTAATCTCGTCGAGGAACAGGATGCCCGCCGGCCAGTGGCGGCCGGCATCCGGCAGCA
>CAZPIE010000090.1:0-5877 GCA_964586275.1 uncultured Methyloversatilis sp. | reverse complement strand
TCGCGCGGAAGTCGTTGACGTTGGTGCGCGTCGGTCCGGTCACGATCAGGCGATCGAGCGCGGCGAAGAAGCCGTAGCCGTCGTTGCGGGCCAGAAAGTCGGCGCTGGCGAGACGGCATGCGGCGGCGCGCGCGGCGATATCGGGGCCGAACCAGGCGCCGGCGTTGTCTTCGGTGCCGTCGATGCCGTCGGTGTCGCAGGCCAGCGCCCAAGCGCCCAAGCTGTCGACGTCGAGCGCGCTGGCCAGCGCCAGCAGGAATTCGGCGTTGCGGCCGCCGCGGCCGCCGCCACGCACCGTCACCGTGGTTTCGCCACCTGAGAGGATCACGCAGGGACGCTGCGCCGGTTCGTCGTGGCGCGCGATCTGCCGGGCGATGGCGGCGTGCATGTAGGCGATGTCGCGCGCTTCGCCCTCGATGCTGTCGCCCAGGACCAGCGGCGTCACCCCATGCTGGCATGCGTAGGCCGCGGCGGCCTGCAGTGCCTGCTGCGCGGTGGCGATGACCTGCGTTTCGCAGTTGGCCAGGCGCGGGTCACCGGGCTTCGGCGTCTCGCACTCGGGCGATTCGAGCCAGGCGCGCAGGTTCGGCGCGATGTCGATGCGGTATTTGGCGAGGATCGCCAACGCTTCCTCGCGTGTGGTCGGGTCGGCCACCGTGGGGCCGGAGGCGATGACCGAGGCGTCGTCGCCGGGAATGTCGGAAATGCCGAGCGTGACCACGCGCGCCGGCGCGCAGGCCAGTGCCAGGCGGCCACCCTTGATGGCGGAAAGATGCTTGCGCACGCAGTTCATCTCATGGATGTTGGCGCCGCTCTTCAAGAGGGCGCGGTTGACCGCCTGCTTATCCGCCAGAGTCAGGCCGGCCGCCGGCAATGCCAGCAGCGCCGAGCCGCCGCCGGAGATCAGGCACAGTACGAGGTCGTCGGGTGTCAGTCCTTTCACCCGTTCGAACATCGCGCGCGCCGCGTTCTCGCCGGCGGCATCGGGCACCGGATGGGCGGCTTCGACGACTTCGATGCGCGTCGTCGGCGCGCCGTGGCCGTAGCGCGTCACCACCATGCCGGAGAGCGGCGCGCCGGCCGGCCAGTGCGCCTCGACGGCGGCGGCCATGGCGGCCGCCGCCTTGCCGGCGCCGATCACGACGGTCCGTCCGCGTGGCGGTGCGGGCAGGTGGGGCGGCACGCAGAGCGCCGGGCTGACGGCGGCGAGCGCGGCGTCGAACAGCCCGCGCAGGAAGGCCTGCGGATTGGCGACGGCCATGGGGCGGCTTTCCTTACCCGGCCTTGGCCACGTCGTGGTTGGCCATCATCTCCAGCGCGCGCACCATCGCCGAATGATCCCAGGCCGCACCGCCGTGGGCGACGCAGGAATTGAACAGCTCCTGCGCGGTGGCCGTGTTCGGCAGCGAGACGCCGAGCGCGCGTGCGCCGGCCAGCGCCAGGTTGAGGTCTTTCTGGTGCAGTTCGATGCGGAAGCCCGGGTTGAAGCTGCGCTTGACCATGCGCTCGCCATGCACCTCGAGGATGCGCGAATTGGCGAAGCCGCCCATCAGCGCCTGGCGCACCTTGGCCGGATCGGCGCCGGCCTTGGCGGCGAACAGCAGCGCCTCGCCGACCGCCTCGATGGTCAGCGCGACGATGATCTGGTTGGCAACCTTGCAGGTCTGGCCGTCGCCGTTGCCGCCGACCAGCGTGATGTTCTTGCCCATCAGTTCGAACAGCGGCTTGACCTTGGCAAAGGCTTCCTCGGTGCCGCCGCACATGATAGTCAGCGCGGCGTTCTTGGCGCCGACCTCGCCGCCAGAGACCGGCGCGTCGATGTAGTCGCACTTCATCTCGTTGATGCGGGCGGCGAACTGCTTGGTCTCGAGCGGCGAGATCGAGCTCATGTCGACGACGACCTTGCCCGGCGTGAGACCCTCTGCCACGCCATCCTTGCCGAACAGCACCTTCTCGACGTCCGGCGTGTCGGGCACCATGGTGAAGATGATGTCGGCATTCTTCGCCACTTCCGCCGGGCAAGCGCAGCGCTTGCCGCCGGCGTCGAGCAATTCCTTTGCCACGCCCGAACGGCTGTAGAGATGGGCGGTGTGTCCGCCGGCGATCAGGTGGCCGGCCATGGGCTTGCCCATGATGCCCAGTCCGATGAAACCGATGTTCATGTCTTGGTCTCCCGTTTATTGTTTGAGGTAGGGGCGCGCCCAGCCCAGGCCGGCCTCGGTAGTCGTCGCCGGCTTGTACTCGCAGCCGATCCAGCCATCGTAGCCGCTGCGGTCGAGGAAGGCGAAGAGGAAGCCGTAGTTGATCTCGCCCGTGCCCGGCTCGTTGCGGCCCGGGTTGTCGGCGAGCTGCAGATGGGCGATCTTGCCGAGGTTCTTTTCGATGGTCTTCGCCAGTTCGCCTTCCATGCGCTGCATGTGATAGATGTCGTACTGGAGGTAGAGATTGTCGGAACCCGCTGCGGCAATGATGTCCAATGCCTGCTGCGTGCGGTTGAGGAAGAAGCCCGGGATGTCGAAAGTGTTGATCGGCTCGACCAGCAGCCGGATGTCGGCGGCGGCCAGCTTGGGCGCGGCGAACTTGAGGTTGTCGACCAGCGTCTGGCGCGCGTCGGCATCGGACACGCCGGCCGGCTGGATGCCGGCGAGGCAGTTCAGCTGCTTCACGCCGAGGACGCTGGCATAGGCGATGGCCTGGTCCACACCGGCGCGGAATTCGGCGACGCGGTCGGGATGGCAGGCGATGCCGCGCTCGCCGCCGGCCCAGTTGCCGGCCGGCAGGTTGTGCAGCACGAGCGTGAGCCGGTTGCGTGTCAGTGCTTCCTTGAGCTGCGCGACCGTGAAGTCGTAGGGGAAGAGGAACTCGACGGCGGAAAAGCCTGCGGCGGCGGCCTTCTCGAAGCGTTCCATGAAGCCGACCTCGTTGAACAGCATGGTCAGGTTGGCGGCGAATTTGGGCATGGCGTGTCCCCTCTTACTGGTCGAGCACGGGCTCGAATTCTCTCACGGCGTCGATTTCGGCGCCCATGGCGATGTTGGTCACGCGTTCGAGGATGCACTCGACCACCACCGGCACGCTGTACTGTCTCATGAGCTCGCGTGCCCGGTCGAAGGCCGGCGCGATCTCCGCGGGCTTGTGTACGCGGATCGCCTTGCAGCCGAGGCCCTCGGCCACCTTGACGTGGTCGACGCCATAGGCGTGCGTCTCGGGAGAGTTGATGTTGTCGAAGGCGAGCTGCACGCAGTAGTCCATGTCGAAGTTCATCTGTGCCTGGCGGATCAGGCCGAGGTAGGCGTTGTTCACCACGACGTGGATGAAGGGCAGCTTGAATTGCGCGGCCACCGCCAGTTCCTCGATCATGAACTGGAAATCGTAGTCGCCCGAGATGGCGACCACGTCGGCCGCCGGGTCGGCCACCTTGGCGCCGATCGCCGCCGGCAGCGTCCAGCCGAGGGGGCCGGCCTGGCCGGCGTTGATCCAGTGGCGCGGCTTGTACACGTTGAGGAACTGCGCGGCCGAGATCTGCGACAGGCCGATGGTGGTGACGTAGCGGGCGTCGCGGCCGAAATACTCGTTCATCTCGTGCCAGACGCGGTGCGGCTTCATCGGCACGTTGGCGAAGTCGCTCTTGCGCAGCATGGTGGCCTTGCGCTGCTGGCAGTCGGCGACCCAGGCCTGGCGCGACTTGAGGGTGCCGGCGGCCTGCATTTCCTTCGCCACGGCGATCAACTGTTCGAGCGCGGCCCTGGCGTCGGAGGCAATGCCGAGGTCGGGGCCGAAGACGCGGCCGATCTGCGTCGGCTCGATGTCGATATGGACGAACTTGCGACCCTGCGTGTAGACGTCCACCGAACCGGTGTGGCGGTTGGCCCAGCGGTTGCCGATTCCGATGACGAAGTCCGACGCCAGCATGGTGGCGTTGCCGTAGCGGTGCGAGGTCTGCAGGCCGACCATGCCGGCCATCAGCGGATGGTCGTCGGGAATCGCGCCCCAGCCCATCAGCGTCGGGATTACCGGTACATCGACCAGTTCGGCGAACTCGACCAGCAGGCGGTTGGCGTCGGCGTTGAAAATGCCGCCGCCGGCGACGAGCAGCGGGCGCTCGGCGGCATTCAGCATGGCCATGGCCTTCTCGCACTGGGCGCGGGTGGCGGCGGGCTTGTAGGCCGGCAGTGATGCGTATGTGTCCGGATCGAACTCGATCTCGGCGACCTGCACGTCGAAGGGCAGGTCGATCAGCACCGGGCCGGGGCGGCCCGAACGCATGATGTGGAAGGCCTGCTGAAACACGCCGGGCACCAGCGAAGGCTCGCGCACCGTCACCGCCCACTTGGTCACCGGCCTGGCGATGGACTCGATGTCAACGGCCTGGAAGTCCTCCTTGTAGAGGCGGGCGCGCGGCGCCTGACCGGTGATGCAGAGAATCGGGATGGAGTCGGCGCAGGCCGAGTAGAGCCCGGTGATCATGTCGGTGCCGGCCGGGCCCGAGGTGCCGATGCAGACGCCGATGTTGCCGGCCTTGGTTCGCGTGTAGCCCTCGGCCATGTGCGAGGCGCCCTCGACGTGGCGGGCGAGGTAATGCTTGAAGCCGCCATTCAGGCGCAGCGCCGAGTAAAAGGGATTGATCGCCGCCCCCGGCACGCCGAAGGCGGTGTCGATACCTTCTTTGCGCAGGATATGGGCGGCCGCATCGACCGCGCGCATTGTTGCCATCTTAGCTCTCCTCTTTCGGTTGGGACTCTTGATGGCGACAGCCTACAGATCTGATTGAGGTAAAAAAATATCACTCATTGCAAACTATTATTGCAAAATAGTCAAAAATATTCTTCGGGAGGGTGGGTGATGGATCGGCTCAAGCAAATCGAAACCTTCGTCGCCGTGGCGATGAAAGGCAGCCTCACGGCCGCCGCCAATGCGGAGGGCATCGCCCCGGCCGTGGTCAGCCGGCGCATGGACGCGCTGGAAGAGCGCCTCGGCGTCAAGCTGCTGGTGCGCACCACGCGCAAGGTGACGCTGACCTTCGAGGGCAGCGCCTATCTCGAAGCCTGCCAGCGCATCCTGCGCGACATCGGCGATGCCGAGGCGGGCGTCGCGCAGGGCAGCGCCCGCGCCACCGGCCACCTGAAAGTCACGGCACCGGCCGGCTTCGGCCGCAAGCATGTCGCGCCGCTGTTGCAGAAGTTCATGCGCGAGCACCCCGAAGTCAGCGCCAGCCTCGACCTCGCCGACCGCACCGTCGATCTCGTCAGCGAGGGCATCGACTGCGCGGTGCGTCTCGGCGGCCTGGTCGATTCGAGCCTGGTCGCGGTGCGGCTGGGCGAGATGAAGCGCGTCGTGGTCGGCAGCCCGGCCTATCTACAGCAGCGCGGCGTGCCGCGCAGCCTCGACGACCTGGCGCAGCACGACTGCCTCGCGCTTGCCACCCAGTCGGGCTGGGATTTTGTCGATGGTGGCCAACCCTTGCTGTTCAAGCCGCCGGGCCGCTTCGCCTGCAACGACGGCGCCGTACTGCACGAGTGGGCGCTCGCCGGCATGGGGCTGGCGTGGCGCTCGCTGTGGGAAGTCGGCGACGACCTGCGCTGGGGCAGGCTGGTGTCGGTGCTCGACGAGTACGCGACCGCGCCGGTGGGCATCCACGCGGTGTTCCCGCAGCGCCGTCACCTGCCCCTGCGCGTGCGGCTGTTCATCGACATGCTGAAGGAAAGTTACGGCCGGCCGGATTACTGGGACAAGGCGGAATAGCTGCCGTCCCCATCAACGCGGCGGTCCGGCTATCGCCGTCCCCATTCACGCGCCGACTTTCCGTAAAGAAAAGGCCGGCACCCTCGCGCGTACCGGCCTGCTCCACTCCCCCTGTCTCGAGGGTTTGGTTACTGC
>CAZPIE010000089.1:0-5894 GCA_964586275.1 uncultured Methyloversatilis sp. | reverse complement strand
ATGGACGTACCCTTTTATCTGGCGCAGGCGGAATACGCCGGCGTCGGCGACATCCAGATCGCCGCCGCCCTTCGCAAGAGCGACGAGCAGATCGTGTCGATTCCGCCGCAGGCGGCCGCGGTCGTCGCCAAGGCGCTCAATCTCGTCCGCTTGCAGCGCATGCCCAACGCCGACAAGAAAGTGGCGGTGTTCTACTGGAACTACCCGCCGGGCGAGAAGAATCTCTCGGCCTCGTTCCTGAACGTGCCGCGCAGCCTCGAACACACGCTGGCCGCCATGAAGGCGGCGGGCTACGCGACCGAGACGCCGCAGGAGCAGGAACTGATCGGCAATCTGCAACAACTGCTGACGCCGTTCTACCGCGCGGGCCAGCTCGATACCCTGCTGCGCAACGGCCACGGGGAGCTGTTCCCGATGGCGGACTACCGGCGCTGGCTCGACGGCCTGCCCGCCGCGGTGCGCGACGCGCTGAACGCGAAATACGGCCCGCCGGAAAAGTCGGCGATGGCGCTGCGGCGCAACGGCGCGGATGGGTTCGTCATCCCGCGCCACAAGCTTGGCAACGTGGTCGTCCTGCCCCAGCCGCCACGCGGCGAGCCCTGGGAGGACAAGGAAAAGGCGCTCTACCACTCCACCAAGTCGCCGCCCTCGCACTTCTATTTCGCCGTCTATCTGTGGGCGCGCGAGAAGTTCAAGACCGACGCCATCGTCCACTATGGCACCCACGGCACGCAGGAATGGCTGCCCGGCAAGGAGCGCGGCCTGTCGGTTTACGACTATCCGATGCTCGCCGTCGGCGACGTGCCGGTGGCCTACCCCTACATCGCCGACAACATCGGCGAGGCGCTGCAGGCCAAGCGGCGCGGCCGCGCGGTCGTCGTGTCCCACCAGACGCCGCCGTTTCGCCCGGCCGGCCTGCACGAAGCGCTGACGAACATCCACGACCTGCTGCACGGCTGGATCAACCAGGATGCCGGCGCGGTCAAGGAACGCTACCGGGCCGACCTGCTGGCCGCCGTGAAAAAGGAACGCATCGAGCGCGACATGGGCTGGACGGTCGAGCGGATCGAAAAGGAATTCCCCGCCTTCGTCGATGCCCTGCACGACCACCTGCACGAACTGGCCGAGGTGGCGCAACCGCTCGGGCTGCACACCTTCGGTCGCGCGCCGGACGAGAAACACCGCCTGGCGACCGTCATGCTGATGCTCGGGCGTCCGTTCTGGGAAGCGGCGGCAATGGCGGCGGGGGCCAAGGACGAAGACCTCGACGAAACCCTCGCCATCGACTACGACAAGCTGTCCGATACCGCGCCCTACCGCCTGCTGCGCGCCCACCTGATCGAGGGCGCGGCCAGCGACACGCTCCCCGCCGCGCTGCGCGAACAGATCGACAAGGCGAAAAAGTGGCATGCCGACATCGGCGCCGGCAACGAGATTCCCGCGCTGCTGGCGGTGCTGGACGGCAAGTACATTCCAACCTCCTACGGCGGCGACCCGATCAAGAACCCGGATGCCTACCCCACCGGCCGCAACCTCTACGGCTTCGATCCCTCGCGCGTGCCCACCAAACAGGCCTGGGAAGCGGGCAAGACTATCGCCGACAACCTGCTGGCCGAACACAAGAAGCTGACGGGCGCCGCGCCGACAAAACTCACGCTCTCGCTGTGGTCGGTGGAAACCATGCGCCACCAGGGCATTCTCGAAGCGCAGGCGCTGTGGCTGATGGGCGTCGAACCGGTGTGGGATGCCGGCGGCCGCGTCACCGACGTCAAGCTCGTGCCGCGCGCGACGCTCGGCCGGCCGCGCGTCGATGTCGTGCTCTCCGCCACCGGACTCTACCGCGACCACTTTCCCAACGCCATGAAGCAGCTCGCCAAGGCCGCGCAGCTCGCCGCCGAAGCCGATGGAGAGACCGACAACCCCGTCGCCGCCAACAGCCAGCGCATCGCGGCGGAACTGGAGAAGCAGGGCCTGTCCGCCGCCGCCGCCCGGCGTGCCGGCCAGACGCGCATCTTCTCGAGCGAGACGGGGCGCTACGGCACCGGGCTCGACGACGCCACCCTCGCCACCGATACCTGGAAAGGCAAGGCCGAAGGCGACCGCAAACTCGCCCAACTGTATCTGTCGCGCATGCAGCATGCCTACGGGCCGGACGAAGCCGACTGGGGCAAGACCGGCGACGAGCTTGCCGGCGGCAAATCCGTCAACCTGTATGCCGCCCACCTCAAGGGCACGCAAGGCGCGGTGCTCTCGCGCACATCGAACACCTACGGCATGCTCACCACCGACGATCCCTTCCAGTATCTCGGCGGCATCGGCCTGGCGGTGCGCTATCTCGACGGCAAGCCGCCCGAGCTCTACATCGCCAACCTGCGCGGCAGCCAGGGCCGCACCGAGGGCGCCGCGCCCTTCCTCGCCAAGGAGCTGGCGACGCGCAACTTCCACCCCGGCTACATCAAGGGGCTGCAGAAGGAAGGCTACGCCGGCACCTTGCAGGTTCTCGACGGCGTGAACAACTTCTGGGGCTGGACGGCGGTGGCGCGCGAGGTGGTGCGCGACGACCAGTGGCAGGAATTCGTCGATGTCTATGTCAGGGACAAGCACAAGCTGGGCTTGAAGCAATGGTTCGAGCGCCACAACCCGCACGCGCTGGCGCAGACCATCGAGCGCATGCTGGAGGCCGCGCGCCAGGAATACTGGGCGGCCGACCCCAAGGTCGTCGCCGAACTCAAGGAACGTTACCGCGACCTGGCGCGCCGCTTCGATGTGAAAAGCGACAACGCCGCCTTCGAGAAATTCGTCGGCTTGACGGGCTATGGCCTGGCCGCCGCCGTCCCGCCAGCGCCGACTTTGCAGCCGCCGGCGGACGCAGCCGCCGCAGCGGAACCCGCGCCGCCGCCCCCGCCGCCGCTCATCGAAGGCATGCGGCTGGACAAGCTGGAACTGACGCCGGCCCAGACTTCGTTTGCGCTGGCGGTGGTGCTGGGTCTCCTGCTCGTCATGGGAAGCGGCGCATGGCGGCAGGGGCGTCAGCGCCTGACATACCCTTTGCAATCAACCATGACGAAAGGAGCAACACCGTGATCCGCACACCGCAAGCCCGTATGAAAAGCGGCTTTTTTCAACCCCAGCGGCTGACCGCTGCCTTGCTGTCGCTGGGCGTCGGCGCGGCAACGGCCGATAGCGGCACGCGCCTGCCGGACGTGGTCGTGCAGGAGCAGGCCAGCAACGCCGCGGTCGAGCGGCTGCAACGCGAGCAGGCCAAGGACGTGCGCGATGTGCTGGGCCGCGAGGCCAACGTGGAGGTCGGCGGCGGCGTCCGCCAGGGGCAACGGCTGTTCCTGCGCGGCATCGAGGGCAGCAACGTCAATGTCGCGGTCGATGGCGCGCGGCAGGGCCAGAACCTGTACAACCATCGCGGCGGTCTGGGCAACGTGGCCCCGGATATCCTCAAGCAGGTCGAGATACGCCCCGGCCCGCCGGCGGCCGACGACGGCCCCGGCGCGCTGGGCGGCAGCGTGCGCATGGCAACCGTCGACGCGCAGGACCTGTTGTCGGCCGGCCAACGGCTCGGCGCGCGGCTGCGCGCGGGGTATGGCAGCGCCGACGAGGGCTGGCTTGGCTCGGCCAGCGTTTATGGCGTGCTGGGTGAAGGCCTGGGATGGCTGGCTCATCTGTCGCATCACGAATACCAGGACATGCGCGCGGGCGGCGGCGAGCGCATCCCCTATTCCGGCGGCGAAGACGCGGGCTACCTGATCAAGCTGAGCCTGCTGGGGACGGGGCCGCACCAGTTGCGCATCGGCAGCGAGCGCAACGAAGCGAGCGGCCTGAATTTCCAGCAACGCGGCGACTATCCCTGGCAGTTTCAGAACGTCGCGGCCCAGCCGCCGCGCAATCAAACCCTGACGCGCGAGCAGCATACCCTCGACTATCGCTACGATCCTGCTTCGGCGTTGCTCGACGTGCGCGTGCGACTGTATCAGTCCCGCAACCAGTGGCAGGGCATGACACCCCCGCCCGGCAACTTCGTCGAATGCTTTACCAGCGATGGACAGGGCGTCGATCTGCGCAACATCTTCGGCTATGACGGCAGTGGTTTTCGTGGCGATCTCACCGTGGGTGTCGACTACTTCGAAGACCAGGGCGTCAACTTCCGCAGCGACCGGGGCGACCGCCGCAATCGTAACGACAGCCGCGGCATCTACGCGCAAAACCGCATGAGCGCCGCTTTCGGCCGGCTCTGGTTTGGCGTGCGCCATGACGATTTCGACGTCAGCTTCCGCGACGACATGGTGCGTGTCGGCAACGCTGCCACCTCGTACAACCTCGGCGGCGAGGCCGGACTGGGCAGCGGCTTCACGCTGTTCGCCGGCTACGGCGAAGCGGCGCGGGGCGCCGGCACGATTCCGGTTCACTTCGCCGGCAATGTAGTCGTGGGCGCGCTGATCAACGGCCGCGCGGGGGGCGAGCTCAAAGCGGAAAGATCGCGTCAAGGCGAGCTCGGCTTGCGTTGGCAATCCTTGAGCGACAAGCGCTGGCGCGCCGAGGCGCTGATTTTCCAGAACCGCATCGGCGACGCGATTCTTTACCGCCAGCCCGGCGCCGGCGGTCTCGGCGGGCGTCCGGTGACCGAACTCTACAACGCCGATCGGACAGCCCGCTTCAAGGGCTATGAGCTGCGCGCCGGTCATACCGCCGGACGATTGCGCGCGGATATCAGCCTCATGCACCTGGATACGGCGAACTTGCCCGATCTGCCCCAATTCCTGGCGCGCTTTGGCGCGCCGCAGGGCGACAAGGCCGTGCTCAACCTGGGCTATGCACTGAGCGACAACCTGGACGTTGGCTACACCCTCACGGCAGTGCGGGGTCTCGACGATGTTCCGGCGAATCAGACTGTCTACATCAATAAACCCGGCTACGCCATCCATGATCTTTACGTCAACTGGCAGCCGCGCGGCGTGCGCGGCTTGAGCTTCGACCTGAGCGCGCGCAACCTGCTGGACAAGCGTTACAGCCGGCACACCACCTTGAGCCAGGGCGGTTTCTCCACCCTCGATCCGGGTCGGGACATCCGGGTTGGCATACGCTATGTCTTTTAACGCCCATGAACGCCGGCGATAAATGCTTCGCCCGGGCGGATACGGAAGGGGGGCGGGGTCCGATTCCGGGCAACGATCTCTTGATGGCGATCCTGCCCGCGCCGCCGGCCGTCGAATATCAACCGATCAAGGACGCGCGCACGCTCGACACTCTCGGTTACGAGGCGCTGGCGCGCTTCTCGGCCAACGGCCGGGCGAAAGGAGGAAGTGCATGAACATGAGAATTCCGGCGCTGGCCGGCCTTCTGCTTATCTTCGGCAATGCATCGGCGGCCGATCTGTTTATCGACGCGGATATCGATAGGCATGCACGCGCCTGGATTCGCCATATCGACGGCGGCGATCCCGGTACCGCCTGGGACGCGAGCAGCGACCTGATGAAAGCGGGCACGGCAAAGGCCGATTGGGAGAAAGCCGTCAAGCCGCTATCCGTTTTCGGCAAGGTCAAATCGCGCACTCCGACCTCGATTGTGTTTGCCGTCAAGATGCCCGGCATGCCGGATGGCCAGTATGCCATCATCAATTACGACACTGCCTTCAGCGGCAAGGAAAAGACGGTCGAATCCGTGATCCTGCGGCGCGAGACCGACGGCCTCTGGCTCGGCGTTGGCTACCGGGTGCAGTGATGCGCGGAACCAGGCGTAAGCGCTGCGCGGCAACCTACGATCCGATTCTCGCCGCCATGCTTGTGATCGTCATCGCGCTTTTTTTGGCTGGACTCTTGTTTTTCGCCGCCGAACTGACCGATCTGTTCCGGGGGGATGACTGATGGCCCACGCTGCTGCGCGTC
>CAZPIE010000088.1:0-5900 GCA_964586275.1 uncultured Methyloversatilis sp. | reverse complement strand
AGGTGCTAAAGTTCCGCACCTTTATTGCGGTCTTTCCCGTGCGCCTGTTCCGTCTCGCCAAAATCGCCCGCGTCGGCCTGAAATTCGGCCTCGACCGGCTGATCCTCGAACACGATCCCACCGGCCGGCTCAAGCTGCCGCTGGGGATCGCGGACGCCCTGTTCTTCTGGCGCGACCGCAGCCAGCTGCAGGCAGCGCGCGGCGCCCGCCTGCGCCAGGCGCTCGAGACGCTCGGGCCGATCTTCGTCAAGTTCGGCCAGGTGCTGTCGACCCGCCGCGACCTGCTGCCGGACGACATCGCCGACGAACTCGCCAAGCTGCAGGACCGCGTGCCGCCTTTCCCGCCCGACGAGGCCATCGCCGCAATCGAGAAGAGTTTCGGCCGCCCGCTCGGCGAGATCTACGCCAGCTTCGAACGCGAACCGGTCGCCTCGGCCTCGGTCGCGCAGGTGCATTTCGCCACCTTGTTCGACGGCCGCGCAGTCGCCGTCAAGGTGCTGCGTCCCCGCATCGCGCCGACCATCGCCAACGACATCGCGCTGCTCGACAGCTTCGCGGGACTGCTCGAACGCTTCTGGAGCGACGGCAAGCGCCTCAAGCCGCGCGAGGTGGTGCGCGAGTTCGCCAAGCATCTCGACGATGAGCTGGACCTGATGCGCGAGGCGGCCAACTGCTCCCAGCTGCGCCGCAACTTCGCCGATTCGAAGCTGCTCAAGGTGCCGGAAGTCTTCTGGGATTTCTGCACGCATTCCGTGATGACGATGGAGCGCATGCACGGCATCCCGATCAGCCAGGTGAGCAACCTCGTCGAGGCCGGCATCGACCTCAAGCAGCTCTCGCGCGCCGGCGTCGAGATCTTCTTCACCCAGGTGTTCCGCGACGGCATCTTCCACGCCGACATGCACCCCGGCAACATCCTTGTCTCGACCGACCGGGAAAGTTTCGGCAGCTACATCGCGCTCGACTTCGGCATCGTCGGCACGCTCACCGAGGTCGACCAGAAGTACATGGCGATCAACTTCCTCGCCTTCTTCCGCCGCGACTACAAGCGCGTCGCCGAGGCGCACGTCGAGTCGGGCTGGGTGCCGCGCGAAACGCGCGTCGACGAGCTGGAGGCGGCGGTGCGTGCCGTCTGCGAGCCGATCTTCGACCGGCCGCTCAAGGAGATCTCCTTCGGCCACGTGCTGCTGCGCCTGTTCCAGACCTCGCGCCGCTTCAACGTCGAGATCCAGCCGCAGCTCGTGCTGCTGCAGAAGACGCTGCTCAACATCGAGGGCCTCGGCCGCCAGCTCGACCCCGACCTCGACCTCTGGCAGACCGCCAAGCCCTTCCTCGAACGCTGGATGCACGAGCAGGTCGGCATGCGCGGTTTCCTCAACCACCTCAAGCGCGAAAGCCCACAGTGGGCCTCGCTGTTGCCGCAACTGCCGCGCCTCGCCCACCAGGCGCTGACCCTGGCCACCGAACGCCAGGCCGATGCCGGCGAGGAACTCGCGCGCCTGCGCGAGGCTGCCGCCGCCAACCGCCGCCTCGCCGCCGCCGCCCTGGTATCGGCCGCCGCCGCCGTGCTGCTCGCCGCCCTGCAATTCTTCTAGTCATTCATCCGGGAGACCGATCATGCTCTTGTGGTTTGTCGTCATCTATCTCGTCATCTCCATCGCCATCGGCCTCTATGCCGCCACGCGCGTGCACAGCGCCCGCGACTACATCGTCGCCGGCCGCCACCTGCCGTTCATTGTCGTGCTGGCAATGGTGTTTGCCACCTGGTTCGGCGCCGAGACGGTGCTGGGCATTTCGGCGACCTTCCTCGAAGAAGGCTTTCGCGGGCTGATTTCCGACCCGCTCGGCGCCTCGCTCTGCCTCGTGCTGTTCGGCCTGGTCTTCGCCCGTCCGCTGTATCGCATGAACCTGCTGACGCTGGGCGATTTCTTCCGCATCCGCTACAACCGGCAGACCGAACTGGTCCTGTCGATCTGCATCGTGCTGTCCTATCTCGGCTGGGTCGGCGCGCAGATGACGGCGCTGGGGCTGGTCTTCAATGTCTTGTCGGCCGATGTCGTATCGACCACCCAGGGCGTGCTGATCGGCGCGGGCGTGGTGCTCGTCTATACCCTGTTCGGCGGCATGTGGTCGGTGGCGATGACGACCTTCGTGCAGATGATCGTCATCGTGCTCGGCCTGGTCTACGTCACCTGGATCGCCGGCGACATGGCCGGCGGCATCGACCGGGTGATCGCCCATGCGTCCGCCGCCGGCAAGTTCGAGTGGCTGCCGCGACTCGACGCCCTCGACATGCTGGCCTGGATCGCCGCGCTGTTCACCATGATGCTCGGCTCGATTCCGCAGCAGGACGTGTTCCAGCGCGTCAATGCGTCGAAGAACGAGCGCGTCGCCGTCTGGGGCACGACGCTGGGCGGCGTGAGTTACTTCTTCTTCGCCGCGATTCCGTTATTTCTCGCCTATACGGCAACGCTGATCGACCCGGCGCTGGTCGCCCGGCTGATGGAACGGGATTCGCAGCTGATCCTGCCGACCCTGATCGTCAATTACATGCCCTTCGCCGCCCAGGTCGTTTTCTTCGGCGCCCTGCTGTCGGTCATCATGAGTACCGCCTCGGGCACCCTGCTGGCGCCGGCCGTCACCTTTTCGGAAAACGTCCTGAAGGGTTTCTGGAAGGACATGAGCGACAGCCAGCTGTTGCTGGCGACGCGCATCACGGTAGTCGTCTTTGCCGGACTGGTGACGCTCTACGCGGTATCGAGCGACGAGAGCATCCACGGCATGGTCGAGAACGCCTATCGCATCACGCTGGCGGGTGCCTTCGTCCCGCTCGTCGCCGGCCTGTTCTGGTCGCGCGCCAACAATCTGGGCGCCGCGCTTTCCATCGTGCTCGGCCTCGCCACCTGGCTGCTGTTCGAGATGTTCGTGCCCGAGGGCGATATCGAACCGCAGCTCTACGGTCTCGCCGCCAGCACGCTCGGCATGCTGATCGGCGGTCTGCTCGGCGCGCCCAACGCCCGGCCGCCGCATGGCGGCCATGGCCACGCCGCCGCCGGCACGCACCACGCCGCATCACGTCAGCATCTACAATGACGCTTTTCGCAACCGACCGGGAGACATCATGAAACAACTGCTCGCCATCGCTTCGCTCTGCATTGCCAGCCAGTTCGCCCTTGCCCCGGCCTACGCCGCCGAAGACAAGGCGCCCACTCCGCAACAGCAGCGCATGAAGGACTGCAACGCCGAAGCCCGCAAGAAGGCCCTGAAAGGCGAAGAACGCAAGGCCTTCATGAAGGAGTGTCTGTCCGGCAAGCAGACCGCGGCGAAGGACGCGCGCACCGCCCAGCAGGAAAAGATGAAGGCCTGCAATGCCGAAGCCGGCAAGAAGGCGCTCAAGGGCGACGAGCGCAAGGCCTTCATGAGCGACTGCCTGAAGGGTTGAAGCTGATCGCCTGCGGCGACGGGCCTTCGATTTCTTCCTCGTCGAAGGCCGTGTCGCCGTCGGGCACCGGCTGCCCGGTCGGCTTGAGGCTGGCGAAGTCGTAGAGCCGCGCATCCATCAGGTGCGACGGCACCACGTCGGAAAGCGCGCGAAACATCGTCTCGATGCGTCCGGGAAAGCGTTTGTCCCAGTCGCGCAGCATCTGCGCGATCTGCTGGCGCTGCAGGTTCGGCTGGCTGCCGCAGAGGTTGCAGGGAATGACCGGAAACTCGCGGATGCGCGCCCACTCGACCAGATCGCGCTCCGGGCAGTAGGCCAGCGGCCGGATGACGATGTGCTTGCCGTCGTCGGTCACCAGCTTGGGCGGCATGGTCTTCAACTTGCCGCCGAAAAACAGGTTGAGGAACAGCGTGGCGAGGATGTCGTCGCGATGGTGGCCGAGCGCGATCTTGGTCGCGCCCAGCTCGCTCGCCACGCGGTAGAGCACGCCGCGCCGCAGGCGCGAGCACAGCCCGCAGGTGGTCTTGCCTGCCGGCACCACGCGCTTGACGATGGAATAAGTATCCTCCTCGACGATGCGGTAGGGCACGCCGAGTTTGTCCAGGTAGGCTGGCAGCACGTCGGCGGGGAAGCCGGGCTGCTTCTGGTCGAGGTTGACGGCGATCAGCTCGAAATCGATCGGCGCCTTGTCGCGCATCTGCAGCAGGATGTCGAGCAGGCTGTGCGAGTCCTTGCCGCCCGAGAGGCAGACCATCACGCGGTCGCCGTTCTCGATCATGTTGTAGTCGCCGATCGCCTTGCCCACCATGCGGTGGAGGAATTTCGAGAGCTTGTTGGCCTCGAACTCGGCCTTGTGGGCTTGCTTGTACGTCGTCATGAAATTACAGATGCGCCGTCCGGCCGCCATCGACATTGATGACCTGACCGGTGACGTAGGGCGCGTCGAGGATCAGGAATTTCACGGTGCGCGCGATGTCGCCGGGCGCGCCGACGCGCTTGAGCAGCGTGTGCTCGATGATCGCGGCCTGCTCTTCCGGCGGGAAATCGGTGGCGTTTTCCGGCCATTCGATGGCGCCCGGCGCGACGGCATTCACGCGCACCCGCGGGCCGAGTTCCAGCGCCAGCGCGCGCGTCAGGCCGAGCAGCCCGGCCTTCGCCGCGCAGTAGAGCGGATAGCCTTTCAGCGGCCGCTCGGCGTGGATGTCGGTGATGTTCACGATGCAACCGTGAGATTTCGCCAGATGCGGCGCGGCGGCCTGGGACAGGAACAGCGGGCCTTTCAGGTTGCTGCCGATCAGGTCGTCCCATGCCGCCTCGTCGATGGCGCCGACCGGCGTCGGGAAGAAGCTCGAGGCGTTATTCACCAGCGCATCGAGCCGGCCGAAATGCGCGACCGCTTTCTCCACCATGTCCGCCAAGCCATCGATATCCAGCAGGTCGTGCCGTAGCGCCAGCGCCGACTTTTCGCGCCGGGCATTCAGGTCGGCCGCCAGCCGTTCGGCTTCCGCCGCCGAGGCGCGATAGTGCAGCACGACGCACGCGCCGGCGCCATGCAGGCTGCGCGCGATCTCGGCGCCGACGCGCCGGGCCGCGCCGGTGATCAGGACGACGGGTTCGCTGACATTCATCCGAGCAGTATACCGAGGCAGTGCGCGGCGGCCGCAAAGCCGAAGCCCGCCGTCACCGCGACCGACGAGCCATAGCCCGCGCAGTTGAGCCCATGCAATCCCGCTTCGTCGAGATCGCATGCTTGAGTCTGGGGGCGGCGAATCTGTTCGTCGGAAAACACGCAGGGCACGCCGAACTTCTTTTTGGGATCGCGGGTGAAGCCGTAATCCTTGCGCAGCCGCGCGCGCAGCTTGCTCGCCAGCGCGTCCTGGGTGGTACGCGCCAGGTCGTCAATCCCGATGCGCGTCGGATCGCTGCGTCCGC
Source organism: uncultured Methyloversatilis sp. (assembly GCA_964586275.1). Classification (GTDB taxonomy): domain Bacteria; phylum Pseudomonadota; class Gammaproteobacteria; order Burkholderiales; family Rhodocyclaceae; genus Sulfuricystis. The sequence goes on along the minus strand of CAZPIE010000088.1, from coordinate 526 downwards.
CCGCACCGCCGGTCGTCACCACCGGCAAGCTGTTCCGTCTGCAATGCGCGACCAGCGCCGCCTTCGCCTTCACCTGGTCGATGCAGTCGACCACCGCATCGCACGTCGGCAGCAGTTGAGCGACGTTCTCCTCGGTGACGAACTCCTCGATGCACTCCACCCGACAATCCGGATTGATCTGCGCGATGCGCGCCCGCATCGCCCGCACCTTGGCCTGGCCGAGTGTGGTGTCGAGCGCATGCACCTGCCGGTTGATGTTGCTCTCGGCCACGTGGTCGAGGTCGATCAGCGTCAGCCGGCCGATGCCGGAGCGCGCCAGCGCCTCGGCCGCCCACGAGCCCACGCCGCCAATGCCGATCGTGCAGACGTGCGCCGACGCCAGCCGCGCGAGGCTGCCCGCGCCGTAGAGCCGTTCGATGCCGCCGAAACGGCGACCGTGATCGGAAGTGTCCATGGAACGGCATTGTAAGATGCCGCTCATGCTGACGATTTCCTTCCTCGCCCTGCTCGTCTTCGCCCTCGCCAA
>CAZPIE010000087.1:0-5933 GCA_964586275.1 uncultured Methyloversatilis sp. | reverse complement strand
AGGCCTGACATGACTGAAGTGAAAATGACGCGACGCGATTTCATCAAGACCAATGCCGTTGCCGCGGCAGCGGCCACCGCCGGCATGAGCGTGCCCGGCGTGGCGCTCGCCCAGGCCAAGGGCGGCGACGGCATCCGCTGGGACAAGGGCGTGTGCCGTTACTGCGCCGTCGGCTGCGGTGTGCTGGTCGGCGTCAAGGACGGCCGGATCGTCGCCACCCAGGGCGACCCGGACTGCCCGGTGAATAGCGGCCTGAACTGCGTCAAGGGCTATTTCCTCGCCAAGCTGCTGTATGGTCAGGATCGCCTGACCCAGCCGATGCTGCGCATGAAGGACGGCAAGTTCGACAAGAACGGCGAATTCACCCCGATCAGCTGGGACCAGGCCTTCGACATCATGGCCGAGAAAGCCAAGGCGACCATGAAGAACCCCGACCAGGGCCCCTTCGGCGTTTCGATGTTCGGCTCCGGTCAGATGACCATCTGGGAAGGCTATGCCGCCATCAAGCTGTGGAAAGCCGGTTTCCGCTCCAACAGCATCGATCCGAACGCCCGTCACTGCATGGCTTCGGCCGTCGCCGCCTTCATGCGCACCTTCAACATGGACGAGCCGATGGGCTGCTACGACGACATCGAGCATGCCGACGCCTTCGTGCTGTGGGGCTCGAACATGGCCGAAATGCACCCGGTGCTGTGGTCGCGCATGACCAACCGCAAGCTGACCGCCAAGCACGTCAAGTTCCACGTGTTGTCGACCTTCGGTAACCGCTCCTGCGAACTGGCCGACAACGAGATGATCTTCAAGCCGCAGACCGACCTGGCGATCCAGAACTACATCTGCAACTACATCATCCAGAACAACGCGGTCAACAAGGACTTCGTCGCCAAGTGCGCGCTGTTCCGCGAAGGCGTCACCGACATCGGCTACGGCTTGCGCCCGAACCATCCGCTCGAACAGGCGGCGGGCAACAACGGCTATCCCGGCGCGGACGGCAAGCCCAAGGGCGACCCCAATGCATCGAAGCCGATCGATTTCGATGCCTTCGCCAAGTACGTCGCCGAATACACGCTCGACAAAGCGCACCAGATTTCCGGCGTGCCCAAGGACAAGCTCGAGCTGCTGGCCAAGACCTACGCCGATCCGAAGATCAAGGTGACCTCGTTCTGGTGCATGGGCTTCAACCAGCACACGCGCGGCACCTGGGTCAACAACATGAACTACAACATCCACCTGCTGGTGGGCAAGATTTCCGAGCCGGGCAACAGCCCCTTCTCGCTGACCGGCCAGCCCACGGCCTGCGGCACGGCGCGCGAGGTCGGCGTGTTCGCCCATCGCCTGCCCGCCGACATGGTGGTGATGAACCCGAAGCACCGCGAAATCTCCGAGAAGATCTGGAAGCTGCCGGCCGGCACGATTCCCGAGCGCCCCGGCTACCATGCCGTGCTGCAGTCGCGCATGCTCAAGGACGGCAAGATCGGCTTCTACTGGACCACGACAACCAACAACATGCAGGCCGGTCCGAACATCAACCAGGAAGTCTATCCCGGCTGGCGCAACCCGAAGGCCTTCGTGGTGGTCTCCGACATCTACCCGACCGTCTCGGCGATGTCCGCCGACCTGATCCTGCCCTGCGCGTCCTGGATGGAGAAGGAAGGCGCTTTCGGCAACGCCGAGCGGCGCGGCCAGTTCTGGCGCCAGCAGGTCAAGGCGCCCGGCCAGTGCAAGTCCGACCTGTGGCAGATCATGGAGTTTGCCAAGCGCTTCAAGACCGACGAGGTCTGGCCGGCCGACCTGCTCGCCAAGGCGCCGGAGTTGAAGGGCAAGACCCTTTACGAGGTGCTGTTCCTCAACGGCCAGGTCAACAAGTTCCCGAAGGAAGAGGCGGCCAAGGTCAATGCCCACGCCTGGGCGGGCTACACCACCGACGAGACGGAGGACTTCGGCTACTACGTGCAAAAGGGCCTGTTCGAGGAATACCGCATCTTCACGCTCGGCAAGGGCAAGGACATGGGCGAATTCGACCACTATCACCGCGTGCGCGGCCTGCGCTGGCCGGTGGTGAATGGCAAGGAAACCCTGTGGCGCTTCCGCGAGGGCTACGATCCTTACGTCAAGGCGGGCGAGGGCGTGCGCTTCTACGGACGTCCCGACGGCAAGGCCTGGATCTTCGCGCTGCCTTATCAGGATCCGCCCGAGAAGCCGGACAACGAGTACGACCTGTGGTTGTGCACCGGCCGCGTGCTGGAACACTGGCACACCGGTTCGATGACGCGGCGCGTGCCCGAGCTCTACCGCGCCTTCCCGGATGCCGTCATCTGGATCCATCCGAAGGATGCGGAAAAGCGCGGCATCAAGCGCAACGACATCGTCAAGGTGGCCACCCGGCGCGGCGAGATCGAGCTGCGCGCCGAAACCAAGGGGCGCAACAAAGTGCCGGAAGGCTTGGTCTTCGTGCCGTTCTTCGACGAGCATCGCCTGATCAACAAGCTGGTCCTCGATGCCACCTGTCCGATTTCGAAGGAAACGGACTACAAGAAGAATGCCTGCAAGGTGTGGAAGGCCTGACGTTTCAGCCTGACGTTTCATTAACCCAATGAGCGGGGAATGCATGCAGGGGGCGCGTTTCCCGCTTCGCGAACATGAACAGCGAAACTCAATCCAAAGTGTCGCGGCCTGAATTGCCCAAAGGGTCGGCCCGGCGCCAGTTTCTAGCCGACACCGCGCGCATGGCCTGCGGCGTCGGCCTGCTGGGGCTGGGTGTCGGACTCTATGCGCGCAACGCCACCGCGCTGCCCCCTGCCGCCCTGCGTCCGCCGGGCGCCTTGCCCGAACCGGAATTCTCCGCCGCCTGCATCCGCTGCGGCATGTGCGTGCGCGATTGCCCGTATCACATGCTGCACTTGGCCCGGCCGGAAGACCCGATGCCGACCGGGACGCCTTACTTCGTCGCCCGTCAGGCGCCCTGCGAGATGTGCGAGGACATTCCCTGCGTCAAGGCCTGTCCGACCAACGCGCTGGATCACTCGCTGACCGACATCACCAAGGCGAGGATGGGCCTGGCGGTGCTGGTCGACCTGGAAACCTGCCTCAATGTTCTGGGTCTGCGCTGCGACATCTGTTATCGCGTCTGTCCGGTGCTCGACAAGGCGATTACCCTCGATCCGCAGTCGAACACGCGCACCGGTGTGCACACCCTCTTCATCCCGGTGGTGCACTCCGAACACTGCACGGGTTGCGGGCTGTGCGAAAAAGCCTGTCCGACCGAGATTGCCGCCATCAAGGTCTTCCCGCTCTACATGGCCAAGGGGCAGTTGTCCGCCCACTACCGGCTGGGCTGGGTCGAGAAGGAGAAAGCCGGGGGCAGCCTGGTGACGCCCGATGTCGAACACCAATACCATACGCCGGAAGGCCTGAGATACGATCACCGCACTGGCAAGGTGGTCCCGGATGCGCCGCAAGGGTCGTCGGCGCCGGACGCCGTTCCGCCAGCATCGACGCCGTCGACCTTGCGGGCCCTGCAGGGAGACAAGTTGTGAGCGCGCTGCCTCGCAAGGTGGGCGCCGAGGCGATCGCCGAAAAGGGCTGGCTGGCCGCGCACAAGTGGCTGATCCTGCGGCGTGCCAGCCAGATCGGCATTCTGCTGCTGTTTCTCGTCGGGCCGTGGTTCGGACTGTGGATCGTCAAGGGGAATCTGAATTACAGCTATACGCTGGGCATCTTGCCGCTCACCGACCCTTTCCTGTTGTCGCAGATGCTGGTGACGGGTCAGTCGCCGGAACGTCTGGCCTGGATTGGCGTCGTCATCGTCGTCGCGTTTTATCTTGTGGTCGGCGGTCGCAGCTTCTGTTCCTGGGTCTGCCCGGTGAATCTGGCGACCGATCTGGCCAACTGGCTGCGTGCGCGTCTGGGACTGAAGGGCGGGGCGCACCTGTCGCGGAGTTCGCGCTACTGGATGCTCGGCATGACCCTGGTCGTCGCCGCCGCGACCGGAACGCTGGCCTGGGAAATGGTCAATCCGGTGTCGATGATGCATCGCGGCCTGTTCTTCGGCATCGGCTTCGCCTGGGCCGTGATCCTCGCCGTGTTCCTGTTCGACCTGTTCGTCATGCGCCAGGGCTGGTGCGGCCACCTGTGCCCCGTGGGCGCCTTCTACAGCCTGATCGGCAAGCTCTCGCTGCTGCGGGTCAAATTGCCGGCGCGCGAAGCATGCAACGACTGCATGGATTGCTTCGCCGTCTGTCCCGAGCAGCAAGTGATTCGCCCGGCGCTGAAGGCGATCAAGGATGCTCCGCCCGTCATTCTGGACGCCAACTGCACCAATTGCGGACGCTGCATCGATGTCTGCTCCAAGGATGTTTTCCGCTTCGGCACACGTTTCATCGCGCCCGTTCCAACTCAATTCACCATGTCGGGTTCGGCTCGGCCGACCCCGAAATGACCCGCATCGTTTCTTTCTAGGAGGGAGTTTCACCATGAAGAAGACTGCCAGCCTCGCCCTCGCGACCTTGGTCGCTTCCATTATCGGCTGCGCCTCCACGACGGGGCCGGTGCCGATGCGCGGCGCCGATGTCTCGGCGCCCGACCGCGCGCCCGAGGTCAAGGTCCATGCGGCCAAGATGCCGGGCGTCGGCCAGCCCAGCCTGATCGCGCGCACCTTCATCGGCCAGCCACCGATGGTGCCGCACACGGTCGAGCAATATGTGCCGCTGACGATGGACGAGAACGCCTGCCTCGATTGCCACCTGACCCAGGAGCTGCGCGGCCAGAAGGTGCCGCAGATGGGCGTGAGCCATTTCGTCAAGGGCAAGACCGGCAAACAGGGGGTCTCGATGGATCGCTTCCAGTGCGATACCTGCCACGTCGCCCAGGTCGATGCCAAGCCGCTGGTCGACAACAAGTTCGTCGGCGTAAAGTAAATTCTTTCAACACACACAGAGGAAATGTTTCATGAGACGTCGCTTTGCATTCGTTTCCACCGCCGTCCTGGCTCTGTCCGCCGCCGGCTTCGCCTCTCCCGCCTTGGCCCTCGATGTCGAGGCGGCGAAGGGCCTGGCCGAGCAGAACAACTGCATGCAGTGCCACGGCCTGCGCAAGGACAAGGATGGCCCGTCCTTCCTGAGCACCGCCAACAAGTATCGCGGCAAGCCCAACGCAGTCGACGAGGTCGTCAAGCACATGACCGCCGGCGCGGAAGTCAAGTTGGCCGACGGCACCAAGGAAAAGCACAAGATCGCCAAGACCATGCCGCCCAACGATACGAAGCAGTTGAGGAATTTGGCCGAGTACATCCTTTCGATCCAGCCGAAGTGAGCGATCGACGGCCATGACCACACAGGAATCGGGCAAGCAAGGCTTGTGGGCGACGCTACGCAAGCCGAGCGCGAAATATTCGCTGCTCGGCCTGCTGGTGGTGGGTTTCTTCGGCGGCATCATCTTCTGGGGCGGCTTCAACACCGCCATGGAAGCGACCAACACGATGACGTTCTGTATCGGTTGCCACGAGATGAAGAACAACGTGTACGAGGAATACAAGTACACGATCCACTACAGCAATCGTACCGGCGTGCGCGCTACCTGTTCCGATTGCCATGTGCCGAAGGACTGGACGAACAAGATCATCCGCAAGGTGCAGGCTACCAAGGAAGTCTGGGGCAAGATCACCGGGGTGATCGACACGCCGGAGAAGTTCGAGGCGCATCGCCTGGCGATGGCGGAACGCGAATGGGCGCGCATGAAGGCCTCCAACTCGATCGAGTGCCGCAACTGCCACGATTTCGAGGCGATGAGCCCCGAGTTGCAGAAAAAGACGCCCTACAAGAAGCACATGGACGCGAAGGCCGCCGGCCAGACCTGCATCGAGTGTCACCAGGGCATCGCGCACCGTCTGCCGAAGGGCTTCAAGAAACCCGGCACCGAAGAGGAAGAGGAATAAT
>CAZPIE010000086.1:0-6023 GCA_964586275.1 uncultured Methyloversatilis sp. | reverse complement strand
GAGAATGGTTCTCATAATATAGAATCCCGCTCGTTTCCCCGCTGCATAGGTAGTGGGGCTTCCCAAATATCGGTTAGCCAGCCAGACGCCAGCAATACCGCCAACCCACAGGTATTGCCATGCGTGCTGCTGTCCTTCCCCTTGCCCTGGCGTGCGCCCTTCCCCTCGCCCATGCCGAGGAGGCCGCCACCCTCTCCACCGTTTCCGTCACCGCCAAGGGCTACGCGTCCGCGGACCTCGAAACGCCCGTCGCCACCACCTCGCTCGACCGCGACACGCTGTTGAAGCGCAACGCGCAAAACGTCGGCGAGGCGCTGCGCGGCGAGCCGGGCCTGGCCGTCGCCAGCGACGGCGCGCAAGGCCAGAATCCGGTGATCCGCGGGCTGAAGAAAGAAAGCGTCGCACTGCTGGTCGATGGCATGCGCATGAACTCGGCGCAGCCGCAGGGCGCCATCGCTTCCTTCATGTCGCTGGGACTCGCCGACCGCATCGAGGTCGTCAAGGGCCCTGCCTCCGTGCTCTACGGTACCGGCGCGCTTGGCGGCGCGATCAACGTGATCCTGCCGCAGGCCAGGTTCGCGCCGGGCATCGGCCTCGACATCGCCGCCAGCCACGACAGCGCCAGCCGCGGCGTGCGCGGTACCGGCATCGCGAATTTCTCGCAGGGCGTCCATGCGCTGCTGGTGGGCGCCTCGGTTGCGCGCATCGGCGATTACGCCGCCCCGTCCGGCAAGGTCGCCCTGACGGGCTACGACAGCGATGCGCTGCTGGCGCAGTACCGCTTGCGCATCGACGCCGCGCAGCAGTTGCGCGTCTCGTTGCAACAGCAGACCGACAAGGATGTCTGGTATCCCGGCTCGAAGAAGCCGCATGCGAACTTCGCCGTCGTCGGCCACACCATCGTCCACTCGCCCGATCAGGAGCGCACGCTGGCCGAACTCGGCTACAGCCGCAAGGGCTCCGGCGAGAACCCGCTGAATCTCGACTTCCGCGTCTATCGTCAGGATGTCGAGCGCACCATCTGGTCGTACAGCGACAGAATCGGGCGCGAAATCGGCAAGACGCGGGTGACCTTCGCGACCGACGGCATCGATGCCAAGGCCGACTGGCTCGTTCATCCTCGGCACCTGCTGTCCTTCGGGATCAACGTCTGGGAGATGAAGGCGTCGCCGGATCGCCATCTGGCCAGTCCGACGCCGCTCTCGCCGCTGGTGCGCAACCTGCCCTTCGCCAATGGCCGGCTGGAAGCGCTCGGCTTTTATCTGCAGGACGACATGCGCTTCGGCAAGCTGAATATCCTGGCCGGCCTGCGCCGCGATACGGTCAAGGGCGCCGCCGACTCGATGAACAATGGCACGGTGACGACCGGGCTCGACCGCGAGGACAGCGCCGTGTCGGGCAGCCTCGGCCTGATCTACGAGGCGGCGCCGCTGCTGCGCCCCTTCGCCAACCTCTCGCGCGGCTTCCGCGCCGGCGAGATGCGCGAGCGCTTCGAAGCCTCGCCGCGCGGCGACGGCTTCTTCTACGTCGGCAACCCGCAGATCAAGCCCGAGGTCGCCACGCAGTTCGAGCTGGGGCTGAAGGGCGCGAACGCCGATTTCCATTACTCGGCCTCGCTCTATCGCAACCGCATCACCGACTACATCACCGGCCAGCAGATCACCGGCGCGGCCGCCATCGCCGCCTGCGGTGCACCGAACGCGGCCTTCTGCAAGCGGACCGTCAACCTCGGCGAAGTGGTCATCGACGGCTTCGAGGCCGGCGCGCGCTGGCAGTTCCGCCGCGACCAGTGGCTCTCCGCCGCTTACTCACGCCTGCGCGGCGAGAACAAGGATATGAACGAGCCGCTGTTCCAGATGCCGGCGGACGAACTGTCGCTGGGTTGGGAGGGCTCGGTTGCGTCCATGCTCGGCGCTGGCTGGACGGCGGATGCCACCGTGCGACTGGTCGGGAAGCAGGATCGTGTCGCCACCGTCTTCGCGCGCGGCACCGAGAACGCCACCCCCGGTTTCGGCACCCTCGACCTCGGCGCGACCTGGCGCTACGCGAAGGACCAGAGCCTGCGCGTCGCGCTCAAGAACGTGGGCGACAAGGCCTATCACGAGCATCTGGCCGAGGGCGTGTCCGGCCAGGAAATCGAGGCGCCGGGCCGTAGCCTGCAAGTGGTCTGGCGCGGCAAGTTCCGATGAAGAATCCTTTACGTGGGCTTGGCGGCTGCCTGGCAGCCGTCCTTCTTATTTGGTCTGGAATGGCGGCTGCCAAGCTGCCCAGACTCGTCCTCTCCGGCCCCTACGCGGCGGTGTCGAACCCGCTGATCCACATGGTCGAGAGCGGCGCGCTCAAGGACGTGGCCGAGGTCGTCGAATTCCGGCCCTGGAAAGACCCCGACCAGCTGCGCGTCCTGGCGCTGGACACGAAGGCCGAGGCCGATTTCGTCGCCATGCCGACCAACGTCGCCGCCAATCTCTACAACCGCGGCGTGAAGCTGCAGTTGCTCAATGTCTCCACCTGGGGCGTGCTGTGGATGGTGTCGCGCGAGAGCAACCTCAAGACGCTGGCCGACTTCAAGGGCAAGGAGATCCTCATGCCCTTTCGCGCCGACATGCCGGACATCGTGTTCGCCGCGCTGGCCGAGAAGCAGGGGCTGGACGTGAAGCGCGATTTCAAGCTGCGCTACGTCGGCAGCCCGCTGGACGCGATGCAGATGATGATCGCGCGCCGCGCCGACCATGCGCTGCTGGCCGAGCCGGCCGTCTCGGTGGCGCTGCGCAAGACCAAGTCCTTCCCCGTCAGCGTCATCGCGCCGGAGCTGCACCGCAGCGTCGACCTGCAGCGGGAGTGGGGGCGCGTCATGCAGCGGCAGGCGCGCATCCCGCAGGCCGGCATGGTGGCGCTGGGCAGGGCGCTCGGCAATGCCGCGCTGATCGAGACGTTCCAGCAGGCCTATGCCGCCTCGCTGGACTGGTGCGAAAAACACCCGGACGAGTGCGGCAGGCTGGTCGCCAGCCGCGTCGAGATGCTCACGCCCGAAGGCGTGGCCGATGCAGTGCGCGGCGACAATGCGGAATTCGTCACGGCGAAAGAAGCGCGGCCGGAACTCGAATTCTTCTTCGGGCTGCTGCACGCCAGGCAGCCGGGACTGATCGGCGGCAAGCTGCCGGACGACGGTTTCTATCTGCAGTGACCGGGTGGCGATGACCCTGTTGCGGCGCTGGTTCGCCGGCATTCCCGCTTACCTGTGGAGCGGCTGGGGCGCGCTCGCCAGCCTGTGCCTGCTGCTGGCCGCCTGGGAAGGCGTCGCGCTCGCCTACGGCCCGCTGATCCTGCCCGATCCGGCGGCCACCTTCGGCAAGCTGGCCGAACTGTTCGCCGGCGGCGCCGTCTGGCCGGAACTGGCGATCACCGGCCGGCGCGCCTTGACCGGCCTCGCGCTGGCCATCTTCGCCGGCAGCCTGCTGGGCATGGCGGCGGGCGTCTCGATGACCGCCTCGATGATGGCCCGCCCGCTCGTCACCGTGCTGCTCGGCGTGCCGCCGATCGCCTGGCTGGTGCTGGCGATGCTGTGGTTCGGCCTCGGCGACGGCACGCCGGTGTTCACCGTGTTCGTCGCCTGCCTGCCCGTGGTGTTCATCGGCGCCTTGCAAGGTACGCGCACGCTCGACCACCAGCTCAAGGACATGGCGACGGCGTTTCGCCTGCCGTGGCGCATGAAGCTGTTCGACCTGTATCTGCCGCACGTCGTCTCCTACCTGTTCCCGGCGTGGATCAACGCGCTCGGCGCCTCGTGGAAAGTGGTGGTGATGGCCGAGCTGCTGTCCGCCAGCGACGGCATCGGCGCCGCGTTGGCGGTGTCGCGCAGCCAGCTCGACATGGAGAGCACGCTGGCCTGGATCGCCGTCGTGGTGCTCGCGCTGCTCGCCGTCGAATACCTGCTGCTGGAACCGGTCAAGCGCGAAGTCGAGCGCTGGCGGGAGGTGACATGACGCTGCGCATCGATGGACTGGCACACGCCTACGCGCTGCGCACGGTGCTCGAAGACATCGCGCTCGAACTGCCGCCCGGTCGCATCCTCGCGCTGGTCGGCCCCTCGGGCTGCGGCAAGACGACGCTGCTGCATCTGGCCGCCGGCCTGCTGAGGCTGCAAACCGGCACCCTGGAAAACCGTTACATCCGGCCGGCCGTGATGTTCCAGCAGCCGCGCTTGCTGCCCTGGAAGACGACGTGCGCCAACATCGCGCTGGGCCTCGAGGCCGCCGGGATGCGGCATGCCGATTGCCGGTTGCGTGCTCGAGCCGCCGGCCGGTCGGTGGGCCTCGATGCCGCCGCGCTCGAACGGTTTCCGCACCAGCTCTCCGGCGGCATGCAAAGCCGCGCCGCGCTGGCGCGCGCCCTGGTGCTGGAACCCGACCTGCTGCTGATGGACGAGCCCTTTTCCGCGCTCGACATCGGCCTCAAGGCGCAGTTGCACCGCCTGCTGCTCGAACACCAAAGCGCGCGTAAAGTGGCGGTCCTGATGATCACCCACGACCTCATGGAGGCGGTGCGGCTGGCCGACGCCATCCTCGTCATGGCGCCCGATCCCGGCCGCATCGTCCATCGCTTCGACCTCGACGCGCCGGCGGCGACGCGCGACGAGGATTTCGTCCATGCCACCACCGCGCGCTTGCTGCATGCGCCCGCCGTGCGCGCCAGCTTCGGCCTGCCATGTTGAGGCTCGGGCACCCGCTCTGGAGCTGCGGCCTGCGGCCCTTTTTCCTGCTGGCGGCGTTCTCGGCGCCGCTGTTCATGCTGCTTTGGCTGGCTTTCCTGGGCCACGGTTTCCCGCTCCCGCAAACGGTCGGCGGTCCCTTCGTCTGGCATGCACACGAACTGCTGTTCGGCTTCGCGCTCGCCGCCATGGCCGGTTTCCTGCTCACCGTCGTGCCCGAATTCACCGGCAGCGCCGACTTCGCCGCCGCCTGGGTGCGCGCACTGACCCTCCTCTGGCTGCTCGGCCGCGTCGCCTTCTGGTCGTCCGGCTGGCTGGGCGCGCCGGCCCTGGCCCTGTCGGGTCTCGCCCATCTGGCCCTGCTCGGCGGTCTTGCCTGGCTGGCCGCGCCGCGCCTGTGGCGCGACCCGGAACGCAAGCACCTGGCCTTCCTCTGGGCGCTGGCGGGCTTCGCGCTCTGCATCGCGGGCTTCCATGTCGACGCCCTGCGCGGCGAACATCCGGCGCGCTGGCTGTACGCGACGCTGGGCGTGTTCATGATGCTGATCGTCGTCGCGCTGTCGCGCATCTCGATGCGCATCGTCAACCACGCGCTCGAAGAGGCGGGCAGCGTTGGCATCGAATACCGCGCCCGGCCACCGCGCCGCAACCTGGCGATCTTCTGCATCGGCCTCTACACGGCGACCGAGTTCTTTTTTCCGGGCACGCGGCTGTCCGGCTGGTGCGCCTTCGCGGCCGCCGCGGCGATCTTCAACCTGATGAACGACTGGCACATCGGCCGCGTGCTGTTCCGGCAACGGCCGCTGATGCTCTATGGCGTTTACGTCGCGATGGCGGCGGGCTACGCGACGATGGGCGCCGCGCTGGTGTTCGAAACCGGCGCGATGGCAGGCGGATCAGGCGCATTGGGCGCCGGCCGCCACCTGCTGACCGTCGGCGCGCTCGGGCTGGCGATCTACGCGGTGATGGGCATCGCCGGCCGCGCTCACTGCGGACAACCGTTCGAGACGCGCCTGTGGCTGCCCTTGGGCGCCGCGCTCTTGGCCGCCGCCGCGCTGGTGCGCGCGCTCGCCGCCTGGCCGGGGGCGAATGCGGCGGCGCTCTGGCTTGCCGCCGGCCTGCTGTGGAGCGCCGCCTTCGGTCTCTACGCATGGTACATGGCGGCGCTGCTGGTCGGCGCGCGCGCCGATGGCCGCAGCGGCTGCAAGGGCACGGCGATTCCATGAACGTGCCGTCCCGCCGGCGCCGACTTTTCAGGCGGCCAGCCGTGCCAGCCAGTCGGCGGCGCGCTCGACCGCGACCGGTCCGCGCTGTT
>CAZPIE010000085.1:3442-6049 GCA_964586275.1 uncultured Methyloversatilis sp. | reverse complement strand
TAATCTCGGTGATAGGGATGGCCGCAGCGCAGGCTGTGGGCACGATAGAGCGCCTCGGCGAGCACCACGCGCGCAAGGCCGTGCGGCAGCGTCAGCGCGGAGAGCCGCAGTTGCTCGTGCGCGCCCTGCTTGAGCGCGGGGTCGAGGCCGTCCGGCCCGCCGATCATGAAGGCGATGTCGGCGCCGCCATCGTGCCCTGTCTGCCACTGACCGAGCCGTTGCGCCAGCGCCTGCGTGTCGAGCGTTTCGCCGCGCTCGTCGAGCGCGATGCGCCGGCAGCGCGGCGGCAGCGCCGCCTCGATGCGCTTCGCCTCGGCCGCCAGCATCGCCGCCACGGTCTTGCCGGTGGTGCGCGGCTCGGGCTTGATCTCGAGCAGTTCGAGCGGCAGCTCGCGCGGCATGCGCCGGGCGTATGCCGCGAAGCCGGCGTTCATCCAGTCCGGCAGGCGCGTGCCGACGGCGGCCACGATCAGTTTCACTCGCCGCCCGTCGCCTTGGCGGCCCTCGTGGCACGCTTGGGCTTGCCCTGCCAGAGCGATTCGAGATCGTAATGGGCCCGCACTTTCGGCTGCATCACATGGCAGACGAGGTCGCCGCAATCGACCAACACCCATTCGCCGGCATCCTCGCCCTCGATGCCGAGAATCTCGCCGCCCGCTGCGCGCACCTTTTCCTCGACGTTGCGCGCCAGCGCGCGCACCTGCCGGTTCGAGTCGCCGGTGGCGATGACGATGCGCGCGAACATGTCGGAAAGCTTGCGGGTGTTGATGACCTCGATGTCCTTGCCCTTGATGTCCTCGAGCGCGTTGACGACGATGCGTTGCAGTTTGCGGATGTCCATGGATCAGATGCAATATAAATGATGTCGATGAATATAGTCGAGAACGGGGGCAGGCAGCAATTCGAGCAGCTTGCCGTCCGGCGCGCCGGCGGCGATCAGCGCGCGCACCTCGGTCGCCGACACCGTGCCGGCGGCGAGCTCGAAGGGATGGATGCCGCCGGCAGGCTCGCTTGAAAAGTCGGCGCTGGCGAGACGGCAGCGGCCATACGGATCGGCCAGCGGCGCATCGAAGGCGGCGAGCGGATAGCCCGGCCGGGTCGCCACGGCGATGTGCGCGAGCCGGGGAATCTCCTCCCAGCGATGCCATTTGCCCAGTCCGCGGAAGGCATCGGCGCCCATCAGCAGCACGAGCGGCCGTTGCGGGCCGAATTCGCGGCGCAGGCGTTCGAGCGTCTCCACTGTATAGCTGGGCGCGGCGCTGTGCGCCTCGCTGGCGTCGATCGCGAAGCGCGCCTCGCCGGCGATCGCCGCCCGCACCATCGCCAGCCGGTCCTCCGCGCTGGCATGGGGCGGGGCGCGGTGCGGCGGCCGGCCGGCGGGAATCCAGCGCACCTGCGTCAGGCCGAAGCGCTCCAGCGCGGCGCGCGCGAGCGCGAGGTGGGCAAGATGGACCGGATCGAAAGTGCCGCCGAGAATCCCTACGGCATCAAGCGCTTTCATCCACGCCCGGCTGGAAGATATCGCGGTAGCTGACGTAGATGCTCGCAGTCAGGATCGGCGCGACGAGGAAGACGAGGATCATGCGCAGCGCGATGAAGGCCGCGGACAACGCCATGCCGGAGATCTGGCCGACGATGATCAGGATGAAGGCGGGCAGGATGCCGGCCAGGGCGATGGCGACCGCCACGAACATCAGCATCGCGCGCCAGTTGCGCAGGCTCGCCACCGTGCTGAAGAACAGCGCCTTGACCGGGCCGACGCGATCCCAGCCGACGAGGAAAGGCGCGAACCAGAAGGCGACGATCAGCGGCGCGGCCAGCAGCAGCACCTCCAGCATCCGGCCCAGCAGGGCAGCCTGCGCGGCGGCTTCGGCAGCCGTCCCGTCGGTGGGCGTGCCCTGGCCATCGCCCATGTTGGGTGCATCCTGGGGAGAGGGCAGCGTCAGCGGCGCGGAGAGGGGATCGCTGCCGTCGTTGAGCAGCATGCCCAGCAGGATCACCAGCACCGCGCCGAGCAGCTGCAGGCCGCCGAGCCGGAGCATGGCCGGGAAGTTGCCGCCCGGGCTGACGAGCCCGTGCAGCAGGCCGGCCTTGTCCGGACGGCGGTTCAGATCGACCAGCCGGCAGCCGTTGGCGACGATCAGCGTCATCACCGGCAGCAGCAGGGGCAGCAGGAACGGACCGATGCCCGGCATCGCGACCGCGAAAACCTGCACGACGAGCAGATAGACGATGGTCAGCACGGTGATCAGCGGCGGATTGCTGCGGAACAGCCGGGCACCCTCGAACAGCCAGAAGGCGCCGCGGGCGGCGGGCAGGCGACGCGCTTGCATGATCTTGGGTCGGCGCGTCAGAAGCTGTGGATCACCCACATCGGCACGGAGATGCCCTTGTCGCCGACGGCCGTTTCCTCCTGCACGAAGCTGCCGGTTCCCTTACGGTCGACGAGGTAGTAGGGCGTGCCGTGCGGCGGCGTCACCTTGATCATGTAGAGGCGACCGTTCATACGGTACTCCTCGACCTTGTCCTCGCCCTGCCTGCGGATCGTGACCTGCGGCTCGAGCGCCGGCTCGGCGAGGCCCGGCGGCGGGGGCGGCGGCTCGGGCA
>CAZPIE010000085.1:0-3342 GCA_964586275.1 uncultured Methyloversatilis sp. | reverse complement strand
CCATGTCTTCCGGATTGATCATGCCTTCGCTCACCAGCCGGTCGCGGAACCAGTCGACCAGGCCGTCCCAGAAGCCGTTGCCGACGAGGATGATCGGCATGCGCGGGGTCTTGGCGGTCTGGATCAGGGTCAGCGCCTCGAGCAGCTCGTCGAGCGTGCCGAAGCCGCCGGGCATCACGACGTAGGCGCTGGCGAAACGCACGAACATGTACTTGCGCGCGAAGAAATGGCGGAAGCTCTGGGAGATGTCCTGGTAGGGATTCGACTGCTGCTCCATCGGCAGCTGGATGTTGAGGCCGATGCTGGGGCTCTTGCCGGCGAAGGCGCCCTTGTTGGCCGCTTCCATCACGCCCGGGCCGCCGCCCGAGATCACCGAGAAACCCGCGTCCGAAAGCAGCCGCGCGATGCGCTCGGTCAGCTCGTAATAAGGCGAAGCGGGCTTGATGCGCGCGCTGCCGAAGATCGACACCGCCGGCCGCACCCCCGCCAGCCGCTCGGTCGCCTCGACGAACTCTGACATAATGCCGAAGACCCGCCACGCTTCGCGCGCCGAATAGGCGGGCCCGGTCAGCCGCGGGTCGGCGATCTTCGGCAACTTGTCCTTCGCGCTCATTTTTCCTTTTCTCCTATGCTGCTTCTGGTCGACGGGTCTTCCTATTTATACCGCGCTTTTCACGCGCTGCCCGACCTGCGCAACCACGCCAACCTGCCCACCGGCGCGATCAAGGGCGTGCTCGCCATGCTGCGACGGCTGGTCGCCGACTATCCGGCCACCGAGCGGCGCGCGGTCGTCTTCGACGCCAGGGGCAAGACCTTCCGCGACGACTGGTATCCCGAGTACAAGGCGCACCGCCCGCCGATGCCCGACGACCTCGCCGCGCAGATCGCGCCGCTGCACGAGTGCATCCGCGCGCTCGGCTGGCCGCTCTTGTGCATTCCGGGCGTCGAAGCCGACGACGTAATCGGCACGCTGGCCGCGCAGGCCGCGGCGCGCGGCGAGGACTGCGTGATTTCCACCGGCGACAAGGATCTCGCGCAGCTCGTCAATCGCCACGTCACACTGGTCAATACGATGAGCGAGGAAACGCTCGATCCCGCCGGCGTGGCGGCCAAGTTCGGCGTGCCGCCCGAGCGCATCGTCGACTACCTGACGCTGATCGGCGACGCGGTGGACAACGTGCCGGGCGTCGCCAAGGTCGGCCCCAAGACGGCCGTGAAGTGGCTCGGCCAGTACGGCTCGCTGGACGCCATCATCGCCCACGCCCACGAGATCGGCGGCGTGGCCGGCGAGAATCTCAGGAAACACCTCGATTTCCTGCCGCTCGGCAGGAAGCTCGTCACCGTCGCCCGCGACCTCGATCTGGGCAACCTCGAACTCGCACCCGCCGCGCCCGACGCCGAAAGGCTCAAGGCGCTCTACGCCGAACTCGACTTCAGGACCTGGCTGCGCGAACTGGATGGAGAAGCCCCTGAAAAGCCGGCGCCCGCCAGAAAAGCTGCCGTCTCGCCAGCACCGACTTTTCAACACGCGACGACCGACAGCGATCGCTCCCGCTATGAGTGCATTCTCACGGCAATCCAACTCGACGACTGGCTGCGGCGGCTGAATCAGGCCGAACTGGTCGCCCTCGATACCGAAACCACCGCGCTCGATCCGATGCAGGCCAAGCTGGTCGGCCTCTCCTTCTGCATCGAACCGGGCCGGGCGGCTTACCTGCCGCTCGGCCATCACTACGCAGGTGCACCCGACCAGTTACCCTTCGATGCCACGCTGGCAAAGCTTAGGCCCTGGCTCGAATCGGCGCAGCACAGGAAAGTCGGCCAGCACCTCAAGTACGACCGCCACGTCTTCGCCAACCACGGCATCGAACTGCGCGGCATCGCCGAGGACACGCTGCTGGAATCCTATGTGCTCGAATCCGACCAGTCGCACGAACTGGGTTCGCTCGCCCAGCGTCACTGCGGCCTGGCGACGATCAGCTACGACGACGTCACCGGCAAGGGCGCGAACCGCATTTCCTTCGCGCAAGTCGCCATCGAACGCGCCGCCGAATACGCCGCCGAGGACGCCGACGTGACGCTGCGCGTCCATCGGGCGCTCGCGCCGCGGCTCGCCGCCGAAGAGAAGCTCGACCGCCTCTATCGCGACATCGAGCTGCCGGTCGCCGAGATCCTCTTCCGCATGGAACGCCACGGCGTGCTCATCGACGCGCAGGCGCTCGCGCAGCAAAGCGACGCGCTCGGCAAGCGGCTCTTGGAGATCGAGGCGACGGCGCACGCGCTCGCCGGCCAGCCTTTCAACCTCAATTCGCCGAAGCAGCTCGCCGAAATCCTGTTCGGCAAGCAGGGGCTGCCGGTGGTGAAAAAGACCGCCTCGGGCACGCCCTCGACCGACGAGGAAGTGCTGCAGAAACTTGCCGAGGACTACCCGCTGCCCAAGTGCCTGCTCGAGCACCGCACGCTGGCCAAGCTCAAGGGCACCTACACCGACAAGCTGCCGAAGATGCTGAATGCCGCAACCGGCCGCGTGCATACCCGCTTCTCGCA
The DNA here is from genome assembly GCA_964586275.1 of uncultured Methyloversatilis sp. Taxonomy (GTDB): domain Bacteria; phylum Pseudomonadota; class Gammaproteobacteria; order Burkholderiales; family Rhodocyclaceae; genus Sulfuricystis. The sequence continues at coordinate 795 of CAZPIE010000085.1, read as the reverse complement.
GGCCGTCGCCGTCACCGGCCGGCTCGCCTCGTCCGACCCCAACCTGCAGAACATCCCGATCCGCACGCCGGAGGGCCGCCGCATCCGCGCCGCCTTCGTCGCGCCGCCCGGCTGCCGTCTCGTCAGCGCCGACTATTCGCAGATCGAGCTGCGCATCATGGCGCACCTCTCCGGCGACGCCGGACTGCTCGACGCCTTCGCCGCTGGCTGCGACGTGCATCGCGCCACCGCCGCCGAGGTGTTCGGCATCGCGCCGCTCGAAGTCACGAACGAGCAGCGCCGCGCCGCCAAGGCCATCAACTTCGGCCTGATCTACGGCATGAGCGCCTTCGGACTGGCCAAGCAGATCGACGTCGACCGCACGGCCGCGCAAACCTACATGGACCGCTACTTCGCGCACTATCCCGGCGTCGCCCGCTACATGGAAGAAACCCGCGCCCAGGCCAAGGAACGCGGCTATGTCGAGACCGTCTTCGGCCGCCGCCTCTGGCTGCCCGACATCCGATCCAGCAACGTCGGCCGCCGCCAGGGCGCCGAGCGCGCCGCGATCAACGCGCCGATGCAGGGCACCGCCGCCGACCTGATCAAGCTGGCGATGATCGCCGTGCAGCGCTGGCTGGACCAGGAAAAGCTGGCTTCACGCCTGATCCTGCAGGTGCATGACGAACTGGTGCTCGAAGTGCCCGACGGCGAACTCGAGGTCGTCAAGCACCAGCTGCCGCCGCTGATGGCCGGCGTGGCGAAGCTGGCCGTGCCGCTGCTCGCCGAAGTCGGCGACGGCCCCAACTGGGACGA
>CAZPIE010000084.1:3394-6140 GCA_964586275.1 uncultured Methyloversatilis sp. | reverse complement strand
TTAACGCCGAAAAACCCGGCATCAGCCTCCAATGAAATTTCGTTTTCAGCATGTTGAGCGATCCTTGACGGAAATTACGGATGGTTGTTTGAAGCGCATCGACAAAATAGGTTCCGGCCGCGCCGAATCAAGCCCTTGCAGGCGCATCAGCAGGAAGCCGCCCAGCAGGCCGAGCAGCATCCCGGCAAGCACGAGCAACTCGTTGTCGGCCAATGCGGCGGCCAGCAAGGCTCCCCCGAGCGCCAGGAACAGGGGCATCCCGTAGGCGCGCCAGACGGCGCGGAGCACCATGCCGTCGGCGGCCCGGACCACTACCGCGTCGCCCGGACGGGCGTGGATCGTGTTCGGCAGGCGCAACAGCATGGGCTTGCGCCGCTTGCCGCCGGGTTCGTCGAGAATCTTGCCCATGCCGGCGGTGCCGCAGCTTCCCTGCTGCGCGCAGTTTCCACAGGCAGACGCCGGTCCCGCGGTCTGCACCCAGGCATGCGCGCCATCGAGGCGCAGGACCGTCCCTTCGGTTTCGTTCATTTTCCGCGCATGCCGATACCCTCGGCAAAGCGCCTGATCGCGGGCAGGGGCAAGTCGCCCATGACGACCAGCTGATGGCCATCGACGACGCGCTTCACCACGCCGAGCGCCCCCATGGAGTGAAAACTTTCCTCGCCGCTGCCATCCTGCGGGCGCAGGGGCGAGATGAACACCGACAGGGCCACCAGTCCGTCCGAGAAAACCCAGTGCAGCATGTTGAGATCGTCGGCATCGTTTCCCATGCTGCGCCGCAGCGCCGTCTGTTTCCGGAAACCCGGCAAATCGACGCGGAAAACCCACGGCGCATCTTCGCGCAAGTCGCGCAACTTGGCCTGGCGGACCTGCCAGCCATCCTTGGCAAGCGCCGCGTAACTGGGTTTCAGGGCTTCCGGCCGGATCGGCTCGCCGATGCGCAGATCGGTAAAGGCCATGGACTCCAGCGCTTCGCCACGCTCGTTGAAGATTTCCGCCTTGAGCAGCAGACCCGAGCCGATATCCACCCAGAGCTGATGCCCATGGCGCCAGCCATCGCGCGGTTCGATACGGATGATCTGGCTGTCGAAGCCGGCGATGCGCGCGGTGTTGCCCTTGCTGATCTGGTAAAGCTCGCTCAGGCCTGCCAGACTGGCCGGCAGCAAAGCCGGAAAACCGCGCCGCACGCTGCGCTGTTCGATGATCACCAGCCGGCTTTCCGGCAAATAGCAACTGATCTCGTCGTTGAACCGGATAAATTCGCGCGGGCTGCCATCGAGCACCTCGAGCTTTTCCATCTGGTTGCCACCGCTGACCAGGTGCGCGATGCGCGAGGTTTCGCTGCGGCTGCCGTTGCGGTACACAAAGGTCCCGCTGTAGTTGAGTTTGTTTGCCGCGGCGGCAACGCGCTGCAGCCACTGCAATCCTTCGCTCTGCAGCGGCGCCGCCTGCGCCCAAACCAGAGGACTGACGAAACCCGCCGCCAGCCACAGCCAGGCGAGCGCCACCGCTCTCCCGAGAAACTCGCCGGGCCGCCCCAAGAGTTTCTGCCCCCTGGGGGGAGATCGCCGAAGGCGATTTCGGGGGGGGCTCATGGGCGGATGCGTTCCAGCGCGACGGTGCGGATCTGCTTGCTGTTGTCGCCCAGCCGGAGCGTGGAGGCCTGCGCATGGTGTGCCAGCAGGTACTCGCTCAGATCGCCTGCCATCGGGGCCTGTGACGTATTGGCAGAAGTCGGCGCTGGCGGGACGGCACTTGCCGTGGCTACGGAGCGGTCCTTCTGCGCCATGGCAAAATGCTGCCCGGCTGCCGGCACTTGCGGATCGCCAGTGAGGGCAACCCAGCCGACGACCGCCACGCCGGCGACGGAGGCGGCAAGCGCCAGCAGCGGGCGATGGCGCGGCCCGGCCTGCAGATTGTGCGGCGCCAGCACGACGGGCTCCTCGGCGAGGCGCGCCATGACGCTTGCGGTCATGTCCGGCAGATCGACGTCCTCGCCGCGCAGTCCATCGCCGATCAGGCCGTACACGCGCCAGCGCTCCTCATCGGCGAGGCTCGCCTTGAGCGCGGCGCGCAACTCGCGATCTTCCAGTTCCCCGTCGAACAGGGCGGAAATTTCCGACGATCGTTCAGTTTTCATCGCATTCTCCAAAACAACCATTCCTACCATCGCCGATCCGGGGCGGCGTCGAGCAGCGGCTTCAGCCGCGCCGCGATCGCCTCGCGCGCACGAAAGATGCGCGAGCGCACCGTGCCGATCGGACAATCCATCACCTGGGCAATTTCCTCATACGAGAGTCCTTCGATCTCGCGCAAACCGATGGCCGTGCGCAAGTCCTCGGGCAGGGCCTCCATGGCCGCATTCACCGTTTCTCCGATCTGGCGCGACATGAGCACGCGGTCGGGCGTTTCGTCGTCGCGCAGCAGCACGCTTTCTTCGATGCCATCCGTTTCGTCATCGACGATCTCGCTCATCACCGGCATGCGCCGACCGTTCGCCACCAGCCAGTTCTTCGCGGTATTCACGCCGATCCGGTACAGCCAGGTGTAGAAAGCGCTGTCGCCACGAAAATTCGGCAGCGCCCGATAGGCCTTGACGAAGGCTTCCTGCGTCACGTCCTCGGCTTCCGCCGGATCGCGCACCAGCCGCATCACCAGCCGCAGCAGCTTGCGCTGGTACTTGCCGACCAGCAGGCCGAAGGCTTCCCGGTCGCCGGACTGGACCCGTTCGACCAGCAGCAAGTCG
>CAZPIE010000084.1:0-3294 GCA_964586275.1 uncultured Methyloversatilis sp. | reverse complement strand
GTATAGCCGCCTTCACCGTCAGGGCATCCAGCTCGATGTCTTGCTGGCCAAATGACCCGGCCCGGCGGGAATAGTTCCATAACCATCGTGATATAGTCAGCCGCACCATGGCAAAACACGACTTCCTGAAGACTTTCGACGTCATCGTGATCGGCAGCGGCCTCGCCGGCCAGACACTCGCCTTGCGGCTCGCCGACACGCATCGCGTCGCGATGGTGACCAAGCGACTGATCGACGACACGGCGACCAACTACGCGCAGGGGGGCATTGCCGCCGTGCTGGACGACGCGGATTCCATCGAATCGCACATCCAGGACACTTTCGTGGCCGGCGCCGGCCTGTGCGACCCCGTCGCCACGCGCTTCGTGGTCGAGCGCGGCCGTGCCGCGATCGACTGGCTGATCGCACAGGGCGTCCCCTTCACCCGTGACAACGACAGCAACGGCGGCGGCTATCACCTGACGCGCGAAGGCGGCCACAGCACCCGGCGCGTCATTCACGTTGCCGACGCGACCGGCGCCTCGGTCCAGCAGACCCTGAGCCGCAAGGTGCGCCGGCACCCCAACATCACGGTGCTGGAGCGTCATATCGCCATCGATCTGATCACCGGCAGCAAGCTCGGCCGGAAAACCCAGCGCTGCTGGGGCGCCTACGTGCTCGATCTCGACAATGATCGGGTGCTGACGCTGGCCGCGCCCAATACCGTCATCGCCAGCGGTGGCGCCGGGAAGTCCTACCTGTTCACCAGCAACCCCGACACCGCAACCGGCGACGGCATCGCCATGGCCTGGCGCGCCGGCTGCCGCGTCGCGAACATGGAATTCATCCAGTTCCACCCGACCTGCCTCTACCACCCGCGCGCCAAGTCCTTCCTGATCACCGAGGCGATGCGCGGCGAAGGCGGCATCCTGCGCCTGCCCGACGCGTTTGGTGGCGAACGCTTCATGACCGCGCACGATCCGCGGCTGGAACTGGCGCCGCGCGACATCGTTGCCCGCGCCATCGACTACGAGATGAAGAAGCGCGGCCTCGATTGCGTCTTCCTCGACATGACGCACAAGGGCGAAGCCTTCCTGCGCGAGCACTTCCCCAACATCCACGCCCGCTGCCTCGAGTTGGGCATCGACATCGCCAAGGAACCGATCCCGGTCGTGCCGGCCGCCCACTACACCTGCGGCGGCATCGTCGTCGATCTGGACGCGCGCACCGACGTGGCGGGCTTGTATGCCCTTGGAGAGGCTTCCTGCACCGGGCTGCACGGCGCGAACCGGCTGGCGAGCAACTCCCTGCTTGAATGCCTCGTCTATGGCGAAGCCGCCGCGAACGACATCCGCGCCCAGAAACCGGTCAAGTCGCCGCAACTGCCACGCTGGGACGAGTCGCGCGTCACCGACGCCGACGAGGAAGTCGTCATCGCCCACAACTGGGACGAGCTGCGCCGCTTCATGTGGGACTACGTCGGCATCGTGCGCACCAGCAAGCGGCTCGAACGCGCGCGGCATCGCATCCGGCTATTGGAGAGGGAAATCGACGAGTTCTACGCGAGCTTCCGGGTCAGCAACAATCTGATCGAATTACGCAATCTGGTGCTGACCGCGCACCTGATCGTCGCCTGCGCGCAGAAGCGCAAGGAAAGCCGCGGCCTGCACTTCAGCCGGGACTATCCCGACCTGTTGCCGAGGGCACGCAATACCGTCCTGACGCCGCGCCGCTAGTGGCCGCTAGTGGCCGCTAGTGGCGCTTGTCAGCGCGCCAGCGCAACCAGACCCGCAGCTGCCGATGGGCCTCGGCGCCCATCGCCGCGTGGGACAGCACGAGCGACTCGACACGATCCGCCACGCGCAGGCGCAGGATCACGAGTTTCGTAAAGAGGGTCGTTCCGGGTTCAACCCGTGCCATGACCCGAGTACCGTCGCGCCGTTCGGCCTCGATGAGGCCATCGGCCAACAGCCTCAGCGCGACCATGTCGCCGCGGCACAAGAGCCGCGCCAGCGGCTGCTGTCGATCGATCGGAATGGCGATGGGCAGTGGCATTGCCCGAGCCTTACAGCCGCTTGAAGGCGAGCGTACCGTTGGTGCCGCCGAAGCCGAAGTTGTTCTTGATTGCGACTTCGATATTCAGGTCACGCGCGGCGTTGGCGCAGTAGTCGAGGTCGCACTCCGGATCCTGCTCGATGATGTTGATGGTCGGCGGCGAAACCTGGTGATGCACGGCCAGCGCGGTCAGCACCGACTCCAGTCCGCCGGCGCCGCCGAGCAGGTGGCCGGTCATCGACTTGGTGGAATTGACGACGAGCTTCCTGGCATGATCGCCGAATGCCAGCTTGATCGCTTCGGTCTCGTTCTTGTCGCCAAGCGGCGTGGACGTGCCGTGGGCATTGATGTACTGCACCTGGTCGGCATTGATGCCGGCATCCTTGAGCGCATTCACCATGCTGCGGCGCGGGCCGTCGGTGTCCGGCGCCGTCATGTGATAGGCGTCGCCGCTCATGCCGAAGCCGGCCAGTTCGCAGTAGATGTGCGCGCCGCGTGCCTTGGCGTGTTCGTACTCCTCGAGCACCATGACGCCGGCGCCCTCGCCCAGCACGAAACCGTCGCGCCCTTTGTCCCACGGGCGGCTCGCCGTCGCCGGATCGTCGTTGCGCGTGGATAGCGCCTGGGCCGAGGCGAAACCGCCGACCGCCAACGGCGTGACGGTCGACTCGGCGCCGCCGCAGACCATCGCGTCGGCATCGCCGTACTGGATCATGCGGAAGCTGGTGCCGATGGCGTGCAGTCCCGTCGTGCAGGCGGTCACCACGGCGAGGTTCGGCCCCTTGAGGCCCAGCATGATCGACAGGTTGCCGGAGATCATGTTGATGATCGTACCGGGAATGAAGAAAGGAGAAATCTTGCGCGCCCCCCCGGCGAGAAAATCGTTGTGCGTCTCCTCGATCATCGGCAGGCCGCCGATGCCGGAGCCGATATTCACCCCGATGCGATGGGCGTTCTCCGCCGTGACGACCAGTCCGGATTCCCGGAAGGCCTGGATGCCTGCGGCCATGCCGTAGTGGATGAAGACATCCATGCGGCGCGCTTCCTTCGGCGAGAGATATTCGGCGACATTGAAGCCCTTGACCTCGCCGGCAATGCGCACCTTGAGAGCGCTTGCATCGAAGCGGGTGATCGGGCCGATGCCGTTGGCGCCGGCAAGGATGGCGTTCCAGCTATCGGCGACGTTAATGCCGACCGGCGAGACAAGTCCCAGACCGGTCACGACGACTCTGCGACGCGACAAGGCGATCTCCTAGTTAA
>CAZPIE010000083.1:0-6386 GCA_964586275.1 uncultured Methyloversatilis sp. | reverse complement strand
CGGCTCGCGCGTGACGGCGAGCGCGAGGTGGCCATCGCCATTCCCGAATCACGCCTCGCCGGGCTGCAGGTCGGCGCCGCGGCGACGGTCGAGCTGTGGGCCGGGAAAACCTATAAAGGCAAACTGCGCGAACTCGCGCCGGCCGCGGATCCGGCCAGCCGGACCTTCGCCGCGCGCGTCAGCATCGTCGCCGCCGACGCCGACGTGGTGCTGGGCCGGACGGCGACCGTGCGTTTCGAGAAGGCGGGCACCAGCGAGATCGTCGTGCCGCTGGCGGCGATCCTGCAGCAAGGAGAAAAGCCCGCCGTCTGGGTGATCGGCCAGGATGAGACGGTCAGCCAGCGGCCCATCGAGGTCGCCCGCTACGCCGACCAGGGCGCGGTCGTGACCGCCGGCCTGCAGCCGGGCGAAACCATCGTCGCGGCCGGCGCCTTCAAGCTGTCTGCCGGGGAAAAAGTCAGGATCGCCCAATGATCGGCCCGAACCTCTCGGAATGGGCCATCGGGCATCGCTCGATGGTGCTCTACCTCATGATCGTGTTGATGATCGGCGGTAGCTTGGCCTTCCTCCAGCTCGGCCGCGCCGAGGATCCCGACTTCACCTTCAAGGTGATGGTGGTGCGCACGCTCTGGCCCGGCGCCACGGCGCGCGAGGTCGAGGCCGAGCTGACCGAGCGCCTCGAAAAGAAGCTGCAGGAAACGCCCTGGATCGACATCCTGAAATCCGCCTCGCGCGCCGGCGAATCGCTGATCTTCCTGCAGCTCAAGGACTACACGCCGAAGCAGGAGGTGCCGGAAGCCTGGCGGCAGGTCAGGAAGAAGCTCGACGACATCCGCCACACGCTGCCGGCCGGCGTGCAAGGGCCCTATCCCAACGACGAGTTCGGCGACGTCTACGTGAATATCTATGCGCTCACCGGCACGGGCTACGACTACGCCGAACTGCGCCGTGCCGCCGTGCGCATCCAGAAGGCCCTGCGCGCGCTGCCCGACGTCAGGAAGGTCGATCTGCTCGGGGTGCAGGACGAGAAGATCTACATCGACATGGCGCCGCGGCGGCTGGCCAGCCTCGGCCTGACCCCCGCCCTGGTGGCGAATGCGCTGGCCCAGCAGAACGCCGTGCAGCCGGCCGGCTTCGTCGAGACCGCCAGCGACCGCGTGCGGCTGCGCGTGTCCGGCGCGTTCGATTCGCTGGAGCAGATTCGCGCCACCGATCTGGTCATCGGCGGCCGCCACCTGCGTCTCGGCGATGTCGCGGCGGTGACGCGCGGCTTCGCCGATCCGCCCAATCCGCGCATGCGCGTCGATGGCAAGGACGCCGTCGGCATCGCCGTGGTGATGGCGAAAGGCGGCGACGTGATCACGCTGGGGAAGACGCTGGAGGCCGAAATCGCGGCACAGACGCAGGCTTTGCCGCTGGGTATCGAGGTCACCACGGTGGCCGACCAGCCGAGCGTCGTGCGCGTCTCGCTGAATCTCTTTCTCAAGACGCTCGCCGAAGCGGTGCTGATCGTGCTGGCCGTCAGTTTCCTCTCGCTGGGCTTCCGCACCGGCATGGTGGTGGCGCTGTCGATCCCGCTGGTGCTGGCCATCACCTTTCTGCTGATGAAGATGTTCGGCATCGACTTGCACCGCATTTCGCTCGGCGCGCTGATCATCGCGCTGGGCCTGCTCGTCGACGATGCGATCATCGCGGTGGAGATGATGGTGGTGAAGATCGAACAGGGCTGGGAGAAGGCCAAGGCCGCCACCTTCGCCTACACCTCGACGGCCTTTCCGATGCTGACCGGTACGCTGATCACGGCGGCGGCCTTCACGCCCGTGGGGTTCGCGAAATCCGGCGCCGGCGAATACGCCTTCGCCATCTTCGCCGTGACGACCATCGCGCTGCTGGTCTCCTGGGTGGTGGCGGTGATCTTCACACCCTACCTTGGCTTCAGGATTCTCGACGAGCAGGCGCTGCGCAAGTACGGCGAGGAACATCACGGCGACGTCTATGACACGCCCTTCTATCGCCGCTTCAGGGCGCTGGTGGAATGGTGCCTGCGCCGTCGCTTCCTCGTCATCGGCCTGACCGCGCTGGCTTTCGTCGGCGGCATGGCGCTGTTCAAGTTCGGGGTGCAGTACCAGTTCTTCCCGCCGTCGAACCGCAGCGAACTGATCGTCGACCTTTGGCTGCCGCAGGGCGCCTCCCTCAAGGCGACCGCAACCGAAGTGCGGCGCGTCGAGGCGCTGCTGGCGCGGGACGACATGAAGGACAAGCTGGTGAATGTGGCGTCCTACATCGGCAATGGCGCACCGCGCTTCTACCTGCCGCTCGACCAGCAACTGTTCAACGACAATTTCGGCCAGCTCGTCGTGGTGACGAAGGATTTCGAAGCACGCGAAGCGGTGCGGGCGGCCCTGCTCAAGGCGTTCGCCGCGCCCGACGGCAGCTGGAGCCATCTGCGCACACGCGTGCAGCGGCTCGAGAACGGCCCGCCGGTGGGTTATCCGGTGGTGTTCCGCGTCAGCGGCGAGGACGTCGATACCCTGCGCGGCATTGCGCAGGAGGTGGCGACGACGATGCGCGCCAACGCCAACCTGACCAACGTGCATCTCGACTGGAACGAAAAGGCCAAGAGCGTGCGTGTGCGCATCGACCAGGATCGCGCGCGCCTGCTCGGCGTCTCCAGCCAGGAGGTGGCGCAGGCGCTGCAAGCCCACCAGCAAGGCATCGCGCTGACCCAGTATCGCGAGGGCGACCAGCTGATCGACATCGTCTGGCGCGCCGACGCCAGCGAGCGCGGCCGGCTCGACCGGCTGGCCGACCTGCCCGTTCCGACACAAAGCGGCAAGTGGATCCCGCTCGCCCAGGTGGCGCGGCTGGAGCCGGTCCTCGAAGAGGACATCATCTGGCGTCGCGACCGCCGGCCGGCGATCCAGGTGCGCGCCGACCTGGCCAACGACAAGGTGACGGCGCCGACCGTGACGCTGCAGATCGATCCGCGCCTCGACGAACTGCGTCAGCGCCTGCCGCCCGGCTACCGCATCGAGATCGGCGGCACCATCGAGGAATCCGCGAAGAACGAGAATGCGCTGAAAGCCGTCGTGCCGCTGATGATCGTCGCGGTGATCACGCTGCTGATGATGCAGCTGCAGAGCATGCGGCGCACCTTCATGGCGCTGCTGACCGCGCCGCTCGGGCTGATCGGCGTGGCGCTCGCGCTGTTCGCGCTGTCCGCGCCCTTCGGTTTCGTCGCCAATCTCGGCGTGATCGCACTGATGGGCATGATCCTGCGCAACGCGGTGATCCTCGTCGACCAGATCGACCAGGACGAGAGGGCCGGCAAGAGCCAATGGGAAGCGATCGTCGGCGCGGCGGTGCGCCGCTTCCGGCCGATCATGCTGACCGCCGCCGCGGCCGTGCTGGCGATGATCCCGCTCTCGCGGCAGATCTTCTGGGGGCCGATGGCGGTGGCGATCATGGGCGGCCTGATCGTCGCGACCGTTCTCACCCTGCTGTTCCTGCCGGCGCTGTATGCGGCGTGGTACCGTGTCCGGGAGCCGGCGTAGAATTCCCGCGACCGGAAACTTGCTTTGTCCGAACCGAACCTTATCTAGGCTTGACAGGAGTCTTGCAATGAATTTTGAGTCAGCCCGCCACAACATGATCGAGCGGCAGTTGCGCCCGTGGCGCGTCACCGATCCGGCGGTCATCGAACAGCTGTATGCCGACCGCCGCGAGGATTTCGTGCCGGATGCCTATCGCGCGCTGGCCTTCGCCGACGTGGAAGTTCCCGTTGCCATAGGCATGCGTGATGTCGCCCTGCTGCCGCCCAAGCTCGAGGGCCGCGTCCTGCAGGCGCTGGCCGTGCAGCCGCAGGAGCGCGTGCTCGAGATCGGCGCCGGTTCCGGCCACATGGCCGCGCTGCTCGCCGCGCGGGCCAAGGAGGTCTGGAGTCTCGAGATCGATCCGGCCGTCGCTGCGCTCGCGCGCGCCAATCTGGATCGTGCGGGTGTCGGGAATGTCCATGTCGAGAGCGGCGACGGTTTGAACGGACTGGCCGCGCATGCCCCCTACGACGTGATCGTCGTGTCCGGCGGCGTGGCGGAGATCCCCCAGGCCCTGATCGACCAGCTGGCCGTCGGCGGCCGTCTCGTCGCCTTCGTCACGCTGCCCGAGCAGGCGCCGGCCATGGCGCTGCGCTGCCTCCGGCGCATCGGCACGGAGGCCGTCGCCAGCGAGGATGTGCTCGAAACCGTCGTGCCGCTGCTCAGGCAGCCGCCCGCCAGGAAATTCGTGTTCTGATCCGTGAAGCGCGCAGCATGAAACAGATGACCGCCGTCCAGCTCAAGGAATGGCTCGACCAGGCCAAGGCCGGCGGCCGTCCCGCGCCCGTGCTGCTGGATGTGCGCGAACCCTGGGAATTCGATGTCGTGCACATCCCCGGTTCCAAGCTGATGCCGATGCGCTCGATCCCGGCGCGCTATCCCGAGCTCAAGCGCGACGCCGAGACCGTGGTGATCTGCCACCACGGCGCGCGCAGCTACCAGGTGGCGATGTTCCTCGAGCGTCAGGGTTTCGACAATGTCATCAATCTCTACGGAGGCATGGCGGCCTGGTCGCGCGATGCCGATCCTTCCGCACCGACCTACTGAAATCGTCGCATCCTTCCGGAGTCTCTCATGCCGCCCACGCTGAAAATCCTGATCGCCCTGGCCGTTGCAGGCAGCGCCCTGAGCGCGCAATCCGCCGATCTGCTGCAGGTCTATCGCGACGCCATCGCCTACGATGCCCAGTATGCCGCGGCGCGCGCTTCCCGCGCCGCCGGGCTGGAGAAGCTGCCGCAGGGTCGCGCCGGCCTGCTGCCGACCCTCGGCCTGTCGGCGAATACGACCTGGAACGACGTGGAAAGCACGGCGCGCAGCACCGGCGTCACGACCAGCCGCGACTACAACAGCAACGGCTGGAACGTCGCGCTCTCGCAGCCGCTGTTCCGCTGGCAGAACTGGATTGGCTACCAGCAGTCCGAACTCGCCGTCGCGCTGGCCGAAATGCAGTTCGCCCAGGCCGGGCAAGACCTGATCCTGCGCGTTTCGCAGGCCTATTTCGACGTGCTGCTCGCGCAGGAGACCCTGGCGATGGCCCAGGCCCAGAAAACGGCCTTCGCCGAGCAGCTCGAAGCGGCGAAGCGCAACTTCGAGGTCGGCACTGCGACGATCACCGACACGCACGAGGCCCAGGCCCGGCATGATCTCGCGGTGGCGACCGAGATCGCCGCCGAGAACGATCTGGCGGTGAAGCGTCAGGCGCTGCGCACCCTCACCGGCAAGGAAACCGACACGCTGAAGGCCCTCAGGTCCGGCGTGCAGATCGGCGCGCCGCAGCCGGCCGACATCGGCCAGTGGGTCAGTTCGGCGGAAGCCGGCAATCTCGGTGTGCGGATCGCCCAGGCCAACCTCGACCTGTCCGCCCGCGAGATCGAACGGCAGCGCGCCGGCCACTATCCGACCCTCGACCTGGTCGCGACCCACGGCAAGACCGGCAGCGGTTTCAGCTCGACGACGGGCAGCGGCGTCGATACCAGGAGCAGCACAATCGGCCTGCAGCTGGCCGTGCCGCTCTTCGCCGGCGGCGCGGTGTCGTCGAAGGAGCGCGAAGCGGCGGCGCTCAACGAGAAGGCCCGCGCCGATCTCGACCATGCGCGCCGCCAGGCATCGCTCGGCGCCCGGCAGGCCTATCTCGGCGTGAGTGCCGGCCTCGCCCAGGTGCGGGCGCTCGAGGCGGGTGTCGCCTCCTCGCGGCTGGCGGTCGAATCGAACAAGCTCGGCTACGAGGTCGGCGTGCGCATCAACATCGACGTGCTGAACGCGCAGAGCCAGTTGTTCGACACCCAGCAGAAGCTTGCCAAGGCGCGCTTCGACACGCTGCTCGCCCAATTGAGACTCAAGGCGGCCGCCGGCGCCCTCAGCGAAACCGACCTCGCTGCGATCAACGCGCTGCTGGAATAAAGCGCTCGACCAATTCCAGCGTGCGCTGCGTCGCCCCGCGGTGCTGTGCCGTGAAGCTGCGGCCGGCTGCGGCCATTCGCCCGCGGGCTTGCGAGTCTCCCAACAGTTCCAGCGCGGTATGCACTAGAGCGCCCGCATCGGCGCACTGGCGCGCCGCGCCGGCGTCGAGCGCGTTCCGTGCGGCTTCGGCGAAGTTGAAGGTCGACGGTCCGATCAGCACCGGCACGCCGGCCGTGCAGGGTTCGATGAGGTTCTGGCTGCCGAAGTCGAGCAGGCTGCCGCCGACGAAGGCCACATCCGCTGCCACGTAATAGGCAAACAACTCGCCCATGCTGTCGCCCAGCCAGACCTGGGTTTCACCGGCAAGCGCTAGCCCATCCGAGCGCCGCTGCA
>CAZPIE010000082.1:0-6417 GCA_964586275.1 uncultured Methyloversatilis sp. | reverse complement strand
CGGCGACGGCCGCCGGTTTTTTCAAGGCGATTGGCGGAAGCTGAGCGAAAAAGCGGGCCTGCGCTGGCAAGCCCGGCCAAAATCGGCTACATTGCCCCCACTTTTATAACAACCATCGAGGCCATCATGAGCAACAAAGGGCAGATGCTACAAGACCCGTTCCTCAACGCACTGCGACGCGAGCACATCTCCGTGTCGATCTATCTGGTCAACGGCATCAAGCTGCAGGGCCAGATCGAATCTTTCGACCAGTACGTGGTGCTGCTCAAGAACACCGTCACGCAGATGGTCTACAAGCACGCCATCTCCACCGTCGTGCCCGCGCGTCCGGTCAGTATCGGAACCGAGGCCGAGTGAGCCCTTCCCGCAGGCGTTCGCCTGTGCACAAGCACTGAGGCATGTTCGAGCGGCCCGCGGCCGGCGAAAATGCCGTGCTGGTACAACTCGATCTTGGGGAGGGCGACTTCGCCGAGCGACTCGAAGAGTTCCGCCTGCTGGCGACCAGTGCGGGCGCCACCCCCGTCGCGACCGTCACCGGCCGTCGCGGCCGGCCCGATCCGGCCACTTTCGCCGGCAAGGGCAAGGTCGATGAGATCGCCGCCACGGCCGTCGCGGCCGGCGCCGATCTGGTGCTGTTCAACCACGATCTGTCGCCCGCCCAGCAGCGCAATCTCGAAAAAGCGCTGGAGCGGCGCGTCATCGACCGCAGCGCGCTGATCCTCGACATCTTCGCGCTGCGCGCCAGGAGCCACGAGGGCAAGCTGCAGGTCGAACTCGCCCAGCTCGAACACCTGATGACGCGGCTGGTGCGCGGCTGGACGCACCTCGAACGCCAGAAGGGCGGCATCGGCCTGCGCGGCCCGGGCGAGAAGCAGCTCGAAACCGACCGCCGCCTGCTCGGCAAGCGCGTCGCCGTGCTCAAGTCCCGCCTCAAGCTGCTGGAGCGTCAGCGCGCGGTGCGCCGCAAGGGACGCAGCCGCGGCGAGGTGCTGTCCGTCTCGCTGGTCGGCTATACCAACGCGGGCAAGAGCACCCTGTTCAATGCACTCACCAAGGCGGGCGCCTATGCCGCCGACCAACTCTTTGCAACGCTCGACACCACCTCGCGGAAACTTTATGTGCCGACCTGCGAACTGGCGAGCGGGCGTTCCGGTTGCCAGGTCGTGCTGTCGGATACCGTCGGCTTCATCCGCGACCTGCCGCACGCATTGGTCGCGGCCTTCCACGCCACGCTCGAGGAGACGATCCGCGCCGACCTGCTGCTGCATGTCGTCGATGCGGCGAGCCCCGACCGCGACCAGCAGATGCAGGCGGTGGCGAAGGTGCTGGCCGAGATCGGCGCGGCCGACGTGCCGCAGATCGTCGTCTGGAACAAGATCGATCTGATTGGCGCTGGCGGCGCGGGTGGTGGCATTGGGCCGGGTGTCGAGCGGGACGAGTGTGATAACATCGCGCGCGTTCGTGTCAGCGCCCGCACCGGCGCCGGCCTTGACCTGTTGCGAGCGGCACTGGCGGAAATGTCGCAAAAGCTCGCGGCTCCCATTGAAGCAGAGAAAACCTACCCCAACATCGGACACCATGATTACCGGCATAATGATGTCGCTCAATGACCACGGCTGGGGCAACGATCCCAAGCGCGGCAGTGGCGGCGGCGGACGCAACGGCCCGCCCGATCTCGACGAACTCTGGCGCGATTTCAACAAGCGCCTCACCGGCATGCTTGGAAACAAGCGGGGCGGCCCCTCCAACTCCGGCGGCGGCGATGACGGCGGCGGCAACGGTCCGCGGCTGCCGACGCTGACGCCTGGCCAATTCGGCGGCGGCATCGGCCTGCTGCTCGGCCTGGTCGTCGCGGTCTGGTTCGCCAGCGGCTTCTACATCGTCGATGCCAGCCAGCGCGGCGTGGTGTTGACGCTCGGCAAGTACAGCGAAACCACCGATCCTGGCCTGCGCTGGCGCCTTCCTTGGCCGATCCAGACCCACGAGATCGTCAACCTGACCGGCGTGCGCACCATCGAGGTCGGCTATCGCGGCTCGGAAAAAAACAAGGTCCTGAAGGAAGCGCTGATGCTGACCGACGACGAGAACATCGTCAGCGTGCAGTTCGCGGTGCAGTACCTGCTCAAGGATCCGAAGGACTACATCTTCAAGAACCGCAATCCCGACGATGCCGTGATGCAGGCTGCCGAAACGGCGATCCGCGAGGTGGTCGGCAAGAGCAAGATGGACTTCGTGCTCTACGAGGGCCGCGACGTGATCGCCGCGAATACCCAGAAAACGATGCAGGACATCCTCGACCGCTACGAGACCGGAATACAGATCCGTTCCGTCACCATGCAAAGCACCCAGCCGCCCGAGCAGGTGCAGGCCGCCTTCGACGATGCCGTCAAGGCCGGACAGGACCGCGAGCGGCAGAAGAACGAGGGCGAAGCCTACGCCAACGACGTGATTCCGCGCGCGCGCGGCACCGCCTCGCGCCTGCTGCAGGAAGCCGAAGGCTACCGGGCACGCCTGATTGCTACCGCCGAGGGCGAGGCGACGCGCTTCACCAAGCTCTACGGCGAATACGCCAAGGCGCCGGAAGTGACGCGCCAGCGCCTCTACCTGGAAACCATGCAGCAGGTCTATGCCAACACCTCGAAGGTGATGATCGACTCGAAGGGCGGCGGCAACCTGCTCTATCTGCCGCTCGACAAGCTGATGCAGCAGGCGGGCGCCATTCCGCACGCGACCGTTGAAGCGGCGAGCGGCGAGCGGCCGTCGGTTCCGGCCTCCGCACAGGAGAGTCGTGACGTGCGCACGCGCGGGCAGCTCACGCGCGAGCGGGGAGAACGCTGATGCAACGCCTGCCTTTAATCCTCGGTGCGGTCTTTGCGCTCTTCGTGGCTGCCGGCTCGATGTTGTTCACGGTCGACCAGCGCCAGTACGCCATCGTCTTCCAGCTCGGCGAGATCAAGGAAGTCGTCAAGGAGCCCGGCCTCAAATTCAAATGGCCGATGATCCAGAACGTGCGCTATTTCGATCGCCGCATCCTGACCATGGATTCCGTCGAGCCGGAGCGCTTCCTGACCGCCGAAAAGAAACCCGTGCTGGTCGATTCCTTCGTCAAGTGGCGCATCGCCGACGTGAATCAGTATTACATCTCGGTGGGCGGCGACGAGCTGCTGGCGCGCACCCGCCTGTCCCAGGTCGTGAATTCCGGCCTGCGCGAGGAATTCGGCCGGCGTACCGTGCATGACGTCGTCTCCGGTGAGCGCGACAAGATCATGGAAGACGTGCAGAAGAAGGCGGATATCGACG
The DNA here is from genome assembly GCA_964586275.1 of uncultured Methyloversatilis sp. Taxonomy (GTDB): domain Bacteria; phylum Pseudomonadota; class Gammaproteobacteria; order Burkholderiales; family Rhodocyclaceae; genus Sulfuricystis. Next base: position 3,117 of record CAZPIE010000082.1, on the reverse strand, counting down.
CGCGCCAGATCGGCGTCGAGATCGTCGATGTGCGCCTCAAGCGCGTCGACCTGCCGCCCGAGGTGTCCGAGTCGGTTTATCGCCGCATGGAAACGGAACGCAAGCGCGTCGCCAACGAACTGCGTTCGCAGGGCGCCGCCGAGGCGGAGAAGATTCGCGCCGATGCCGACAAGCAGCGCGAGGTGATCGTCGCCGAAGCCTACCGCGATGCCCAGAAGATCAAGGGCGAGGGCGATGCCAAGGCCGCCGCGATCTATGCCAAGGCCTTTGGCGAGAACCCCGAGTTTTATGCCTTCTACCGCAGCCTCGAAGCCTATCGGCAGAGCTTCTCCAGCAAGCAGGACGTGATGGTTGTCGAGCCGAGCGCGGATTTCTTCAAGTATCTGAAGAGTGGCGGCAAGGCGGGCGGCAGGTAAGTCGCGGCGTTCCTCATGGCATCCACGCTGTTGATGGCCTTCGGCCTCATGCTGGTGGTCGAAGGCCTGCTGCCTTTCATCGCCCCGCGGCTCTGGCGCGATACCTTCCGTCGGATCACCGAGATGGCTGACGGCCAGTTGCGCTTCGTCGGCCTGACTTCGATCGTCGTCGGACTGGCGCTGATCCTGTTGTTCGGTTGATGGCGATGCACAGCTGGCTGCTGCCCGAAGCGATCGAGGATCTGCTGCCGGCCGAGGCCGCGCAGGTCGAGACCCTGCGCCGGCGCATGCTCGACGAGTTCCTGCGTCATGGCTATCAGCTCGTCGCGCCGCCGCTGCTCGAATTCGCCGATGCCCTGCTCGACGAAAATGCCGCCGACCTGAATCTCAGCAGCTTCAAGCTCGTCGACCAGCTGTCCGGGCGCACGCTGGCGCTGCGCGCCGACATCACGCCGCAGGCCGCGCGCATCGACGCCCATCTCTTGAACCGCAGGGGTGTCACGCGGCTGTGCTATTGCGGCAGCGTGCTGCATACCCGGCCCGCCGGACTGTTCGCGACCCGCGAACCGCTGCAGATCGGCGCCGAACTCTACGGCCATGCCGGCCTGGAAGCCGATCACGAGGTCGTCCGTCTGCTGGCGCGCACGCTGCAGCTCGCCGCACTGCCGCCCAGCCGCATCGATCTCGGTCATGTCGGCATCTTCCGCGCGCTGGTGGCCGGACAGGGGCTGACGCCCGGCGCCGAACAGGAAATCTTTGCTGCCCTGCAGGCCAAGGATGTATCGACCCTCCGCGAGTTGACCGCACACCTGACCGAGCTGGTGCGCAATGGACTGCTGGCCCTGCCGGATCTGTATGGCGGCGTCGAGGTGATCCGCGGCGCGGCGGCCTGCCTGCCGATGCTGCCGGAAATCTCGCGCGCGCTCGGCGACCTGCAGCGGCTGGCCGGCGAGCTCGCCGATCTGCCGCTGTCCTTCGATCTGGCCGACCTGCGCGGCTACCACTATCACAATGGCGTGGTGTTCGCCGCCTACTGCGCCGATAGTCCGGCGGCGGTGGCGCTCGGCGGGCGCTACGACGGCATCGGCGCGCGCTTCGGCCGCGCCCGCCCGGCGACGGGGTTTTCGCTCGACCTGCGCGCGCTGGCCCGGCTGGCGAGGCCGGTCGGCACGCCGGGGGCGATTCTCGCGCCCTGGCCGGAGGACACGCTGCTGCATGCCGAAATCGAGCGCTTGCGCGCGCAAGGGGAAATCGTCATCGCCGCTTTGCCGGGCCACGAGGACAGCGGGCGGGAGGCCGGCTGCGATCGCCAACTGGTGCGGCGCAACGGTCAATGGATTGTCGAGTCTTTAGGGGAGAATTGAAATGGCCAAGAACGTAGTGGTAGTCGGTACGCAGTGGGGTGACGAGGGCAAGGGCAAGATCGTCGACTGGCTGACCGACCACGCCCAGGCGGTGGTGCGCTTTCAGGGCGGCCACAACGCAGGACACACGCTGGTGATCAATGGCAGGAAGACGGTGCTGCACCTCGTGCCGTCCGGCATCCTGCGTGAAGGCGTGACTTGCTACATCGGCAACGGCGTCGTGCTGGCCCCCGATGCGCTGATCAAGGAACTCGACGAGTTGCAGGCCGCCGGTTGCGATGCCGCAACCCGCGTCAAGATTTCCGAGGCCTGCCCGCTGATCCTGCCCTACCATCAGGCGCTGGATGTGGCGCGCGAAGCGGCCAAGGGCGCCAAAAAAATCGGCACGACGGGTCGCGGCATCGGTCCGGCCTACGAAGACAAGGTGTCGCGCCGCGGCCTGCGCGTGCAGGACCTGCTGCGGCCGAAGCGCTTCGCCGAAAAGCTCGGCGAAATTCTCGATTACCACAACTTCGTGCTGAAGAATTACCTGGGCGCCGAGCCGGTCGATTTCCAGCAGACGCTCGACGGGGCCATGGCCATCGCGCCGCGCATCGCGAAGATGATCGCCGACGTGCCGCGCGCGCTCTACGAAGCTCACAAGAGCGGCGCCAACATCCTGTTCGAAGGCGCGCAGGGCACGCTGCTCGACATCGACCACGGCACCTTCCCCTACGTCACCTCGTCGAACTGCGTCGCGGGTGCGGCGGCGGCGGGCTCGGGCGTCGGCCCCGGCATGCTGCACTACGTGCTCGGCATCACCAAGGCCTACACCACGCGCGTCGGCGGCGGCCCGTTCCCGACCGAACTCTATGACGCCGTCGACAAGCAAGACCCGGTCGGCAAACACATGGCCACCAAGGGCCACGAGTTCGGCGCGACCACCGGGCGGGCGCGCCGCTGCGGCTGGTTCGACGCCGCCGCGCTCAAGCGCTCGATCCAGATCAACGGCGTGTCCGGCCTGTGCGTGATGAAGCTCGACGTGCTCGACGGCATCGAGGAAATGAAGATCTGCATCGGCTATAAGCTCGATGGCCAGTTCACCGACATCCTGCCGGTGGGCGCCGATGACCTCGAACGCTGCGAGCCGGTGTATGAAACGATGCCCGGCTGGACCGACAGCACGGTCGGCGTCAAGACGCTGGAGGGGCTGCCCGCGGCGGCGCGCGCCTACATCAAGCGCATGGAGGAGGTCTGCGGCGTTCCGGTCGACATGATCTCCACCGGCCCGGACCGCGAAGAGACCATCGTCCTGCGCCACCCGTTCAAGTAACAGTCGGCGCTGGCGGGACGGCACC
>CAZPIE010000081.1:2516-6420 GCA_964586275.1 uncultured Methyloversatilis sp. | reverse complement strand
GCGCCGAGTTTGCCGAGGTTTCGATCTACGCGCTGGGCCGCGACTACCACAAGCTGCTGCGCAACCGCCTGCAGCAGCTCGCCGACCGGATAACGGCCGAGACTGGCGTTTTCGGCTATCGCGTATTCGTCGATTCGGCGCCGGTCATGGAAGTGGAGCTGGCGCAGAACGCCGGCCTCGGCTGGCGCGGCAAGCACACCCTGCTGCTGTCGCGGACCGGCTCGTGGTTCTTTCTCGGCGAGCTGTTCGTCGACCTGCCGCTGCCCGCCGACGGGTCGGTCGAGCCGCATTGCGGCCACTGCACCGCCTGCCTCGATATCTGCCCGACGCGTGCCTTCATCGCGCCCTGGCGGCTCGACGCGCGGCGCTGCATTTCCTACCTGACCATCGAGCATCCCGGCAGCATTGCGGAGGAACTGCGGCCCCTCATGGGCAACCGCATCTACGGCTGCGACGACTGCCAGCGCGTCTGCCCCTGGAACCGCTTCGCAACGCCGACGCGTGAGGCCGACTTCCTGCCGCGCAACGGGCTCGAGCACGCTACGCTGGCGGAACTGTTTGCCTGGACGGAAGCCGATTTCAACGAACGGCTGGCCGGCTCCCCGATCCGGCGCATCGGCCACGAACGCTGGCTGCGCAATATTGCCGTGGCGCTGGGGAACGCCGCGCCATCGGAACAGGCCCGAGCCGCCCTGCTCGCGCGCGCCGACTGTCCGTCGGCGCTGGTGCGCGAGCACGTGGGTTGGGCTTTGTCCCGCTACCCCGGCTGATCTCCGGTCGCAACAGGGCGCGAGGGGTCGCTGCACCACTCGCTCCACGAGCCGACATAGAGCTTCGAGCCATGCAGGCCGGCGACCTCCATCGCCAGCATGTTGTGGCAGGCGGTCACGCCGGAACCGCAGACATGCACCACCGTGCGCGGATCGCGATCGCCAAGCAGGTCGGCAAACTCGGCACGCAACTCGTCGGCCGACTTGAAATAAATGCCGGCATCGTCGAGGTTGTCGTAGAAAAAGCGGTTGATCGCGCCGGGGATGTGGCCGCCGACAGGGTCGAGCGTTTCCTTGCGTCCGGCATAGCGATCCTCGTTGCGGGCATCGAGCAGCAGCATGTCCGGCGCGCGCAGATGCGCGAGGACATAGGCCGCATCGACCTGGCTGTCCTGCGGGCGCGGCACGAAAGCGGCGGGCGGAAAGCGGCGCAGCTCGATTTCCATGGGCTGCTTGGCACGCTTCCATCCGGCCAGGCCGCCATCGAGCAGCGCGACCTTGTCGTGACCGAGCCAGCGCAGCATCCACCAGAGTCGGGATGCGAACACGCCCCCTTCGTTGTCGTAGGCGATGACCTGTGTCTCCGGTCCCACGCCGCAGGCGCCCAGGCGCGCGGCGAAGGTGGCGCTGTCGGGCAGCGGATGGCGCCCGTTCCGGCCCGTCAGCGGCCCCGAGAGATCGCGGTCGCAGTGCATGAACAGGGCGCCGGGGATGTGGCCCTTGGCATAGGCCTGTTCGCCATATTCGAGGTTGCTCAGGTCGTGGCGGCAATCGAAGACGCGCCAGTCCGGATCGTCGAGATGGGCGACCAGTGCGTCGACGCTGACCAGGGTATTTGACATCACGCCTCCTCCGCCAGCCAGCTCCGCGCCTCGCCGTCATCGGCGAACACGCGCAACTCGGCCTTGACGAAGGTCTTCTCCAGCCACGCGCTCCAAGCCACCCACTGGCTGTCGGTGACCACTGCGACACGTTTGAAGTCGCCGCCGTGGATGCGCGAGAACTTGATCTCTTCCCACGCCATGTCGACTGTGAAGCCGGCCATCTCGCGCAGGTCGAACAGCAGGTCGTGGGAGCCATCGAACAGTTCGTTGGCGATCAGGTACTCCTCGAATTCGGTGAAGTCTTCGAGCGTGAACTCGCCCATGACGGCAAGGCTGACGCGGTCAGCGGTGTGGTCGACAGTGATCATTTTTGGAGCAAAGCCTCCGCCATGATGCGACGATAAAACTCGTGGAAATGCTGCATGCCATCTTCCATCGGCGACTGGTAGGGGCCGACTTCGCTGCGCCCCTGCTTGAGCAGCGCATGACGGCCGCGGTCCATGCGCTCGCCGATGTCGTCGTCCTCGAGCGCCGTCTCCATGTAGGCGGCCTGCTCGGCCTTGATGAACTCGGGCTCGAACAGCGCGATGTCCTCGGGATAGTAGAACTCGACGACGTTGAGCGTCTTGTCGACATCTTGCGGGATCAACGTGGAGACGACCAGCACGTGCGGATACCACTCGACCATGATGTTCGGGTAGTAGGCCAGCCACACCGCGCCCTGCTTCGGCAGTTCGCCGTTGTAGTAGTCGAGCACCGCCTTGTGCCACTGCGCGTAGGTCTTCGAGCCGGTCTTGGCGAGCGAGGTGATGCCGACCTTCTGCACGGAATACCAGTCGGCGAACTGCCAGGTCAGGTCGTCGCAGGTAACGAAATTGCCGAGGCCCGGGTGGTAGGGCACGACATGGTAGTCCTCGAGGTAAACCTCGATGAAAGTCTTCCAGTTGTAGTTGCACTGGTGCAGCTCGACGTGGTCGAGCCTGTAGCCGGAGAAATCGAATTCGCCGGCCACCTTCATTCCCGCCAGGTCGGCATTGGCCGAGCGCGGCCCCTTGAACAGCAGGCCGTTCCAGCTCTCCAGCTTCTGCTTGTGCAGGTTCAGGCAGGGATTGGCCGGGAAGTGCGGTGCCCCGATGAGTTCACCCTGCGTATCGTAAGTCCAGCGGTGGATCGGGCAGACGATGGTCTTGTCGGCCGTGCCGCTGCCCTGCAGCATGATCGCCTGGCGGTGGCGGCAGACGTTGGACATCCGGTAGATGCCATCCGGCTGGCGCACCAGGATATGCGAGTGGTCGGTCCACTCGGTCGAGCGGTAGTTGTAGAGCTCCGGCACCATCAGCTCGTGGCCGACGTAGCCCGGTCCGGCATCGAAGATGAGTTTTTTCTCCAGCTCGAAAAGCTTTTCGTCGAAATACCATTCGACGGGAAACTGGGAAACACCCGGTGCCAATTGCAGCCTCGATGCGATATCGGACATATACGACCAACCTCCAGGAAAAAGCACCCGAAAACCGGCGCCCCGCGCGCCCTCCGCAGGCCAAAAAGCGGATGAAATACAGGTACGGGAAGTATATCGATGATTTGACCGAAAGGGGTGCCATAGGCTATTTTGCGGGGTTCGCAACCTTGCTTCAGACAATGAAATCCGCCTCACCCAAGCCCCCCGCCTCTTTCGAGGCCGCTTTGCTGGAACTCGAACGCCTCGTCCAGACGCTGGAAAGCGGCGGCATATCGCTCGAAGATTCCCTGAAATCCTACGAGCGTGGCATGGCATTGCTCAAGCATTGCCAGGAAACGCTCACGCAAGCGGAACAGAAAATCCGCATCCTCGACGGCGGGACGCTGAACGATTTTTCCGTTCCCGCCATCAATTCCGACGAAGGCGGCGCCGATTGAGCGACAGCTTCGCCCTCTGGATGGCGGCGATCCAGCAGCGTACCGAAAGCGCGCTCGACCGCTGGCTGCCGGCAAGCGCCACCGCCCCTGCGCGCCTGCACGAAGCGATGCGCTACAGCACGCTCGGCGGCGGCAAGCGCATGCGCCCGCTGCTCTGCCACGCCGTCGGCGAGGCGCTCGGCGCCGCTCCACAGGCGCTCGATGCCGCTGCCTGCGCGGTCGAACTGATCCACGCCTATTCGCTGGTGCATGACGACCTGCCCTGCATGGACGACGACGTGCTGCGCCGCGGCCGCCCGACCTGCCACGTCGAATTCGACGAGGCGACGGCGCTCCTGGTGGGCGATGCGCTGCAGACTCTCGCCTTCCAGATACTTTCCGAGAGCGATGTGCCGTCCTGCCAGCGCCGCCTTG
>CAZPIE010000081.1:0-2416 GCA_964586275.1 uncultured Methyloversatilis sp. | reverse complement strand
CCAGCGCCGCCTTGCGATGATCGCCCTGCTGGCGCAGGCCAGCGGTTCGCGCGGCATGGTCGGCGGCCAGGCCATCGATCTGGCTGCCGTCGGCACGACGCTGACGCTCGAGGAACTGGAATACATGCACATCCGCAAGACCGGCGCATTGATTCGCGCGGCGGTACTGCTCGGCGCGCATTGCGGCGAGGCCGATGATGCGACGCTGGCAGCGCTGGGCCATTACGCCAACCGCGCCGGCCTGCTGTTCCAGGTGGTGGATGACATCCTCGATGCCGAAGGCAGCACGATCACCCTGGGAAAAACCGCCGGCAAGGATGCCGCGCAGGACAAACCGACCTACGTCAGCATGCTCGGCCTCGTCCGCGCCAAGGAACTCGCCGCCCAACTACGCGAACAGGCGCACGAGGCCTTGCGCGCCTGCCCCGTGCCGACCCAGCGGCTCGCCGCCCTGACCGACTACATCGTCGAGCGCAGTTTCTAGCCATGCACACGCTGCTCGACACCATCAACGACCCGGCCGACCTGCGCGCGCTGCCGCGCGAACGGCTGCCCGAATTGGCCGAGGAGTTGCGCGCCTTCCTGCTCGAGTCCGTGGCGAAGACCGGCGGCCACCTGTCATCGAACCTCGGCACCATCGAGCTGACGATCGCGCTGCACACCATCTACAACACGCCCGAAGACCGGCTGGTCTGGGATGTCGGCCACCAGACCTACGCGCACAAGATTCTCACCGGCCGGCGCGCCGGCATGGCGCGGCTGCGCATGAAGGACGGCCTGTCCGGCTTCCCGAAGCGCGACGAAAGCCCCTACGACACTTTCGGCGTCGGCCATTCCTCGACGTCGATCTCCGCCGCGCTCGGCATGGCGGTTGCGGCGCGCGACCGGGGCGAGGACCGCCGCGTCGTGGCGATCATCGGCGATGGCGCGATGTCCGCCGGCCAGGCCTTCGAGGCGCTCAACAACGCGGGGGTGATCGACGCCAACCTGCTCGTGATCCTCAACGACAACAAGATGTCGATCTCGCCGCCGGTCGGCGCGCTCAACAAGTACCTCGCGCGCCTGTTCTCTGGCCGCAGTTTCAACGCCGCGCGCAAGGCCGGCGAGAAGGTGCTGTCGGTCGCCCCGCCGCTGCTGGAACTCGCCAAGCGCGCCGAGGAACACGTCAAGGGCATGTTCGTGCCGGGCACGCTGTTCGAGGAATTCGGCTTCAACTACATCGGCCCGATCGACGGCCACGATTTCGATTCGCTGCTGCCGACGCTGGAGAACCTGCGCAAGCTCAAGGGTCCGCAGTTCCTGCACATCATCACGAAGAAAGGCCAGGGCTACAAGCTCGCCGAGGCCGATCCGGTGCTCTATCACGGCGTCTCCAAGTTCGACGCGAGCAACGGCATCGCCTCGGGAAAAAGCGGCGGCAAGCTCAGCTTCACGCAGGTCTTCGGCGACTGGCTATGCGACATGGCCGCGGCTGACGACCGGCTCGTCGGCGTCACGCCGGCCATGTGCGAAGGCTCGGGCATGACGCGCTTCGCCCAGCAGTTCCCGCAACGCTACCACGACGTCGGCATCGCCGAGCAGCATGCCGTCACCTTCGCCGCCGGCCTCGCCTGCGGCGGCATGAAACCGGTCGTGGCGATCTACTCGACCTTCCTGCAGCGCGGCTACGACCAGTTGATCCATGACGTCGCGCTGCAAAACCTCGACGTCACCTTCGCCATCGACCGTGGCGGGCTGGTCGGTGCCGATGGCGCGACGCACCAGGGCGCCTTCGACCTCTCCTACCTCGCCTGCATCCCGAACATGGTGGTCATGGCGCCGGCCGACGAGGCCGAATGCCGCCGCATGCTGACGACCGCCTACCGTCATCCCGGCCCGGCGGCGGTGCGCTATCCGCGCGGCAGCAGTTCCATGCGACCTGCCGTCCTGCCAGCACCGACTTTGGACAGCATCGAAATCGGCAAGGGCGAAATGCGCCGACAGGGTAGCCGCGTGGCGATCCTCGCCTTCGGCACCCTGCTCACTGCCGCACTCGAGGCGGGCGAGGCGCTCGACGCCAGCGTCGCCAACATGCGCTGCGTCAAGCCACTGGATATCGACTTGATCAAACAACTGGCGAACACGCATGGATTTCTGGTCACGCTGGAAGAAAACGCGATCATCGGCGGCGCCGGCTCCGAGGTCGCCCGTGCTCTGGAAGCGCTGGGCATCGTCAAGCCGCTGCTGCGGCTGGGACTGCCGGACAGCTTCATCGAACAGGGCGAGCAGGGCCAGATGCTCGCCGAACTGGGTTTGAGCGCCGCGGCCATTGCCGAACGCATCAAAAATTTTATCGACCCCATTACTTGAGATATTTAGTCTGGAATGCTATATAGGGCGACAGAACGACTGGCCGGCATCGACTGGCCGGCATCGA